>JAZUHY010000089.1:0-31086 GCA_045641985.1 Candidatus Cryptobacteroides sp.
TGCGGAGAGGACGAGATTCGAACTCGTGGTACCAATTGCTCAGTACGTCGGTTTAGCAAACCGGTGGTTTCAGCCACTCACCCACCTCTCCAGTCTTACCACATTCAGTTACACCAAATGGTTGTCTTTTAAATCAAAGGCCACTCGTTAGAGTGGCTTTGGAGCGGAAAACGGGATTCGGACCCGCGACCTCAACCTTGGCAAGGTTGCGCTCTACCAACTGAGCTATTTCCGCGATTGGGACTGCAAATATACAACGAAATTTACAATCTCCAAAAAAAATGCGACAAATCTCTACCGAAATGTCAGACTTCCGGAGCCGTCGCGAATTCCTGAAGGAAGCGCATATCGTTTTCAAAGTAATGGCGGAGGTCATTCACCTGCCACTTGAGCATCGCGATTCTCTCCAGCCCCATGCCGAAAGCGAAGCCGCTGTACTTCCCGGAGTCTATGCCGGAGGCCTCCAGCACGTTTGGATCTACCATTCCGCATCCCATAATCTCGAGCCAGCCGGTGCCCTTGCAGACGTTGCACCCCTTGCCGTGGCAGATGTTGCAACTCACGTCAACTTCTGCCGACGGTTCCGTGAACGGGAAGTATGAAGGCCTCATCCTTATTTGTGTTTCGGGCCCGAACATTTCGCGGGCGAACAGAAGAATTGCCTGCTTGAGGTCTGCGAACGTCACGTTCTCGTCAACGTACAGGCCTTCAACCTGATGGAAAATGCAGTGAGCGCGGGCGCTGATGGCTTCGTTGCGGAAAACGCGCCCCGGGCATATCACGCGGATGGGGAGTTTCATACTCTCCATCGAGCGTACCTGAACGCTGGACGTGTGCGTCCTGAGCAGCAGGGGATTGAGGTGTCCTGCCGACACGAAGAAGGTGTCCTGCATATCGCGGGCCGGATGATTGGGTGGGAAATTGAGAGCCTCGAACACGTGATAGTCATCTTCAATCTCCGGACCTTCCGCCACGTCATAACCGAATTTTCGGAAAATATCCACAACCTCCTGACGGACAATCGATACCGGATGCCTTGAACCGAGCGTTACCGGTTCTCCCGGCATACTGAGGTCCTGCTTCGGACCACCGGCCGCAGTGTCCGACCCGACGCTGTCCCTGAGTTCCTCGATGCGTGCGAGCGCTTTCTGTTTCAATTCGTTGAGCGGACGGCCGAATTCCGCCTTGATGGCTTTGTCAACGGTTCTGAATTCATCGAAGAGAGCCGTGATTTCACCTTTCTTGCCGAGGAAACGGATCCTGGCTTCCTCCACGTCCTTCTGTGTCTTGCATTTGAGCGCCTCAATTTCCGAGACAATCCTGTCTATGTCTTCCCTTATCATTTTGCTGTTCTTTTTGCTGCTCTTTTATCCCTGTTCTTCTTGTCCCTGGATGCACCGTTCTTCAGGTATCTGGCCCACTGCTTTTCGTCCAGAATCTTATGGAAGGAGTTGTAAATCTGCTCCATCCATTTGTCCTGAACCACCTGATAAAGGTCCGGATTCTCCACTTTGGCGCTGCTCATCTGTTTCATCTCTTCATTCATAGCCGTGTAGTCGTGGGTCAGTATGGAGTCCACATAGAAAACCTGCCAGCCTTCAAGCTTGAGGTCATTCTCATAGTTCTCCACCAATTTGTCGATTCCTTCCCGGAACTTCTTCTCGCGGTCCATCTCCTCCTTCGACATTTCCTGTCCGAACAGATTGAAAGGCAGGGAAAAAAGGAGACAGATGAAAAAATATTTTATAACTTTGTGTGTCATACAACTGCAAATTTAATAAGAAATGAGAAAAATCCCATATCTGATTGCGATGCTTTTGCTGGTGGCGGGAGCTCGCGCGTATGCGTGTACCAATGTGATAGTGACCAAAGGAGCAAGCGCGGACGGTTCCTGTATGGTTTCCTATTCCGCGGATTCCCATTCTCTCTACGGCGAGCTGTATTTCCGCAAAGCCGCTGACTACAAGGCGGGGGAGATGCTCCGCATCACGGAATGGGACAGTTCCAAGCCTCTCGGGGAGATACCCCAGGTCGCCCATACGTTCCAGACGGTGGGCAATATGAACGAGCATCAGCTCATAATCGGGGAGACCACCTGGGGAGGACGCCGGGAGCAGGTGGACACCACCGGCACAACGGATTACGGTTCGCTGATATACATAGCGCTGCAGAGAGCCTCCACTGCACGCGAAGCCATTCAGACCATCGTGTCCCTGGCCAATGAGTACGGTTATCCTTCCGGAGGCGAGACATTCAGCATCGCCGACAAGGATGAGGCCTGGGTGATGGACATTGCGGGCAAGGGATCGGACAACAAAGGAATAGTATGGGTGGCTCGCCGCATTCCGGACGGATATATCTGCGCCCACGCCAATCAGGCCAGAATCACACGCTTCCCCCAGGACGATCCCGAGAACTGTCTTTTCGCCCCGGACGTGATATCATTCGCCCGCGAAAAGGGATGGTTCGACGGTCCTGACGCGGATTTCAGTTTCCGTGACGCATACAACCCCCTCGACTTCGGAGGAGCCCGCGCCTGCGACGCCCGTGCCTGGAGTGCATTCAACATCCTCTGCGACGGACAGTTCACCTGGGAGGAGGACGGAAAGGAAATCAGCCGTCCGGCATCCGACTGGCTGAACTATGCGATGGGATATGATCTGACGGGGGAGATGCCTCTTTTCGTGAAGCCTTCGGAGAAAATCACCGTCAAGGATGTTGCCGACGTGATGAGAGACCACTTTGAGGGCACTCCAATGGATATGACCACAGACATCGGGGCAGGCGGAAACGCCCTGCCTTACAGATGGAGGCCGATGGACTTCGATTGGGAAGGCAAAACCTACTGCAACGAGAGGGCGATAGCGACTCAGCAGACCGGTTTCTGGTTTGTGGCACAGGCCCGGGGATGGCTTCCGGACACTATCGGAGCCCTCCTGTGGTTCGGTTGCGACGATGCAGCCACGTCCTACCTCACTCCGATTTACGTGAATACGAAAAAGGTTCCCGAATGCCTGCGGGTAGGAAACGGCAATCTCCTGAAATACAGCGCCACATCGCAGTTCTGGGTGTGCAACAGGGTTGCAAACGCCTGCTACAGGATGTACAACCATATGGCCCCATTCGTCAGGAAGGCAGTCGATGCCTTCGAGAACGACCAGATGTTCAACAGGGTTCCGGAAATTGACAATCTGCTCCTGAAGGTTTACAACGGACGTTCAGGCAGGCATCCCGGACGTCGCTGCGCCGTCAGGAGGGTGCTCAGAGGGCTCACGAACTATACGGTTGACACAGCGCAAAAGCAGTTTGACGAATGGGTGAAACTGGAGCAGGACCTTCTCGTCAAGTTCATAGACGGCAACGTGAAGGCTCAGAACGGGGACGGTTCGTTCAGGCATACGGAGTACAGCGAGGTTATTCCGGACGGGATTGAGCAGCCCGGCTATACGGACAAATGGAAAGAAGCCGTGGTGCGCGACCACGGCTCCGTGATAGAAGTCCGCTGATTTACTGAGAATTGCGTATGACGGTCTGACCTTCATACGCATCCACTTCGATGGCCGTGTCCCTGTGGATGCGGCCTTCGAGTATCTCCCGCGCAAGCTGGTTCACCAGTTCGCGCTGGATAAGCCTTTTGACAGGTCTTGCACCGTATTCGGGGTCATATCCGTTCTCGACCATATCGTCTTCGAATGCTCCGGTGAAGCTGAGGTTCACGTTGTCTTCCGCCAGTTTTTTCCGGAGGATGTCCATCTGGATGCGGACAATGGCCCTGATATCCTCCTTGGTCAGGGCATCGAACACCACCGTCTCGTCTATCCTGTTGAGGAATTCCGGCCTCATCCTCTGTTTCAGCTCCTCCTCGCGGAGGTTGGAGGTCATAATGAGTATCGTGTTCTTGAAGTCCACCGTGCGTCCCTTGTTGTCGGTAAGGCGGCCGTCATCAAGCACTTGAAGCAGTATGTTGAAGACGTCGGGGTGGGCCTTTTCTATCTCGTCCAGAAGAATCACCGAATAAGGCTTTCTTCTCACCGCCTCGGTCAGCTGCCCGCCCTCGTCGTATCCTACGTATCCCGGAGGCGCTCCCACCAGACGGCTGACTGTATGACTCTCCTGATATTCGCTCATATCGATTCTGGTCATCATCGACTCATCGTTGAACAGAAATTCGGCCAGAGCCTTGGCGAGCTCCGTCTTGCCGACACCGGTAGTCCCGAGGAAGAGGAAGGAACCTATCGGCCTGTGCTCGTTGCTGAGTCCGGCCCGGGAACGGCGTACCGCATCGGATACGGCGGCTATGGCCTTGTCCTGGCCCACAACCCGCCTGTGTAGGGTTTCTTCCATCCGGAGGAGTTTTTCTTTTTCGCCTTCCAGCATTCTGTTGACGGGAATTCCCGTCCAGCGGGCCACGACTTCGGCGATGTCTTCCGGCGTGACGGCTTCGGTGATGATGGGATCTTTGATTTCCGCCTGCTTCCGGGTCAGCTCGTCAATCCGGGACTGTATTGACGCCATCTTCCCGTAGCGCAGTTCCGCCACTTTGCCGTAGTCTCCGCCGCGTTCGGCGATGGTCGCCTCCCGTTTTATGTCTTCGATCTCCTGCCTCTTGTCGTTGAGTTCGGTGATGATACCTTTTTCGTTCTCCCACTTTCCGGCCAGTTTTTCCCGCTGCGCCTTGCATTCCTTCAACTCCTGTTCGATTTTTTCGCTCTTGATGGTCGTACCTTCCCGTTTGACGGCTTCCTTTTCTATCTCCAGCTGCCTTATCCGGCAATCCAGGTCGTCGATGGGTTCGGGGACGGAATTCATCTCCAGACGCAGTTTCGAGGCGGCCTCGTCCACGAGGTCGATGGCCTTGTCCGGCAGGAAACGGTTGTTGATGTAGCGGTGACTGAGGTTCACGGCGGCGATGAGCGCATCGTCTTCGATGCTCACTTTGTGGTGATTCTCGTATTTCTCCTTGAGACCCCGGAGGATGGCGATGCTCTCGGCGGGCGAGGGCTCGTCAACCATAACTTTCTGGAAACGCCGCTCCAGCGCCTTGTCCTGCTCAAAGTACTTCTGGTATTCGTCGAGGGTAGTGCTGCCGATTGTGCGCAACTCTCCCCGCGCCAGTGCCGGTTTCAGGATGTTGGATGCATCCATCGCCCCGGAAGAGCGCCCCGCGCCTACAAGGGTGTGGATTTCGTCTATGAAGAGGATAATCTCGCCGTTGCTCTCCACAACCTCCTTCACTACGCCTTTCAGCCTCTCCTCGAATTCTCCCTGATATTTGGCACCGGCTATCAGCGCTCCCATATCGAGAGAGAAAACCTTGCGGCTTTTCAGATTCTCGGGAACCTGCCCGTTGACTATTTTTGTGGCGATGCCTTCGGATATGGCCGTCTTGCCCACGCCGGGTTCTCCCACCAGAATCGGGTTGTTCTTTGTCCTGCGGGAAAGAATCTGCAGGACTCTCCTTATCTCCTCGTCCCGACCTATTACGGGATCGAGTTTGCCTTTCGCCGCCGCCTCATTGAGGTCGATGGCGTATTTGCTCAGAAATTCATACTTGTTTTCCATAAAAAAACGGCTGCCCACAAGAGGGCAACCGTGAAAGGTCAAATTATATTCCACTGACAAAATGTCAGCGGGATGCCGCTATTCCGCAGTGGGAGCTTCGGTCTCGATGGGAGCCGTGGGGAAGGCTGGCTGCTGTTCAGTGCTTGTGTTCTCGATTCTGTCCGTGATGTCGATGCCGTCACCGACTTTGCTTCTGGAGGTGAAGCTTGCCGCGATGGATGCAACGAGAATCACCACCACAAGACCCCAGGTGATTTTTTCAAGGATGTCGGCTGTCTGACGTACGCCGAAAGTCTGGTTTCCTGCCACGAAATTGCTGGCTAGGCCGTCTCCCTTTCCGTTCTGGAGGAGAACCACCAGTATGAGAAGAATGGCGGCTATGACGATGAGAACGGTAAGAATGGTAAATAATGCGTTCATATCTTGCTTTTGTTGTTTAATTTCTCAATAAGGGATGCAAAGTAAACACTTTTTTCCGGATATAGCAAACTAAGTTTTGAATAAATGTCTTTTGCCTGTTCGTAATATCCCTGTTCCCCGTATATTTCCGCAAGGGTCTCGGTGCAGAAACCGACGCATTCCTGCGTGTCCACCTCTATGTCGCCGGCATCGCTTGCCTGTCTGGCGAAAGAAGAGAAAATGTTGTCGTCAGCCTGCTTTACCACATCGTATTGGCTCTGGCTGAAGTAATCGCCTCCGGCCAGAATTACGCCGGACTCCTCCTTCCCGGAGAAATTGGAACGGATAATCCCCTTGATGCTGCCGTCGGAATAATCGGTCTCCCTTCCCTTTCCGGCAAGCCGGGCGATTATCCGCCGCGATACCACATAAAGGGCCGCTTCGGCATATTTCCCGTCACTCCAGGCCCCTTCCCCGAGCTCCGACATACGGCGGCACAGCTCCTTGCGCGCGACACCGTACCAGGGATAGATGTTCACAACCCCGTTCAGCTCCTTAAGGTTAAGTTCCTTCAGTTTGATGACGTTTTCTACCATTGTGCGACCGTAGCGTTGAATATGTCTTCGATAATCTTTTCTGTAATCTCGGCGCAGAGAGAGGCTTCCACCGCATCGAGCGAATTGGACGAATCATACTCGGCATACGCCGAGAAAGACTTGTTCTCGAAGTTGTCTTCCGGGTATTTCCTGTTGGAGAAAGATACGCTGACAGAGATGGTCAGACGGTTTTGCGCCGCCGTTTCGTTGGCGGTGATGGCGGAAGCGACCACATCGTATCCGGTTATGGCCCCGGTGATTTCGAGATCCCCGTCTTCGTCCATCTGTTCCAGCCTGGTGAGCCTGCGGAACTTGTTTTTGAGCTCCTCGGTCATATCGTTGGCCAGCGTGGGGTTTACGCGCTGGGCCTTGTATTCGAAGAATCCTATGGTGATGCTGTTCACGTCCGGCTGTATTGAAGTGCCGGAAAATGAATAAATCCCACACCCGCTCAGGGCCAGGGCAGCAATCAGTATGGCCGCTATCCTTTTCATTTGTTTTTCCTTTCAGCAAGTTTGCGGTATATCGTCCTCTCGGAAATTCCGAGTTCGGCCGCCGCGGCCTTCACGTTCCTGTTGTGTTTTTCCAGTGCCTTTTCAATCAGTTCGGCACGGTTTTCCTTTATGGACAGCACCTCGTGCTGCTCCTGCTGGTCCTGCCATTCCGCATCATCTGCGGCCTGTTTTTCCATTTCCGGGGGCTGAACGGCGCGGGGACTGCTTTCGACGATTCTCCTCAGTCTGTCAACTTCCTGCTTGAGGTCGAAGAGGGCTTTCACGAATGCTCTCTTTTCATCGTCGCTGACGTTCCCCCTTCCCGGGGAAGCAGGGCCGGGAGCCGGCAGGAGGCTGTCCTGCTCGTCGGGGAGGTATCCCGAGATTGCGGCGGAGCTCAGTTCGATGCGCTCGCTTCCCGGAGTCACCGGTTTGGACTCGAGGGCGGTTATCGTCTCGGCGACGTTCTTGAGCTGACGTATGTTCCCCGGCCAGCGGTAATCCCTCAGAAGGGTAATGGCATCGTGGGACAGGGATATTTTGCAGATGTTGTATTTCTCGGAGAAATCGGAGGTGAATTTCCTGAACAGCAGGTAGATGTCCTCCCTGCGGTCCCGGAGGGCGGGCATCCTTATCTGCACCGCGCACAGACGGTAGTAGAGGTCCTCGCGGAACTTGCCCTGATGCACGGCTTCCAGCAGATTGACATTGGTGGCCGCAATGATGCGGACGTCAGTCTTTTCAATCTTTGAAGATCCGACCTTTATGAATTCCCCGCTTTGAAGAACCCTCAGAAGGAGGGCCTGCGTCTCTTTGGGCAGTTCTCCGATTTCGTCAAGAAAAAGCGTGCCGCCGTCAGCCTCTTCGAAATATCCCTTCCTTTCACCGATGGCGCCGGTGAAAGAGCCTTTTTCGTGCCCGAAAAGCTCTGCGTTGATTGTGCCGGGAGGTATGGCGCCGCAGTTGACGGCGAGATATCTGTTGTTTCTGCGTCTGCTCAGTTTGTGAATTATCTGGGGAAGCACTTCCTTTCCCGTCCCGCTTTCTCCTGAAATGAGGACGGTGATGTCTGTGGGGGCGACCATGGCCGCGGTTTCCAGGGCTCTGTTCAACCCCGAATCGTTTCCTACGATGTCAAAGGAATTCTTTAATTTCTGAAGTTCTTGCGTATCCATAAAATTCTGTGCAAATTTACGGAAAATTATTTATCTTTGCAGTATGAAAAGAAATATCAATTTTTTCGCGGTGCTCGGCGCAGTCCTCGCACTTGCGGCTTGTAACAGAATGACTCCGGAGCAGATGGCGGCAAAAGCCGACCTTGTGAACGTCAAGTGTAATCCGGAGGTGCTCACTTTTGTCAACGGAGAGATTCCCGCAGACATTACCATCACTTATCCGGAGGGATATTTTTATCCCAAGGCAGTCCTCAATGTGGTACCCGTGCTCGTTTATGAGGGCGGGGAAGTTGCTGGAGAGCCGTGGGTGTTCCAGGGCGAGAAGGTTAAGGAGAACAATGTCCTGGTTCCCAAGACCGGCGCTACAGTCAAGAAAAGCTTGTGCTTCGAATTCAGGGAAGGTATGCAGGTTTCCAGACTGGAACTCCGCGCACAGGCTTCCTACAGAGGGAAACTTGTTGAATTCCCCACAAGAAAAGTCGCTGACGGTGTCAACACTACCGAGCAGCTTGCTCTTCTTGACGGCTTCAGCTCATATAAGGCGGACAATTATCAGGACGTCCTTCACGAGACAGCCGAGGGTCAGGTGATGTATAAGGTCAATTCTTCATACATCAGCAAGAAGCAGCTCAAGTCCGAATCCATCAAGGCTTATCAGGAAGCTGTAGAAGAACTGAAGAAGAACGACCGTTACACCATTACGGGCACCCAGCTTGTTTCCTATACTTCTCCCGAAGGAGGAAAGAAGTTCAACGACAAACTTTCCGACAAGCGTTCCGATGCCGCTGAGAAGGCTTGGAAGGTTGTGGGAAAAGGAATGGAGGGTACTCCCGAGGTTCAGAGCCTCGGTCAGGACTGGGAAGGATTCAAGGATGCCGTCTCCAAATCCGACATCCCCGACAAGGACCTTATCCTCAGAGTCCTTTCGATGTACAGCGACCCTGCAGTGCGTGAAAGCGAAATCAAGAATCTTTCCAAGGTTTATGCGGAACTCAAGGCTGATGTGTTCCCTGATTTGCGCCGCAGCCGTTTCGTTACGAATCTCGAATTCCGCAACTACTCTCTCGAGGAACTTCAGGAACTTGCCGGCAAGGAAATCTCCAAGCTTGACGAAGAAGGCATTCTCAGACTTGCCGCAACAAATGATGATTGCGCCCGCAAGGAATATTTCTACAATTATGCTGTGGAGAAGTTCGATTCTTACAGGGCAAAATTCAACCTTGCGGTTCTGGCTTTCAAAGCCGGCAAGACAGAAGAGGCCGAGGCTTGTCTCAACCGTCTGAACAGCGAGGATGATCCCGATGTCATCAATCTCCGCGGACTCATTGAGATGAGCAGGAAGAACTGGAACAAGGCCGAAGACCTGTTCGAGAAGGCAAACACTGCCGAGTCGAGGTCCAACATCGGTGTCGTCAATATGCTTCAGGCAAAATATGACAAGGCAATCGCCGCGACAGCCAATGACGATCCCAACAAGCCGGTGGCTTACCTGCTTGTAGGAAAGACCGATGAGGCCGCCGCTTCCATAAAGGGAGAGGACGCACGTGCCGATTATCTCCGCGCGATTGTTGCCGCACGTCGTGGCAATAAGACTGAAGCGGCCGCCAATATTGCTTCTGCCGCTCAGAAAGACCCTGCCTTCGGTGAAAGGGGAAAGAAAGATATCGAGTTTGCGAAGGTCAGATAATTGGTGATAACTTTGTGAATTGAATATTTTTTACTATCTTTGCAGCCCCCAAAAAATATGGGGGCTGTATTTTTATCATTTATTAACAACCATTTATGCCAACAATTCAACAATTGGTTCGCAAAGGACGCGAGGTTATCGAAATCAAATCGAAATCCCGTGCGTTGGATGCTTGCCCTCAGAAGCGTGGCGTGTGCGTTCGTGTTTACACAACAACACCCAAGAAACCTAACTCAGCTATGCGTAAGGTTGCACGTGTACGTCTTACAAACGCAAAAGAGGTCAATGCCTACATCCCTGGCGAGGGCCACAACCTGCAGGAGCACTCAATCGTGCTCGTTCGCGGCGGTCGTGTGAAGGACCTTCCAGGTGTACGTTACCACATCCTTAGAGGAGCTTTGGATACCGCTGGCGTAGAAGGACGTACCCAATCACGTTCCCTCTACGGTGCCAAGAGGCCGAAGTAAGTTTGAAGGATGGTTTAAACTTTTAATTTTTCAAAACAATGAGAAAAGCAAAGCCTAAGAAGAGGATTCTACTTCCTGATCCTAAGTTTCACGACGTGGAGGTTACCCGTTTCGTGAACAATCTTATGTTGCAGGGGAAGAAGAGTATCGCGTATTCTATTTTTTACGATGCCATTGATTTGGTAGGCGAGAAGATGAAAGATTCTGACAAGGCTCCTCTCGATATTTGGAGGAAGGCTCTCGAGAACGTCACCCCTCAGATTGAGGTCAAGTCACGTCGTATCGGTGGTGCCAACTTCCAGGTGCCGACAGAGTTGCGTCCGGAGAGAAAGGTCTCCCTTTCGATGAAGAATATGATACAATTCGCCCGCAAGCGTTCCGGCCGCTCTATGGCAGAAAAACTCTGTGCCGAGATTATGGCGGCATTCAACAACGAAGGTGGTGCATTCAAGCGCAAAGAGGATATGCACCGTATGGCAGAAGCCAACAAGGCCTTCGCTCACTTCCGCTTTTAGTCAGTCTTTTGGTTAGTCAGATGTCTAAAAGAGATCTCAAGTACACGAGGAACATCGGCATCATGGCTCACATCGATGCCGGTAAGACTACCACATCCGAGCGTATACTTTACTACACCGGCAAGACGCACAAGATCGGTGAAGTGCACGAGGGCGCGGCAACTATGGACTGGATGGTCCAGGAGCAGGAAAGGGGGATTACCATCACTTCCGCCGCCACAACCGCCTTCTGGCACTACAACGGCGAGACCTATCAGATCAACCTCATAGATACTCCGGGTCACGTCGATTTCACCGTTGAGGTGGAGCGCTCGCTCCGCATCCTCGACGGCACCATCGCAACGTTCTGCGCCGTCGGGCGCGTACAGCCTCAGTCCGAGACGGTATGGCGCCAGGCAGACAAGTATCGCGTCCCCAAGATCGCCTACGTCAACAAGATGGACCGGGTCGGTGCTGATTTCCTTGCCTGTGTGGAAGAAATCAAAACCAAGCTCGGAGCCACAGCCGTTCCCATCTGCCTTCCTATTGGGGCGGAGGAGAAGTTCGAGGGGATAGTGGATCTTATCGCCCGCAAGGCGATGGTCTACAGGAATCAGGATGACAGTCTCGTGAACTACGAGATTACCGATGTCCCCGAGAATATGAAAGACCAGGTCGCCTTCTGGCGTGACAAACTGGTCGAGACGGCGGCAGAGTACGATGATGCCTTGATGGAGAAGTATTTCGAGGACCCCGACTCCCTTAAGGAGGAGGAGATTGTCGCCGCTATCCGCAAGGCTACCATCGCGATGCAGATTGTTCCTGCCTGCTGTGGTTCTTCTTTCAAGAACAAGGGCGTCCAGTTCCTTCTTGACGCCGTTATGCGTTACCTCCCTTCCCCGCTCGATATCGGTGACACCAAGGCCACCAATCTTGCGAACAGTCAGGAGGTCCCGCTCCCTCCCGTCGAAACCGCTCCGTTCTGCGGTCTTGTCTTCAAGATTGCAACGGACCCGTTCGTGGGACGCCTCGCTTACATCCGTGCCTATTCCGGCAAACTGGATGCGGGCTCCTACGTCGTGAATTCGCGTTCCGGCAAGAAGGAGAGAGTTGCGCGGCTGTATCAGATGCATTCCAACCATCAGAATCCAATCGATTTCGTGACGGCGGGCGACATCTGTGCGGCAGTCGGCTTCAAGGACTTGCGTACGGGG
This sequence comes from Candidatus Cryptobacteroides sp., assembly GCA_045641985.1. GTDB lineage: Bacteria > Bacteroidota > Bacteroidia > Bacteroidales > UBA932 > Cryptobacteroides. Next base: position 12,089 of record JAZUHY010000089.1, read on the forward strand.
GACACCGTCTGCGGTGAAGGACATCAGTACAGCCTTGAATCTATGGAATTCCCTGATCCGGTCATCGGTATCGCGGTTGAACCCAAGACCCAGAATGACCTCGACAAGCTCGGAATAGCTCTCGGCAAACTTGCGGAGGAGGATCCTACCTTCACTGTCAAGTCAGACCACGAGACGGGGCAGACAATCATCAGCGGTATGGGTGAACTTCACCTCGACATCATCGTTGACCGTCTGCGCCGCGAGTTCGGAGTGGAGATAAACCAGGGAGCTCCTCAGGTTAACTATAAAGAAGCCATTACCGCCACGACACAACATCGTGAGCTGTTCAAGAAACAGACCGGCGGCCGTGGCAAGTTCGCGGATATCATAGTGGAGATCGGTCCTGCCGATGAGGGAGTCACCGGTCTGCAGTTCGACAATCAGGTCAAGGGAGGCAATGTTCCCAAGGAGTTCGTGCCCTGCGTCGAGAAAGGATTCCAGTCAGCGATGGCCAACGGCTGTCTCGCCGGATATGAAGTCCAGTCTCTCAAGGTCACCCTTCTTGACGGTTCTTATCACCCTGTCGATTCTGACCAGTTGTCATTCGAACTGGCTGCGCGTATGGCGTTCCGTCACGCGTGCCCCAAGTGCAAACCTGTCCTTCTGGAGCCCATAATGAGCCTCGAAGTCGTCACACCCGAGGATTATATGGGCGACATAGTCGGTGACCTCAACCGTCGCCGCGGGCAGATTGTGGCTATGGACACCACGTCCAACGGAGCCCGTATCGTCAAGGCGTTCGTCCCTCTCTCCGAGCAGTTCGGTTACGTCACGGTGTTGAGGACCCTGTCTTCGGGACGTGCCACAAGCACAATGACTTTCGACCACTACGCCGAGGTTCCCGCCGCAATGGCGAAGGACATCGTGGAGAAGAGCGGATACACTATGTTTGACGACGAAGAATAACCGGAAATTTTAAATTATTTGATATGAGTCAAAAAATCAGAATTAAACTCAAGTCTTTCGACCATATGCTCGTAGATAAGTCTGCGGCAAAGATAGTCGACACTGTAAAGGCTACGGGTGCGAAGGTTAACGGACCTATTCCCCTTCCCACCAACAAGAAGATCTTCACAGTGAACCGCTCAACCTTCGTCAACAAGAAGGCCCGTGAGCAGTTTGAGCTCGATTCATACCGCAGGCTCCTCGACATCGACGAGAGCAACGCCAAAACCGTTGACGCTCTTATGAAGCTCGAGCTGCCTTCAGGTGTTGAGGTTGAGATCAAAGTCTGACGAAGTCGGACAGTTTTTTCTTCGCCGACTATGTTCGGTAAAGGAAAATGATTATATTTGCACTGCCGTTCATTGCGGCATTGCAAATTGACGGTCCCTTAGCTCAGTTGGTTAGAGCACCTGACTCATAATCAGGGAGTCGTAGGATCATGCCCTACAGGGACCACCGCTTAAGAATCAGGCACTTGCAAAGATTTGTGAGTGCCTGATTCTTTTAATAGGGCGAACCTCATCAGTTCACAGCAGCCCTGACTGTGCGATTCTTCCGGCGGTTTCTTCGATATTGATGCTGTCGGTGTCGATATGGTGGGGCGCAAGGGAATAGAGCCGCTCACGCTCGGAGAACAGTTCCTCCACTGATGCGGTCCCGATGCAGGAAGAAAGCAGGGGCCTGCCGGAGACAGCGGGACCGATGCGGTTCAGGCAGGTTTCCAGGGAGGCCTTGAGCCAGAAGCATTCAGTCTGCTCCAGAATCAGTTTTCTGACGGAGGTGATGCCTGGCGTGCCACCCCCGAGAGCCACGACAACGTCTCCACCGGCAATCTGATGCATCACTACAACGTCGCGCAGGCACTCCGCTTCGACAGCCCTGAAGGCCTGCTCTCCTTCGCCCCTGAATATTTCGGGGATGCTCATTCCCTTCTTGTGGGCGATGTATCCGTCAAGATCAACGAATTCCCAGCCAAGCCGTTCTGCCAGAGCCCTTCCGACGCTGCTTTTGCCGCAGCCCATAAATCCTGTGAGCGTGACAATCATCAGAACAGGGTGGGTTCCTCAAACAATATGTCCATCGGCTCCTTTCCGGAATCCTTTTTGCCCGCTGACGGAGATGTCTCAATTTCTTCTTCTTTTTCCAGCGGCTCGATGAACTTCACATTCTTCACTTCTCCGCGCTCCACGCACTTCTTTCCCTTTGCGGCAAAACCCTTCTTTCCTATCCATTCCTCGGCATCATAGGCTTCGGGCTCCTTGTCGGACAACTTCCATATGACCTGATACTGCGGATGTTTGTCGCCGCTCAGGTCCACCAGATAGGATTTGGCTCCGTCCGATATGAAACTTATCGGATTGTTGTCGCTCAGCACAAACGAGAAGCGTTTGACATAGAAGGATTTGGACGCTCCGTCATAATAGAGGGCGGTGAAGGTCTTGTCGGGGTCGAACTTCTCTATGAGCAGGAGGTCGCCCTGATATTTGTTGACCAGTTCGAAAGATGTGGTATAGAAGGTTCCGTTCCTGAATACGGCCAGAACCTTGTCACCGTCGCTGAACTGGCCGAGATGGATGCCGCGGCCGTCTTCGTTGAGTTTCTGGATGTCTGCATCGAACCAGATATCCTTCCCGGCTATGGTGCTCACGCCCTTGCTCTTAAGCGCAATTCTCTGGATTGCAAACTTGGTCACGAGGTTGCCTCTGGAAGTCTTGCCCTTGATTCCGAGGGTGGAGAAATCATACTCCAGGGAAGTTTTCTTCAGTTTGGGACGGGGACGCAGATTGATGCGTACCGTCTCGGCCTCTCCGTTGTGGTTGGCGGTGAACCATTCGATGCGCGACCCTTCGACTCCGGTAGTTATGTCGTACTCCTTGTCGCGGGTCACGGACGTGACGTTGAACCTCTTTGCATAGTATATGGAAGTCTTTCCTTCGCGGTATATCACATTATATATGGTGCGGTTGTCCCCCCGGTTGAATACGCCGGCGTACAGCAAATCCTTCCAGAAGAAAGCCTTCTCCTCAACTTTGGCAATCTTGTATTTGCCGTCCTTGGAGATGACGATTACTTCAGACAGATCGGAACAGTCGCAGAGATATTCCACGCCTTCTTCCTTCTTGAGGTTTGTGCCCACAAAGCCCTCCGCCCTGTTGATGTAGAGCTTGGCATTGTTGTTCACGACCTTGGTGGCGGCTATGGTCTCGAAGCCGGTGAGCCTCGTATGCCTCGGGAAATCCTTGCCATATTTCTTCTTAAGCGACTTGAACCAGTCGATGGTGTACCTGTCGATGTGGTCGATATTGTCCTGTACGACCTTCATTTCCTGCTCGATGGCGATGACTTTCTCGTCGGCGGCCTTGATGTCGAACTTGGATATCTTCCGGACGGGCTTCTCCACCAATTTGAGGATGTCGTCCATCGTTATCTCGCGGCGGAACAGGTCCTGATACATCTTCATCTGGTTATAGACGTCCTGAATCTGCATCTCCCAGCTTTTCTGGTCCTGTTCAAGCACCTTGTATATCCTGTTCTCGAAGAATATCCTTTCAAGGGAATTGTAATGCCACTCGTTTTCCAGTTCGTTCATCTTCACCTGCAACTGCTGGAGAAGGAGGTCGCGCGTGTGGAAAGTGCTGTATTCCAGAATGTCGTTCACGGACAGGAACTGGGGCTTGTCGTCCACGATGACGCAGGCGTTCGGAGCCAGGTTGCATTCGCAGTCGGTGAAGGCGTAAAGGGCATCGATTGTCTTGTCCGGCGACACGTCGTTGGGAAGATGAATGAGAATCTCCACTTTGTCCGTAGTCATATCCTCAATCTTCTTGATCTTTATCTTGCCCTTGTCCTTGGCCTTCAATATGGAATCGATGAGGTCCTTGGTATATTTGCCGAAGGGTATCTCCGTGATGGCTATGGTATTCTTGTCAATCTTCTCGATATTCGCCCTCACCTTGACGGAACCTCCGCGCCTGCCCTGCAGATACTTGGAGCAGTCAGCATAGCCTCCGGTCGGGAAATCGGGGAAAATCTCGTACGGTTTGCCTTCGATGATGGCAACGGAGGCGTCGAGCAGTTCGTTGAAATTGTGCGGGAGTATCTTCGAACTCATTCCCACGCCGATACCGTCTGCCCCTTGGGCAAGGAGGAGAGGGAAACGGACAGGAAGTTCGGTGGGCTCCTGATTCCTTCCGTCATAACTGCTCATCGTATGGGTGATTTTATAGTCGAAGACGACTTCTTTGGCGAACTTGCTCAGACGCGCTTCAATGTAACGGGGGGCGGCATTGGAGTCTCCGGTGAGGATGTTGCCCCAGTTGCCCTGGCAGTCAATCACGAAACCCTTCTGCCCGAGGGTGACGAGGGCTCCCAGGATGGACTGGTCACCGTGCGGGTGGTACTGCATTGCCTGTCCCACGATGTTGGCGACTTTGGTGTAGGCGCCGTCGTCCATTTTGAACATTGCGTGAAGAACCCTGCGCTGAACGGGCTTGAGGCCGTCAACGATGTGCGGTACGGCACGATGCAGGATTACGTATGAGGCGTAGTCCAGATACCAGTCCTTGAACATTCCGGAAAGCTTGTATTTCCGGGCGTCGCCTTCAAGGAGTTTGTCGTATCTGCCGGAAGATTCTCCTTCTTCGACGGGGAGATCCTCTTCCATTATCTCATTGATGTCTTCGAATTCTTCGCTCATATATCTTTAATCTTCGTATCCGAATTTGCGCAGTTCGGTCCGGCTCTCGCGCCAGTCGGGATCGACTTTGACGAACAGCTGGAGGAACACTTTCTTCTGGAAGAAATCTTCCATTTCGATGCGGGCGGCGGTGCCGGTTTTCTTGAGTGCCGCGCCTCCTTTGCCTATGATGATTCCCTTCTGGGAGTCGCGCATCACGTAGATGACTGCGCTGATGTCATATCTTTCTGCTCCTTCCTTGAAGGATTCCACCTCCACCTGGCAGCAGTAGGGAATCTCTTCCTTGTAGTTGAGAAGAATCTGCTCACGGATTATCTCCGATGCGAAAAAGCGCAGGTTCTTGTCGGTGAAGGCATCTTCGTCAAACCATGGAGGACATTCCGGAAGATTCTCCACAACGGTCTCCAGGATAGTGTCCAGATTGAATTTCTCCTGGGCGCTGGCGGGGATTACAGTTGCTTTCGGCAGCTGCTCCTTCCAGTATTCCATCAGTTCCATCACCTTGTCCTGCGCGCTGACGTCAATCTTGTTGACCACAACAATCACGGGACATTCCAGTTTGGAAAGCTTGCTGACGTATTCGCCGTTCTTGTCGGCTTTTTCGACTGTGTCGGTGACGTAGAGAATGATGTCGGCATCCCCTATGGCAGTCTCCACGAAGTCCATCATATTCTGCTGCAGACGGTAGCTGGGTTTGAGTATGCCGGGCGTGTCGGAATAGACTATCTGGTAGTCCTTTCCGTTCACTATGCCCATAATCCTGTGCCTGGTTGTCTGCGCCTTTGCGGTCACGATGCTGAGTTTCTCTCCCACCATCGCGTTCATCAGCGTGGATTTGCCCACGTTGGGGTTGCCTATTATGTTTACGAATCCCGACTTGTGTGCCATCAGATGTATGCGCCCATTTTGAGTATGTTCACTTCGCCTTCCGTGAGGAATCTCCATTCTCCCTTCTTGAGGCCTTTCTTGGTGAGACCGGCGAAATACACCCTGTCAAGAGCCCTCACGTCGTAGCCCAGACTTTCGAATATCCTGCGCACTATGCGGTTCTTGCCGGAATGAATCTCTATTCCCATCTTGCGGTGGTCGTTATCGTCGATGTACTCAAGTTCGTCGGCCTTGACTTCTCCATCGGTGAGGCTGATGCCGGAGAGTATGCTGTCGTAATCCTCTTTCGATACTTCCCTGTCGAGGATTACCTGATAAATCTTCTTCTTGTCGTATGAAGGGTGCGTCAGGCGTTCCGCAATCTCACCGTCGTTGGTGAACATCAGAACTCCCGTGGTGTTCTTGTCGAGGCGCCCGACGGGGAAGACCCTTGCACCGCAGCCTTTGAGCAGTTCCATAACTGTCTTTTCTGCGTGAGGGTCGCTTGCCGTAGTGACGTAACCCTTGGGCTTGTTCATCACGAGATAGACCTTTTCCTCTCCCTTGAGCCGTTCTCCGTTGAAGCGGATATCGTCCGTATGGATGTTGACCTTCGTGCCGAGTTCGGTAACGACCTGTCCGTTGACTGTCACGACACCGGCCTGAATGAGGGTGTCGGCCTCCCTGCGTGAGCAGACTCCGGAATTGGCTATGAATTTGTTGAGGCGGACTTCGTCCTTTATGGGAGTCGTGGCTTCATCGAAGTCGGAATAATTGCGGTCGTCCAGTTGCGGCTTGCGGCTGATCATACGGTTGATGCCCTCGTCGGATTCCCTGCTGAATTCGGCATCCTTTTTCCGGAACGGCTTGCGGCCGAAAGCGGGCTTGTCACCAAAGTTGCGGCGCGGTCTGCCCTCTCCGAAAGATGGCTTGTCGCCGAAGCTGCGGCGCGGCTTGCCTTCTCCGAAGGATGGTTTGTCGCCGAAGCTGCGGCGGGGTCTGCCTTCTCCGAAAGCGGGCTTGTCGCCGAAACTGCGGCGCGGCCTGCTGGAACCGGATGAATAGTCTGAATGATTGCTGCTGTGTTGCGCCGCACTCTCTGCGGTGCTTTTTCTGGGCCTGAGTTTACGCCCGTCTTTTGAAAATTGTTCCATTTTTCATTGTGGTGCAGCCACGCAACTCGCGTCGTGTGGCTGCCCTTTAGTTAAGATTAAAGATATATGTTATGGTGCCCTGCTGTAATGCCGGGGCATCGGATTTCATAGTGAAATGAGTTTCCATAGCGGCTTTTCTGGCGGCTGCCCAGAGTGTTTTGTCCGTGACGGTGGTCCCGTCCGCTCCGGCGACGGCTTTCTGCACCTTGCCGTAGTTGTCCACCCAGATGGTGACGACCACCTTTCCGCTTTCCTGCACGTTGTAGCTGGGCCTCGGGAAAGCACCGTCAACATCGCGTCCCTGCAGATGGTGGTTGGGCTTGCCCTCGGTATTCCCGTTCTTTGCGTTCCCTTCCGCGTGGCCGCCCCGGAAAGTGCTGCTGCTTTCTTTGGCGCTGTGGGGGGAAGTGAGACTTGTGTCCTTTTTCGCCATCCCGGGGAACGCCGCCCTGGGGTCAATCTTCGGTTCTTCCTTAGGCTCAGGGGCGGGGGCATCCACGTCTCCGAAATCGTCGGGTTTGGTTTCCGGAGTAAGATTCTCCTTACTGGCAGTGTAGGGTGACTGGCTGCGCTGCACTATCTCAATCGGCTTGCTCTTGTCAACCTCCTCGCTCCGGGGCTGGATGCCTCGTTTCTGCCTTACCTCGGGTTCGTCTTCCGTGAAATCTATTACAAAGGACTGCTCCTGGGGCGGGGGCCAGATGTATTTGAGACCCGAGAAGGAACAGACCGAGACGGCGCAGACGTGCGCTCCCACAGTCAGCGCGATGCCGATGGCGGTAGCGGTTCTGCGGCTCTTCTCCCTTTCCCTCAGATACTCTTTCATTACTCGGGCTGGGTTGCAAGTATTACTTTGTAGTGGTTGCGTTTGGCGATGTTCATCACCTGAACTATCTCCTTGATTGGCACGCTCTCATCAGAATATATGGAGAAGGTGGGGTCTTCCTCCGTCTGGAGTATTTCCACGAGTTCGTCCTCCACCATCGACATCGGGGTGGGACTTTCGCTGCCGTTGATGTGGTAGGTGAAGCGGTCGTCACCCCAGTCCTTGATGGATACGGTCACGGCCGGTTTGGCGCTGACCTGGCCGGTGCTCTTCGGGAGAAGAAGCTTCAGGGCGTTGGGGTTGATGAGCGTTGACGTCACCAGGAAGAAAATCAGCAGCAGGAACACGATGTCGGTCATCGACGACATCGAAATGTTGGCATCCGCCTTTGTTGTTCTCTTGATTGCCATTACTCTGACGGTTCGTTGAGCATATCCATAAAGTTGATGGTGGCGCTCTCCATCTTGAAGACCACGTTGGAGACCTTCGAAGTGAGGAAGTTGTAGCCGAAGTATGCGAGGATGCCGACGATGAGGCCCCCGACTGTGGTGATCATGGCTTCATATATACCTCCCGAGAGGAGAGTGATATCGACGTTGCTGCCGGCATTGGCCATGTTGAAGAAAGCCCTTACCATACCGGTTACGGTGCCGAGGAATCCGATCATCGGAGCGCCTCCTGCAATGGTGGCGAGATAGGGCAGGCCTTTTTCAAGCCTTGCGACCTCGACGTTGCCCGTGTTCTCAACGGCGGTCTGTATGTCTCCCAGAGGCCTGCCGATGCGGGCGATGCCGGTCTCTATCATGCGGGCTACGGGCGAGTCGTATTTGGTGCAGAGTGTCTGTGCCGATTTTATCTTGCCCTCGTGGATGTAGTCGCGGATATCGTTCATGAAGTTCTTGTCAATCTGCCCGGCGCGGCGTATCATCCACCATTTCTTTCCGAAGAGGTAGATGGCCACGATGGAAAGGGCGAGGAGGACCAGCATCAGCCAACCTCCCTTTACCGCCATGTCAATCAGTGAATAAGACATTTCCTGGGCAACGGGAGCGGCTTCGACTGCGTCGATTGCCTTGGCGGCTTCAGCCGCGATGTCTGTTTGAAGTAATGTAAAAAGCATATTGTTTTGTGTTTGTGATTTCTCCTTAACTTGCAAATATACCAAAAATTCCTCGAATTTGCTATATTTGCGACGCGATGAGATACAGGATTGATATGTGCTATTCCGGTGAAGGATTCTGCGGTTGGCAGATTCAGCCGGATGCTCCCAGCGTGCAGGGCGCGTTGGAGCAGGCGCTGTCCACACTCCTCAAGGAAAATGTGGAGGTGACGGGGGCCGGGCGCACCGATACGGGGGTGAATGCCTCCCGCTATGTGGCACATTTCGACAGCCCCTCGGAGTTTGATGCGGATCAGCTGACATTCCGCCTGAACGCCATCCTCCCAAAGGGGATAGCAATCTTCGGAATCCGGCCCGTCGGAGACGATTTCCACGCCCGATTCGGAGCGGTGCGTCGCGAATACTCCTATTATATCCACAGAAAGAAGAATCCGTTCATCGCCGACAGGTCGTACTTCTACGGTTATCCCGAGTTGGACTTCGATGTAATGAACCGGGCTGCGTCGCTGCTCGTCGGCACGCGCGATTTCAGCTGCTTCGAAAAGAGGGGCGCCGACAACAGGACATCGGTTTGCACCATATTCGAGGCGGGCTGGCATCAGCTTGACTGTCCGTTCCGGAATGACGGTTCGCTATGGTGCTTCCGCATTGCGGGAGACCGTTTCCTGCGCAATATGGTGAGGGCGATAGTAGGCACCCTGCTTGAAGTGGGCAGGGGAAAGCGTGACATTGAGGGGTTCAGGGCGGTAATTGACGGCGGCACCCGGTCCGATGCCGGAGAGTCCGTCCCCGGGTATGCGTTGTTTCTCACCGGGATAGACTATCAGGAATAATTTTTGCAGTAGATTCTTTTCCACGAATAAATCCGAAAATTAAGATATGGAAAGTGTAAACATCAAAGAACTGAACGACCGCATCCAGAAGGAAAGTGCCTTCGTGGACATCCTCCAACTTGAGATGGGAAAGGTCATAGTGGGTCAGAAACATCTTGTGGAGAATCTGATGATTGCCCTTCTGGCAAACGGCCACATCCTTCTCGAAGGTATGCCGGGTCTTGCCAAGACATTGGCCATCAGTACGCTCAGCAAGGCTGTCAGCGCAAAATTCAGCCGTATCCAGTTCACTCCGGACCTCCTGCCCGCAGACGTCACCGGCACGCTCATCTATTCGCAGAAGAAAGAGCAGTTCGAGGTGCACAAGGGCCCCGTCTTCGCCAACTTCGTGCTGGCCGACGAGATTAACCGTGCCCCTGCAAAAGTGCAGTCGGCACTGCTTGAGGCTATGCAGGAGCGTCAGGTCACCTTGGGCGACGAGACTTACAAACTGCCGGAACCTTTCCTCGTGATGGCCACCCAGAACCCTGTGGAGCAGGAGGGAACCTATCCTCTGCCCGAGGCCCAGGTGGACCGTTTCATGCTCAAGGTCATCGTTGACTACCCCGGCAAGGAGGAGGAGAAACTCATCGTCAGAATGAACAACAGCGGTGAATTCCCCCAGCCCCAGCCCGTCGTGAAGCCCGAGGACATCGTGCGTGCACGCGAAGTCGTCCGCGAAGTGTATATGGACGAGAAAATCGAGCGCTACATCGTGGATATAGTATATGCCACACGTACCCCTGGAGACTATGGTCTGGGAGAGATAAAGAACCTTATCAGCTACGGTGCTTCCCCGCGTGCCAGCATTTCCCTGAGTATGGCGGCCAAGGCATATGCCTTCATCAAGCGTCGCGGCTACGTGATTCCCGAGGACGTGCGCGCCGTGTGCCCCGAGGTGCTGCGCCACCGTATCGGCCTCACCTACGAGGCGGAGGCCGAGAACGTCACCACAGAACAGATAATAGAGAAAGTCATCAATGCCGTCATCGTCCCGTAACGCTACGGACTTGCTCAAGAAAGTCCGCAAGATAGAAATCAAGACCAAGGCGCTCTCCCACCAGATTTTCGCGGGAGAATACCATTCCGCGTTCAAAGGGCGCGGTATGGCATTCAGCGAAGTGCGTGAGTACCAGTGGGGGGACGACGTGAGGTCTATGGACTGGAACGTGACGGCGCGCCTCCGCAGCCCCTACGTCAAGGTGTTTGAGGAGGAGCGGGAACTGACGGTGGTGCTTCTGGTGGACGTGAGCCGTTCCGGACTTTTCGGCACCAGAAGCAGGACGAAGCGCGAACTTCTTGCTGAGATAGCGGCAGTCCTTGCTTTCAGCGCAAGTATAAACAACGACAAGGTGGGAGCGCTCTTCTTCAGCGACCGGGTGGAGAAATTCATCCCTCCCAAGAAAGGCAGAAGCCATCTTCTGCACATTATCCGGGAGATGCTGGAGTTGGAGCCGGTTTCCGACGGGACCGATGTGGGCGCAGCCCTGCAGTTCCTTACCAACGGCATCAAGAAAAAATGCACTGCCTTCCTGCTGAGCGATATGATAGACGCCGACAAGGACGGTAATCCGGAATACGAAGATGCCCTGAAGGTGGCGGCCGGACGTCACGACCTTTCAGTCATCAAGGTTTTCGACCCTGCGGAAAGGACTATTCCCGCTGTCGGGCTCGTTCACGTGAAGGACAGCGAGACGGGGGCGGATTCCTGGGTGAATACGGACAGCCGTGCCGTTCGGGAGTCGTACTCGGCGTGGTTTTCCCAACTTGAAAGGAAAGAAACCAAACTGTTCAACAAATATAAGATAGACAATGTCAGCATAGCCACGGACCAGGATTACGTGAAAGGCTTGATGGCATTATTCCACAAATGATGAAGACTCTTACCATTTTTCTGGCGGTGGTGCTGGAGTTCGTGCCGGCGGGGCAGGCTTTTCTCAGGCAGCTTCAGCAGCGGGATTCGATTCTCATAGCCGACCAGTTGGAATACGGTGTCCGAATAGACGACGTGAAGGAGGGGACTTCCCTTGCCCTTCCGGATTTCTCGAAGGTCTCCAACGATACCCTCACTCTGGTGAGACCCTGGCGGCTGGACTCCCTTGCAGGGGGCAGGAAACTGAAGCCGGGGGCACTGGCCCGCTGGATGAAGAAGGGGAAGCCTATCAGCATAGAGGCGAGCATAATCGTCGCTCCCTTCGAAGAGGGGGAGTACGAATTGCCTGACATTCCCGTCATCCGTTCTTCGGAAGGTGTGGAGGATACCCTTCTGTTCGAAGCGCAGAAGATGGACGTGAAGACGATGCCGGTCGATACCGCCACTTTCCGGGTTCACGACATAAAAGGCCAGATACGCTATCCCGTCACTTTCTCCGAGGTGCTCCCTTACGGAATCGGGGCCGTCGTGCTGGCCGCCCTCGTTTTTCTGGCTGTCTGGATTTTGAGGAGGAAGGCTGCGGAGCGTAAGGCGGAGGAGACGAAGGACCCGGCTCACGTGGTGGCTCTCCGCGAACTTGACAAATACCGCAGCGACAAGTTCTGGGCTCCGGAGAAGCAGAAGGTGTTCTACTCCGGAATCACTGATGTGTTGAAGAACTATATTGATGCACGCTTCGGGGTCGATGCTCCGGAGATGACCACGGCCGAGCTGTTTGATGCCCTCAAGAAGGAAAAGGACATAACTCCGGACCTCTTCAATGAAACCAGGAATCTGTTCGAAAGGGCCGATTTTGTGAAATTCGCCAAGTATGTGGCATCCGAAGAGGATAATGCCGGAGTTCTTCCTCTGGCTGTCCGCTTCGTCACCGGCACATATCAGGCGGAAATAGAGAAGGAGGCGGAGCAGTAATGTTTTTCGAGTACCCCAAACTTCTGTGGCTTCTGGCCATACCGCTTCTTCTGGCGGCAAATTACGTCTGGTCCGAACTGACGGGACGCAAACCCCATTTCCGGGTTTCTTCCATCACTCCCTGGACAGGCGAAGGACGCTCCGTTCTTTCGTTGCTCCGTCATCTTCCGTTCGTTTTCAGGACCCTGGCATTGGTCGCCATCATAGTGGCTCTCGCCAGACCCAGATCCTCGACGGAGGTGGAGAAGATTGACACGGAAGGCATAGACATAGTCCTGACGATGGACGTTTCCACCAGTATGCTGGCCAGGGACCTCACGCCCGACCGCATAAGCGCCGCCAAGGATATCGCCATAGAGTTCATTTCGCAGCGTCCCTCCGACAGGATGGGAATAGCAGTCTTTGCCGGAGAAAGTTATACCCAATGCCCTCTGACCACAGACCGCGCCACCCTCATCAATCTGATGAAGGAAGTGCAGACCGACCTCATCGAGGACGGAACGGCCATAGGCAACGGCCTTGCCACGGCTGTGGCGAGACTGGCCGATTCGGATGCCAAAAGCCGCGTTGTGATACTGCTCACCGACGGTGTCAACAACAGGGGGGAGATTGCCCCGCAGACGGCGGCGGAAATAGCCAAAACCTATGGCATTCGCGTCTATACGATAGGTGTGGGGGCGAACGGAATGGCTCCCTATCCGGTTATGACGCCCTGGGGTGTGGAGATGCAGCAGGTGAAGGTCGAGATAGACGAGGACCTGCTCAGCGGTATCGCCGAATCCACAGGGGGGCGATATTTCCGCGCCACCGACAACACCAAACTGTCCGAGATATATGGAGAAATCAACCGGATGGAGACGGCCAGGACCACTATTGACAGCTTCCCCATATATAAGGAACTGTTCGGGCGATATGCGCTGGCGGCTCTGGTATGCCTTCTTCTGGAACTGTTTGTAAGATTGATGATAAGGAGATTGCCCTGATGATAGTCTTTGCCAACGATTTCTATTTGTGGTTCCTGTTGCTGGTCCCTGTGATTCCGGCAGTTTACGGCATCGTGCGTCTTCTCAGGAAGCGTTCTTTGGCCAAATTGGGGGACTTGGAACTTGTCAGGGACCTGATGCCTTCGTATTCACCCGTCAAGGGTTGGGTACGCATCATTCTGTTCTCCCTTGCTTTCTTTTTCTTTGTAATCGGCCTCGCCCGTCCGCAGGTCGGCGCCAAACTCAGCGAAATGAAGACGAAAGGGTCGGAGATAATGATATGCCTGGACGTGTCCAATTCGATGCTGGCCCGTGATTATTCGCCTGACAGGCTGGAGAGGGCCAAACTCGCCATTTCCCGGATGACGGACAAATTGCAGGAAGACCGTGTCGGATTGATTGTCTTCGCGGGCACTTCCTTCGTGCAGTTGCCTATCACGGCGGATTACGTGTCGGCCAAGATGTTCCTCGGCAGCGTCGATACCAAATCGGTGCCGGTGCAGGGTACGGCCATAGGAGATGCCATACTCACTGCCGCCAAGAGTTTCAGCCTTCAGAGCGAAAAGAGCCGCGCCATAGTGGTGATAACGGATGGTGAGAACCACGAGGACGACCCGGTGGAAGCCGCGAGGCAGGCGGCGGAGATGGGAATCAGAGTCTATACCATCGGTGTCGGGTCGCTGCACGGTCAGCCCATCCCCGTGGACGGGGACCTGATGAAGGACAAGGACGGCAACATAGTGGTCACACGTCTCGACGAAACCACGCTCCAGCAGGTGGCCAAGGCGGGCAACGGGGCCTATGTCCACGCCGGCAACGATGAATTCGGCCTGAATCCCATCATCGAGGATCTCCGCAGACTTGAGGATGAGGAATTCAATTCCGTCGTGTTCGAGGAGTATGACGAGCAGTATATGTATTTCTTTGCAATAGCGCTGGCCCTGCTCGTGATAGAGATGCTGATAGGGGAGAGGAGGTCGCGCAAGAGACTTTTCGACTGATTATGAATCTGAACAGGATATTATGCATAATGGCTGTGGTGCTGATGGCGTTTCCCGCGTCGGCGCAGGTGGACCGGCACGACGTCCGGTCCGGCAACAGGCGTTTTTCCAAAGAGAAATACCGCGAGGCTGAGATTGACTATCGCAAGGCTCTGCTGAAAGACACCGTGTCGCTGGCGGCGAACTATAATCTGGCCTCCACCCTCTACCGGGAGGAGAACTATGAGGAAGCGGCGGCATCTATGGAAAGGATAAAGGAAATCGCTCCCCTGTCGCCGGATGCTTCCGATTATCATTACAATGCCGGAGACATAGCCTTGGCAAAGAAGGACTATGCGTCGGCGGTGGAATCTTTCAGACAGTCGCTGCTTCTGAATCCGGGAGACCTGGATGCCAAGGAGAATTACATCTATGCGAAAAAGATGTTGGAAAACCAGCAGAACAATGACGGCGGAGGCGGAGGGGACAACAATCAGAATCAGGATCAGGACCAGAATCAAGACCAGAACCGGAATCAGGATCAGAACGATGACCGGAATGACAATCAGGATCAGCCGCAGCGGCAACCTCAGGCTCAAGAGCAGAAACTGTCCTCCCAGCAGGCGCAGCAGATGCTGAGGGCGGTTCAGGCGCAGGAAAAGAAAACTCAGGAAAAGGTTAACAAAGAGAAGGCCGAACTGTTGAAGTCAAGTCAGAAAGAGAAGAATTGGTAGTTATGAAGAGATGTTTTTCCATAATGTTGGCGCTGGTGACGGCATTCGCCGCATCAGCCCAGACGACAATAAACGTACAGGCCCCCAATCTCGTTGCGGCCGATGAGACCTTCAACGTGATGTTCGTGATAGAAGGCGAGCATTCGCCGTCATCATTCTCCTGGTCTCAGGGCGACGATTTTCAGTTGGTCTGGGGCCCTCAGAAGGGTACGTCTTCTTCTGTAAGCATCATTAACGGCAAGCGGACGAGTTCCAGGCAGGTTACATATACATATGTCCTTATGCCCAGGAAGGCCGGCACCTTCCAGCTTCCGGCCGCCGAGGCCGAGGTTAAGGGGGAAACCATAAGGTCTAAGTCTCTGACCATACAGGTGGTGCCCGACCAGACGCAGAAAGCATCGGGCCAGTCCTCTTCCGGCGAATCCGGGACCTTGGCGACGGGCTCGGTGGCTTCCGGCGATCTTTTTCTGAAGATGTCGCTGAGCAAGACGAGGGTGGTGATGGGAGAAAGCATCACAGCGACACTCAAGCTGTACCAGAGGACCAACCTGACCGGTATCGATGATGCCAAGTTCCCGTCGTTCAACGGGTTCTGGAGTCAGGAGACCCAGGCTCCCCAGAATATAGAGTTCAAGCGCGAGGCTGTCGGTGACAAGATATACAATTCCGCACTTATCAGAAGTTGGACCCTGATTCCGCAGCAGACGGGGGACATCAGGATTGATCCCGCCGAACTTGTGTGCAGCGTCACCGTTCGGGCTCCGGGGAGTTCTTCCGGCAGCATTTTCGACAGTTTCTTTCAGGATGACTACAGGACCATCCGCAAGCGCGTTACGACAGATGCCTTCACGGTTCACGTGAACGCCCTGCCTTCGGGTGCTCCCGCATCATTCGGCGGTGGGGCCGGCACTTTCGATATGTCAGTCTCTCTGACGCGGGACTCCCTCAGAGCCCACGATGCGGCATCCCTCAATGTGGTGGTGCGTGGCAAGGGCAACCTGTCACTTCTTGAGGCTCCCAAAATCAGTTTCCCTCCCGATTTCGAGGTGTATGACGTCAAGACCTCGGAAACTTCCGGGAGCAAGACCTTCGAATATCCCTTCATCCCCAGAAGCCACGGCGAGTTCGTCCTCGGCCCCGTGGAATACAGTTTCTATGATGTCGCCAAGGGAAAATACGTCTCGCTCCGTTCGCAGGAAATGAAGATTTCCGTCGCCCGAGGCAGCGAGGACGCTTCGTATGCCGGCCAGAGTGTGGCCGCCCCCGTGGGGAAGAAGGACATCAGAAACCTCGGAAGCGACATCCGTTTCATAGAGACCTCCCTGCCGTCGTTCCGGAAGAAGGGAAGCATATTCGCCGGCTCCGCCCTGTTCTGGCTGCTGGCGGCCTTCATCCTCCTCGCCGCCGCGGCATCTTTCTTCATATTCAGGGGAGCTGCCGCCAGACGCGCCGACGTGGCGGGAACCAAGTCGCGTGCCGCCACAAAGATGGCGAAGAAACGCCTTTCGAGAGCCGGAGAGTATCTGACCCGGGATCTCAGCTCGGCATTCTACGAAGAACTCCACAAGGCTCTGCTCGGCTTCGTGTCGGACAAACTCAGTATGGATATGGCGGATATGAGCAGGGACAACATAAGCCGCAGACTTGCCGGTGCAGGAGCGGGTGACGCTCTCTGTGAGGAACTTGTGGGATTGCTGGATGCCTGCGAGTATGCCCGCTACGCACCTGCCACGGACCGTGCGGCTATGTCCGAGCATTATGAGAAGGCGGTTTCGGTAATCTCAATGATAGATGACAGAATGGGTAACGGAAAGAAGAAATCAATGGCCTCCGTTGCGGCTCTTGTGCTGCTTATGGCACCTTTGGGCTCGTACGCCGCGGAGCAGGCGCCCGCCGATTCTCTCTGGAATGCCGGAGTGGAGGCATACGGCGCGGGGATGTGGCAGGATGCACTGGCCTGCTGGAGCGGAATAGAGGCATCCGGTCTGGAGTCCGCCGAACTTCATTACAACATCGGCAATGCATATTACAAGATGCAGGATTATGCCCACGCCATATTATATTATGAACGTGCGCTCAAACTGGACCCTTCGTATCCGGATGCAAAGTTCAATCTCGAATATTTGAATTCCATCATTCAGGACAAGGTCGAGGTCGTGCCCGAATTCTTCGTCAGGACCGGATTGCGGAAACTGTCATATCTTCTGCCGTCCACCTCCTGGGCGATTGTCTTTCTTGTGTTTCTCCTCGCCGCGTGCGCAATGCTGCTGATGTTCCTTCTTTCCGCGTCCAGAGGCCGCAGAAAGGCCGGATTCTATTCTGCGGTAGTCCTGATGCTTCTGGCATTGCCGGCATTGTTCTCCGGTCTCTCCCAGCGCAAGGCCATCCTTGATGCCGGCGAGGCGGTGATAACTGTACCGGTTTCCTCTGTAAAGAGTTCCCCCGGCGCATCGGCTACCGACCTTTTCGTCCTGCACGAGGGAACGAAGGTGAAGATAATCGAGGAGGTGTCGGAATGGACCGACATACAGCTTGCCGACGGCAGACAGGGATGGATTCCGACGAGGGACAAGGAAGATATGTGAACGGCTGTCTTCCTGTCTTTGACACTTGGTTTTTGAGATATTTTTCTTACCTTCACACACTTTGAAGTAACGCTTTTTATTTGACACAAACGCAAAAGATGAAATCAAGACTGACAATTCTGTTCGTGGCCGCAGTGCTGGCCGCCGTATCCCTGGCCTCGTGCAACAAGCCTATTGAAGACCGCCTCGACAAAGTTGAGCTGGCTGCGGCAGGCATCAATGAGCAGATTGCCGCGATAAATGCCAGCATCGGGGATATGAATGCTTCCATAGCTGAACTCAAGTCGTCCTCTACAGCCTCGTCGGCACAGCTTCAGGCCGCCATTGCCGCCCTTGAGTCGAGGGTTGCCGCCCTTGAAGCCTTGAAGGAGAGCCTCGCCACCAGGGAGTGGGCGGAAGGCACGTTCGCCACTCTCACCGCCCAGCAGCAGACCGCCGCGACTCTCGCCGGAGTTCAGGCCACCGTTGGGGCCGCCCTTGACGGAATGCCGGAGGGCAAGAGCATCGCCGAAGCGATTGCCGCCGCCTCTCAAAGTGTCAGGAGCTGGGTGGGAGAACAACTTGCAGGATACTATACCATTGGAGATATTGAAGGCAAACTCACTGCGATGAAGACAGAGCTTGAGGCTAAAGTCGCCGCCCTGGATGCCAAGGCCGACAGTCTCGATACCGCCCTCACCGCAGAGATAGAGGCCGCCAATGAAGACATCGCCGCCCTCAGTACGGCTCTTGAATCCGCGAAAGCGGCAATAACGACCGCCTACACGGCCGCCATCACCACCGCCAAGACTGAACTCGACGGAAAGATAACGGTCAACACGACCGCCATCAACGCCGCCAACACCAAAATCGGCACGCTTGAGGGGAAAGTTGCTGCACTCGAAGTCGATGTCGCCGCCCTCAAGTCTCGTCTTGATGCTGTTGAAGACCGTCTCGACAAACTGGAAGCCATGGTCCAGAGCGTAGTGTTCGTCCCGAGATACACGGGCGGCTGCGCCGTGGTGAAGTCCCTCTCAGAGGTTAGTTCCTTCATCTTGGACTACGAGGTGCTTCCCCGCAAGGCGGGCAAGGCGATAGCCGATTTGTGGAATGCCGACGGCGGTGACAAGAGCATACTCAAGATGACCTACCGGCAGGTTGCCACCCGCGCCGGCCTTCCGACTCTTGATATAAAGAACGTTGAATTCAACGCTTCCGACAGCCTTCTCAATGTGACGGTCAGTCTCGCCGGTGTGACTGAAATATTCCGTTCCAGTGACAAGTCACTGGCTGTAAGTCTGGAAATCAACACGGGAGCCACTATGGTGTCATCTCCTTTCACGGACATTGACAACGCAATCGAAGAAAC
>JAZUHY010000090.1:0-20546 GCA_045641985.1 Candidatus Cryptobacteroides sp.
CTCGACGATGACGCGGCTGCCGTTCTCCGTCAGCACCGAGAGGTCGAACACGGACTTGCCCTCCTCGGGAGAGAGGCCCAACTGCTCGGAGTTCAGATATTCAATCTCCGTGATTCCCAGGTCCGGCAGAAGCGCGCGGAGAAAGTTAATCATATTGTTCCGGCCCGTCTTGTCGCCGAAGACGACCTTGAAGACCTTGTCATCCAGGATGTCTGTGAAAATATTTGCCATAAGCGATAAAATTTAAAAAATCATTCCGCTGCAATTATGGCGAATTCAAACGACATCGGAGATAAGAAACATAAAAACCACACTTAAGAAACAGATAAATTTTTCTTATGTCCCGGGCAGGGGACGCAAGAATAAGGAAGATTTTTTCTTATGTCCCCAGGCCACGAGTGTCCTGCTGGACCTGCTCCGGCATCACTTTCTGAAATCACATCAGTTTCACGAGTTTCCCGGCAAGTTCGAGGAAGGCGAAACTGTCGGGACCGGAGCCGAGAGCGGCGGGTTCTCCCGCATCCCCGCTCTCGCGGATACTCTGGACGAGAGGAATCTGCTCCAGAAGGTCGATGCCCAGGCTCCCGGCCATCGCGGCCCCGCCGTCACGTCCGAAAATGAAGTATTTCTCGTCCGGGTGTTCCTCCGGAGTGAACCACGCCATATTCTCCACTATTCCGAGTATCCGGCGGTTGATGCTCTTGTTGCGGAACATATCAGCCCCCTTCTCCACGTCGGCGAGAGCGACATTCTGCGGAGTGGTGACGATTATGGCCGCCTCCATCGGGATGTCCTGCACAAGACTGATGTGGATATCTCCCGTTCCGGGAGGCATATCTATCAGCAGGAAATCAAGCTCTCCCCACCTGACCTGGAGAATCATCTGCTTGAGAGCGTTGCAGGCCATAGGACCTCTCCAGATGAGGGCCTGTCCGCGTCCGGAAAAATACCCTATGCTCATCCACCTCACACCGTATTTCTCTATGGGGATGATGTATTCCCTTCCGTCTTCCTCCACGGCGGAAGGCGTGACACCCTCCGTGCCGGTCATTGTGGGGACCGATGGCCCGTAAACGTCCGCATCGGCAAGTCCCACCTTGTATCCGAGCCGGGACAGCGCACAGGCAAGGTTCACGGCAACGGTCGATTTACCCACGCCGCCCTTTCCGGACGCTATGCCGATTATGTGCTTCACTCCCTTGAGCCGGGAAAGGTCCAGGTCCAGAGTCTTTCCAGCAGGGGACGGCTTCTCAATCACCACAGCCTTCACCTCGTAATCCTTTATCCCCCCGCGTACCAGGGCCGCCTTTGTGGCCCCGACGAGATATTCCGTGAGGGGGTCGCGTTTCTTGGGAAAGGCAAGCGTGACCGTCACCTTCCCTTCTTCGGAAGAAATGTCGCTGACCATCCCCAGAGACACGATATCCCTGTCCTGCATCGCCGGATGCCTGACTTCCTTCAACAATTCTGATATTGATTTCTTTTCCATAATTGTTTTGAAAATTCTGTTTTCCTTTCGTTCCACTAATTTAAAGATATTTCGCCAGAAAAACTATTTCTTCGACAATATGAAGTTTTGTGCAGAATAATTGAAATTCTTTTTACTTTTGCCCCCGTATTATGGAAGTTAGAGCAAAAAAAGCACTCGGGCAGCATTTCCTGACGGACCAGAGCATCGCCAGGGGCATAGTCGATGCTCTTTCACCCAACTCCGTGCCCGATGTGCTGGAGATAGGTCCCGGAATGGGAGTCCTCACACAGTACCTGCTCCGCAGGGAGGACATCAGACTCAAGATGGTGGAGCTGGACAGCGAATCGGTGGCTTACCTGCTGACACATTTCCCGGATATGCAGGGGAAGCTCATCGAAGCCGACTACCTGAAACTTGACATCCACAGGTTTTTCAAAGGACAGTACCGCATAATCGGCAATTTCCCTTACAACATCTCGTCGCAGATATTCTTCAAGATTCTTGAAGACAGGAATCTGGTCCCCGAAGTGGTCTGTATGATTCAGAAAGAGGTGGCAGACCGCATCGCCGAAGCCCCCGGAAGCAAGACATACGGGATTCTTTCCGTCCTGCTGCAAGCCTGGTACGACATAGACTACGTGATGTCCGTCGGACCCGGAGCATTCGCCCCTCCCCCGAAAGTGAAATCGGCAGTCATACGCCTCCGCAGGAATTCAAGGACAGAACTGGGGTGCGACGAGAAACTTTTCAAGACGGTTGTCAAGACTGCATTCAACCAGCGGCGCAAAACGCTGAGGAACGCTCTGAAACCGCTGACAGGCACAGTCGTCAATCCGGACAACGCCTCAAGAATCTTCTCCGACCCCGTCTTTGACCTGAGGGCGGAGAGACTGGGGGTGGAAGACTTCGTCCGCCTGACCGGAATGCTGTCCGAAGCCTGACCTGTACATTTCCACCACTTCGTCTCCATTCATTCCCAGTTCATCCATCAGCAATTCGTCAAGATCCGCGGGGGAGACTTTCAATTTTTTGCATATTTCGCGGTAAGACGCGACGGGATTGCCCGATGCCAGCCCGCTCTCAAGAGCAAGGTGGAATGCTTTATAGCTTTTCTCCAAATAACTCATAGCCTTTATTGTTTTCGACAAAGTTTACGTTTTTCTTTAAATTTCACACCCTGCCGGGCGTGGTTTTTTCTAATATTTTTATTTTTTTGCATTAATCTAAAGTTTATCTTTATTCTATAAAGTTACGCTTTATTTTTCCTGCCCCTTGGATATCATATCTTTGGATTATGATTTCACAAGTCCTTGTCAAAATCCACGACATACGGCGGAGCAAAAAAATAACGGAAGCCTGGATGGCCGAGAAAATGGGCATCTCGGCAGTGGCATACAGCAATTTCGAGACCGGCAAAACCAAAACCGATCAGAAAAGAGTCGAACAGGCCGCCAAACTCCTGGGCATTCCCCTGAAAGAACTGTATTCAGAGGATACCAAAGTCTATGCCACGGGGGAAAGTCTCCTGCAGACTCTCGTACGGAAAGACAAAGAAATAGAAGAACTGAAAGGAAATCTTTCCTCGGCCAATTCCATAATCGAATCCCAGAAACAGACAATTGATGCCCTGAGAGAGTTGAAAGGCATCTACGAAAAGCAGCTCGGTCTGTAAAAATAACTATCTTTGTGTCGTATGGCACGGGAAATCCATCTTCTTGACTTTATGAATGAAGGCCTGCTGGAAGCTGGTCTGGACGAGGCCGGGCGCGGACCTCTGGCGGGCCCCGTATTCGCGGCCGCCGTCATACTCCCCGCGGACTTCCGTCATCCGCTTCTCAACGACTCGAAGAAGATGAGCGCAAAGGCAAGAGAGGAGCTGCGGCCGATAATCGAAAAGGAAGCCGTCGCCTGGGCCGTAGAGATGGTCAGCGCGGAGGAAATTGACAGACTCAACATCCTGTGGGCAAGCGTCGTGGGGATGCAGAGGGCCGTGCGGAGGCTCTCCGTGAAACCGGAGTTTCTCCTCGTTGACGGCAACAGATTCAGACCTTTCGACGGATACCGCTACGCAACCGTAGTCCACGGAGACGCCACATACAAAAGCATTGCGGCGGCATCGGTTCTTGCCAAGACCTTCAGGGACGAGCATATGAGGGAACTTGCAGAAAAATATCCCCAATATGGTTGGAAAAAGAATATGGGATATCCCACGCCCGAGCATATTGCGGCTATAAAAACATTCGGCCTGACCCCGGAACACCGCCGGAGCTTTCACCCCAAGGAACTGGAACCGACCCTTTTCTGAAAGTTCTCAGTCAAAATTACGGGAAGCGAAAGGCAGAGCAGTCCTGAGTGCCGTGTGCCAGTATTCCCAGTTGTGCACACCGTCGCGCACACGCAATTCACTTTTTATCCCGCGGCTCTTCATCAGAGCGTGCAATTCCTCCGAAAGTCCGAGAAGGAAGTCGTCATCTCCGCAATCCAGGAACCACTTGACGCTTTTCAGCGCCTCAATCGTCCGTTCGTCCGCGTTCTTCAGGAACTCTATTGCAGAATGGCTGTTGACTGCCCCGGTGACATAATACAGCTTGTCCTTTTCCTCCCCGCTCTTCACGTTGTTTCCCCTGTTGTCCAGCCACGCGCTCATTGCATAGCAGGAAGAGAAAATGTCCGGATGCCTCTGGCAATAGACAGCACTTCCGCCGCCGCCCATCGACAGGCCCATAACGGCGCGCTGCCCCTTGGTCCCGCCTGCATTATATTTCTTCTCCACGAAGGGGATGAACTCTCCGAAGAAGAAATCCTCGTAATTCCAACCGGGCATATTGAAATAGCCGTTCCAAACCTTCCGCGTGGGTCTTCCTCCCGCATTCGGCATAACGATAACCGCCTTTCTGCATTCTCCCGATTCCATCAACTCGTCGGCAACGGCACTCATATTCCCTTTTTCCATCCAGGAGGTATAAGTGTCGGAAAGTCCGTGCAGAAGATAAATCACCGGATAGTGGACGGATGAATCGTAGCCGTCGGGCAGATAGACGTTGAACCTGACCTGAGCCGAAAGCACGCCGCTCGTCAGCGAGTCGGTCTCCACCTTCCCCCAGGAAAAGGCAGTGCCGGGCATAACAACCGCACACAGCACTGCCAGAGCAAGATTTTTCAGTTTCATCCGAGTTATTCTTTTCCGTTGACTTTCTTGATGACGTCAATCTCTTCCTGACTGAAAGGAGTCTTGTCGGGGCGGATGATGTCGTGGAACCAGGGTTCGGGCTCCTCTCCTTCGGGATGAACGTCTCCCCAGGCGTAGATGGTGTTGGTCTTGCCCTTCACGAATCCCCAGTTGACGGCGCTCACGTTGTTCTCCTTCAGAAGAGGGAGTATCTCCTGGAAAGTGCTGCCCTTGGTCCTGGCCATATACTCCGTACAATACATAGGACGTCCGTAAACCCTAAGGGAATCAATCAGTTTCATCTGACAGTCAGGAGTGTGGTACTCGTGATAGGAGATGATGTCCGACATATCGAGAGAATAGAGGGAATGCTCCACAAGATAGTCCTTGTCTGTCCAGACGCCCACGGATATCGGCTGGGAAGGACGCACCTCGCGGGCCCATTTGAACACGTTCCTGAGGAGGGCCATCGAATAGCCTCCTTCGATTCCCCTCTCGTTGGGCTCGTTGTAGAGGTCCCACCAGAGTATTCTTTCATCATCCTTGAAAGTTGTAAGGATGTCTTTCACATAAGTTTCAAGCTTGGGATACGTGTTGAGCGTATCCTGCCACAGGTCGTTTGACGGGTCCTTCACCCATCCGGAATTGTGGACGCCTGTCTTGGGCTCCGGCTGAGGACCGTATGCGGCGGTCCCGACGTGGCAGTCGTCGAAGAATACAAGGAAGGGAGTGATGCCGTGCGAACCCGCGATGTCCAGAAAATCGCTGATATGTCCCTTGAAGGCCTCGGGCTCGTTCTCATAGACCACGCTGCTGAGGAAGACCCTCATCGTGTTGAATCCCAATTCCTCCGCATAACCCAGTTCCCTGTCGATAGTTTCGAGGTCGAAAGTGGAGGAAGACCACATTTCAATCTGGTTGATGGCGTTGGCGGGGATGTAGTTGCAACCGCTTCTCCATCCGGTAGCCTCATACCAGGCGTTCGCCTTTTCCGCTGTCCATTTGCCGTCGGCGTCAATGCCGTTGTCCGCATTGCAGCATCCGACAAGGAACGGTGCAATGACGAAGAGTGTCAATAGAAGTCTTTTCATCTGTTTATGGTGTTTTTGATTGATGTTCAAGCCCCCACTTCCGCCTTCATCTCCCGTAGAAGGTCAAAGGCCTGCAGGGGAGTCATATTGTTCAGGTCGGCCGACTCCAGCTTCTCCTTCAGAGAACTCAGCGTGGGGTCGTCCAACTGGAAGAAAGACAGCTGCACACTGCCGTCATCGGCCACTTCTCCCCGTCCGGCCGCCGCCTTTATGCTCTTTTCGTTCCTCTCCAGAGCCTTCAGAGTCCTCTCCGCAGACTCTATCACCTCCCTGGGCATTCCGGCAAGACGCGCCACGTGAATGCCGAAGCTGTGCGCGACCCCTCCCGGTTCGAGCTTCCTCAAGAATATGACGTCCCTGCCCTGCTCCTTCACGGCGATATGGTAATTCTTCACCCTCGGATACCTGTCTTCAAGATCGTTAAGTTCGTGGTAGTGTGTGGCGAAAAGAGTCTTGGCCCCCTTGCCGTACCGGTGGATGTATTCCACCAGAGCCCTGGCAATGGACATCCCGTCATAGGTGGATGTCCCCCTGCCTATTTCGTCCAGGAGCACGAGAGACCTCGCCGACAGGTTGTGCATAATCATCGACGTCTCAAGCATCTCCACCATAAACGTGGATTCTCCGCGGGAGATGTTGTCAGTAGCGCCTACGCGGGTGAAAATCTTGTCGAGATACCCTATGCGGGCACTTTCCGCTGGCACGAAGGAACCCGTCTGGGCCATAAGGGCGATGAGTGCCGTCTGACGCAGAAGCGCGGATTTTCCCGCCATATTCGGGCCCGTCAGTATCATTATCTGATTGGTTCTGCTGTCCAGTTTCACATCGTTTGCCACATATTCCTCGCCCGGAGCCATAAGTGTCTCTATGACGGGGTGACGCCCGGCCCTGATTTCGATGGACGTGCCCTTGTCAACCACAGGGCGGCAGTAATTCCTGTCCAGAGCCTGCTGCGCGAATCCCTGCAGCACATCCAGCCTTGAGATTATCCTGCAGTTCTCCTGAATGTCCCTGATGGACTTCCGGATACTTTCTATCAGCCCGGCATATATCCTGCTTTCTATCTCGTATATGGTGGCCTCGGCACTCAGAATCTTTTCCTCATATTCCTTTAGTTCCTGAGTGATGTAGCGCTCGGCGTTCACAAGCGTCTGCTTGCGTATCCATTCCGGCGGGACCTGCTCCCTGAAAGTGTTGCGGACTTCGATATAGTATCCGAAAACGTTGTTGTAGCCGATTTTCAGGGAAGTGATGCCCGTCCTTTCTGTCTCCCGCTGCTGCATCTTCAGCAGGTAGTCCCTGCCTCCGCGGGAAATCTCCCTGAGCTCGTCGAGCTGCCTGTCCACTCCGGGAGCTATCACGTCTCCCTTGCCCAGCTGGGCGGCAGGAGTCTCCGCCATCGTGGAAATGATGCTCTGCCGTATTTTCTCACAGTTGCGCATCCCCCCGGCCTGCTTCTCCAGGGCGGGAGCACCGGAACCGGAGCAAAGGTCTCTGACAGGCTCCATCCTGGCGAGACTTCTGCCCAACTGCATCACCTCGCGGGGAATTATTCTTCCGTTCGCCGCACGGGCCAGAATCCTCTCAAGGTCTCCGACCTCGCTTATGCAGTCCTGCATTTCCCTCAGCGCCCCGTCATTGTCGAAGAAAAACTGGACGGTGTCGTACCTCTCCTCCAGCTCCTTTATGTCCATTACCGGCATCGAGAGCCACTGCCTCAGGAGCCGGGCCCCCATAGGCGAACAGCAACGGTCCACAACGTCCACCAGAGAGACTCCGTCCTGCCCGGACGCGGACTGGAATATCTCGAGGTTGCGGAAGGTGAATCTGTCCATCCACACAAACTTGTTGCCGTCTATACGGGAAATGGAGCAGATGTTCCTCAGACCCATATGCTGTGTCTGCTCCAGATAGCAGACCAGCGCTCCAGCCGAACAGAGGGCGAGAGGATATACGTCAACGGCAAAGCCCTTCAGACTGCTGACGCACAGTTGCGCGCACAATTTCTCCCGGGCGGAATCGGGAACGAAGGCCCACTCGTCAAGAGGAGTCACAAAGTACTCTCCGAACCTTTCCTTCACGGCGTTCAGCACGTCCCTCCGGACTATGAGCTCCTTCGGCCGCATCGACGACAGGAGGGTGGCGATATATTCCAGGGAACCCTGTGCGACCTGGAAGGTGCCGGTGCTGACATCCAGAAACGCCGCACCGCACTCGCTGTTGTCGAAAGTGAGACCCGCAAGATAGTTGTGCTCCTTCTGATCCAGCATTCCCTCTCCGAATGCGATTCCCGGGGTGAGAATCTCCGTTATGCCGCGCTTTACCAGTTTGGACTGGGCAAGCTTGGGATCCTCCAGCTGGTCGCAGATGGCCACCTTGTATCCGGCGCGCACGAGTTTCTGCAGATAGGACTCTATCGCGTGATGAGGGAATCCGGCCATTGCAGTATCTCCTTTCTCTCCGTTCGAACGTCTCGTGAGCACCAGCCCCAGGACCTTGCTGGTCGTCAGGGCATCGTCGGAATACGTCTCGTAGAAATCACCCACCCTGTACAGCAGGATGGCTTCAGGGTGCTGGGCCTTGATGCTGAAATACTGCTTCAGGAGCGGAGTGTCTTCCACAATTTTTTTCATAGTCCGCTAATTCAGGGCTGAAAGGAAAATCAACAGAATCACTACCGGAGCTATGTAGCGTATCTGGAAATAAAATGGCTTGAAAAGACGGTTGTTGAGCTTGATGGAACCGTTATTTGTAAACTCGTTCCGCACAAGTTCCCTGTCCAGTTTCCATCCCGTGAATATCACGAAAAGCAGGGCTCCGAAAGTCATCAGAAAATTGGACGTGACCACGTCTAAGAGACTGAAAAACGTCAGGCCGAATATCTTCACTCCCGACAGGGGACCGAAGGACAGAGAACACAGCATTCCCAGCAACCAGGTGCCGATGAAAATTCTCAGGACAGCTCTCCTGCGGGAAATCTTCTTTTCCTCAACAATGTAGGCAACCCCTACCTCGTACATAGAGATTGAAGACGTGAGCGCGGCTACCACGATTGTAAGGAAAAACAGCACCGACATAATCCGGCTGAGCACGGGTGCGACTGCCCCCAGTTTCACGAAGATGAAAGGGAGCGTCTCGAATATCAGGCCGGGGCCTGTCCCGGGTTCCACCCCCGAGGCAAAGACAGCGGGCATTATGGCAAAACCGGCTATTATGGCGAATATCAGATCAGCCACCGCAGTTCCGACACCGACCCTCAGAATATCCGCATCCTTCTTCATATAGGACGAATACGTGAGGACTGTGCCCACTCCCAGGGAAAGGGAGAAAAACGCCTGTCCCATAGCGTAGATGAAGGTATTGCCATTCACATTCCTGAAATCGGGCCTGACAAGATATCTGACCCCTTCCCCCGCTCCCGGGAGGGTAATGGAATAGACCGCTATCGCCAGTATGAGGAAAAAAAGCACGGGAATTGAAAATTTGTTGAACAGCTCGATGCCCTTCTTCACTCCCCCCAGAACAATCAGCGCGGTGAGGGCGAGAAACACGGTATGCGAAATCAGCGGCATCCATACCGAGGAATTGAAAGAGCCGAACAGGGAAACGTTTTCGGCCGAAAAACCGGAGAACAACGCCTTGCCGAAATAATTTATCGACCACCCTCCGACCACGCTGTAGTAGGAAAGAATAATCAGAGGCGCCAGCACCGTCAGCAGGCCCATCCACTTCCAGCCCGTATTCGGAGCAAGCTTCTCCAATGAGCGGAACGTGTTGGCGCCCCCGCTTCTCCCTATTATGGTTTCACACAGCATTATGGGCACCGATAGGAACAATACGCAGAAAAGATATATCAGTATGAAAGCCGCACCTCCGTTCTGGCCCGCCATATATGGGAACCTCCAGATGTTGCCGAGCCCTATCGCAGCCCCCGCCAAGGCCGATACGGCCGTAATGCTACTGGCAAATTGTTCTCTCCGGGCCGCCATCTAAAGAATGAAATTGGTAAGGAATATGGCGGCGATGGCTATGGGAGCCACCCACCTGATAAGGAAATAGACAACAGGGAAAATTTTCCCGTTGACAGCAATCTGTCCTTGGTTAGTGACATTATCCCGCACCTCCTCCTTCTTGAGGATAAAGCCCACAAACACAGCCACAAGGAATGAAAGTACAAGAAGCAGTATGTTGGAGCAGAACCAGTCGAACGCATCAAACAGCCTGCCTTCCAAAGCGCAGAGAGTACCGATGAAACCACATATGCAGTAAACTATAAGCACGGCCTTTTTCCGGCTCATTCCGTATTTCTCGGACAGGAAGGAAGTCCCAACCTCCACCAGACTGATACAGGATGTCAGGGCGGCAACGACAACCGCAATGAAGAAAAACGCGGCCACAATTCCGCTTATAACCGGAAGATTTTCACCCATTTTGGAGAAAATGAACGGAATGCTCTGGAAAATAAGTCCCGGACCGGCTCCGGGTTCGATACCGGCCGCGAAAACCGCCGGCATTATGGCAAGTCCCGCAAAAATGGCGAATGCGAAATCCGCAACAGCCGTTCCCGCACTGGATGCCAATATGTTCTCGTGTTTGGACACATACGCGCCATACGTGATGATTATCCCCATTCCCAATGAAAGGGAATAGAAACTCTGGCCCATTGCATAGGCGAAAGATCTGGGCGTTATGTGACTGAAATCCGGCTTGAGCAGATATTCAATGCCTGCCTTCGCCCCCGGGAGGGTGACGGAATAGCATATCATCACTATAATCAGGACGAAGAGAACGGGCATCGACAATTTGCTGAATTTCTCTATACCCGTCTTCACTCCCCTCATCACGACTAAACAACTTACACCGAGGAACAGAAGATGCATTACCGCGGGTTTCCATACGGAATCCGTAAGATTTCCGAAAAGTCCTGTGACTTCATCCGTGGAAGTGCGTACGAAAAAACCGGAGAACGACTTTAACATAAAGTCCATCGACCAGCCGCCTATAACGCTGTAGTAGGAACAGATAATCAGAGGAATGAGCACAGCCAGATATCCGGCAAACTTCCAGACACGTTTGCCGGGACGCAGGGAAGACATCGAATAGGCCGCACTCATCCTGCTTTTCCTTCCCAAAACGACCTCCGCCACAAAAATGGGCAGGGATATGAAAATTGTTGAAACTATGTAGAGGACAACGAAAGCTGCCCCGCCGTACTCTCCTACAATATAGGGGAAGCGCCATATGTTGCCGAGACCTATGGCAGAACCGGCCATAGCCGTTATTACACCCCAGCGATTGCTGAATTTTTCTTTGTGCGCCATTTTATTTCCTTGTATAAACGATAAATTCGAAATCGTATCCGGTCTCTTCGTCGTGGAGAGTCTCCGAACGGGATTCTTCCTTCCAAATCCCGGGATCTATCACGGGGAACCAGGCATCAGCATCAATCTCCGTATGCACGTGAGTGATGAAAAGCCTGTCCATCTCATTGATGGCCGCCCTGTAAACCGAGGCTCCGCCCATCACGAAACATCTTTCCGCTCCCGTTGCCTCAGCCTCCGCAAAAGCCTCCTCAAAGGAATATACACAACACGCTTCCGGAATCGGATCACCTCCGGCGTTCAGCACAATATTCTTCCTCCCCTTCAAAGGGTGGAACGGAAGGGAAAAGTAGGTTGTCCTTCCCATTATCACAGGATAACCGCCCGTGACCCTCTTGAAGTACTTCAGGTCCTCGCTCAGATGCCAGGGAAGCTGGCCCCTGATGCCTATGCCGTTATTGTCGGCTATGGCCACTATCAGACATTTTTCCATAATCGTTATACTGCTACAGGGGCTTTTATTGCCGGCCAGGGATCATAGTCCACCAGCTCAAAATCCTCATATTTGAAATCAAAGACATTCTTCACCTCCGGGTTGAGATTCATCTTCGGAAGAGCCCTGGGCTCGCGGCTGAGCTGTTCCCGGACCTGGTCGAAATGATTGAGGTAGATGTGAGTGTCGCCAGTGGTATGGATGAATTCTCCCGGCCGCAAACCGCAGCACTGGGCTATCATCATAGTCAGCAGAGCGTATGACGCTATGTTGAACGGCACACCGAGAAAGGTGTCCGCGCTGCGCTGATACAGCTGGCAGCTGAGTTTCCCGTCGGCAACGTAAAACTGGAACAGACAGTGGCAGGGAGGCAGGGCCATCCTGTCAACCTCTCCGGGATTCCACGCGCACACGAGCATACGGCGCGAATCGGGATTGTTCTTAATCAGGTCTATGACTTGTGAAAGCTGGTCTATGCTGCGTCCGTCGGGAGCGGGCCAGCTGCGCCACTGGTGGCCGTAAACAGGGCCCAAATCACCTTTTTCGTCAGCCCACTCGTCCCAGATGGTCACATTGTGGTCCTGAAGGTATTTGACGTTGGTGTCGCCGCTGATGAACCAGAGCAACTCGTAGATGATGGATTTCAGATGCACCTTCTTGGTGGTCAGCAGGGGGAAACCCTCACTGAGGTCAAAACGCATCTGATGGCCGAAAATACTCTTGGTACCGACCCCGGTGCGGTCTGTCTTGACCGTACCGTTTTCCATTATCTCCTTCAATAAATCAAGATACTGTTTCATAAGCTATCTTACTCCGAAAGCGAAAATTATTGCCTCCTTGAAAACCTTTCCCGGCTTCAGCACCGTTGAAGGGAAGTCGGGACGGTTGGGGCTGTCGGGGAAATGCTGGCACTCCAGGGCTACGGCACAGTAGTCGTGATAGATGCGTCCGCGCTTCCCGGCAGGACAGCCTTCAATCCAGTTCCCGGTATAGACCTGCACTCCGGGCTGGGTTGTATAAACCTTCAGCACGCGGCCGGACTTCTTCGAATAGAGTTCTGCGGCCTCCTGAATCTGGCTGGGCATATAGTTGTCTATGCACCAGCAGGCATCATATCCCTTCCCGTACCTGAGGGCCGGGAAATCCTTTTTGATATCCTTCCCCAGTGTCTTGGGCTTGCGGAAATCCATAGGAGTGCCGGCCACGACTTCAGGGATTCCCGTGGGAATCAAGGTGCTGTCCGTAGGAAGGTACTCCGTGGCATTGAGCGCAAGAGTGTGACGCAGTACGCTGCCGCCGCCGTCCAGATTGAAATATGCGTGATTGGTGAAATTGACCACGGTTTTTTTGTCCGTGCGGGCCGTGAAAGTCAGGCGGAGTTCGTTGTTGTCGCTCCATTCGTAGCGGGCGATAACCTTCACGTTGCCGGGATAGCCCATCTCTCCGTCTTCGAAGAAGTACATGAATTCCACGCCGCCTTTGTGTTTGCGGGACTCCCATACCTTGTTCTGGCAACCTTCGGGGCCGCCGTGAAGATGGTTGGGGCCGTTGTTTATCGGAAGACTGTACTCCACGCCGTCGAGAGTGAATTTCCCTTTCGCAATGCGGTTGGCAAAGCGCCCGGGGCATTTCCCTGCACAGGGGCCGTCAGCGAAATAGCTTTCAGCCTTGCCGTAACCCAGCACCACGTCCGAGAGTTTGCCGTTGCGGTCGGGCACGTTGACAGCCACGATTCCCGCACCGATGCTGCTCAACACCACTGAGGCACCGCTTTCATTCGTAATGGTGTACTTGTAAACGGCTTTGCCACATTCGGTCCTCGACCATAGTTTTCTTCTGATAGACATAGCGTTATGGAATATTTTGGTTCAAAATCACAGCTATCACCTTCTGTGTGGGGGCATCCTTCAGAAGGATTTTCTTGTCACGGTCCAGCAGATACAGCGACGGGATGGCCCTCACGTCGTACAGACGTCCGTCCCGGATGACCCGGGGACTGTCGTGACAGTTTATCCACTTCTCGGGATAATTGGGCAGATACTCCCTCCAGGCCGCCAGATCTTCGTCGATATAGACATTGACCACCGCCACTGTCCCCTCCTCCGTCAGACGGCAAATCTCCGGCACGGCTGTTATTTCATCCACTATCTCCTTGCAGGCTTCACAGCCGGGATTGCTGAAGAACAGCATAGTGTAGTCCGCCTTCACTCCATACAGGCTCATAAATTCCCCGGCGGCGGTACGGGCCTTGAAATCGGGGGCGGCCGTGCCTCTCCGGCAGATGGCGCAGGACTCAGCCTCGTATCTGTATGCCGGGCGCAACTCCTCCGCAGTCAGCGGGGACTCTGCCATAAGCCTCACGAAAGGGAGGTAATAATCCTCATTCCTCATAGGGGAATTGGGGTCGTAAAGATACCTGGACACCAACTGGGTCATCAGAACGTAACGGTGAGCCGAAGTGTCGGCCCTTTCGGCGGCGCATATCCTGTCGAACAGAAGCTCCATAGCCTTCTGGGCATCGTCCAGGGGCGCATTGTCCAGTATCCCTATGAAATTGGAGAGTGCGATTTCAATCTGTCCCATCGGCACTCCGCGGAAATCATCCCAATAATGGTTCAGCACATATTCCATCCTCTCTTCCTGCTCCGTATAGACCGACGGGATGCTTACCTGAGGGAAAGGCCTTGCCTCGGACACGCTGCGCCCGCGCCCCGCACAGGACGCCAGAATCACCGCCAGGGCGGACAGGCAGAATATGTCAAACCTCCTTTTCACTTATCAGAGTCTCAGAAATATTGATGATGAAATCGCCCATCTTCTCCAACTCGTTCACGATGTCCATATAGAAGGCCCCCGTCTCATACTGGTAGCCCTCATCCTCGAGTTTGGCAAAATGCTCCTCACGGAGTTTGTCGCGGTATTTGTTGATTGCCGACTCCGCCACATAGGCGTTGTTGATATTGCTTATCTCGTGGACCGGGATTGAAAGGTTCTCCGCCATTGCGGCATAAGCCTGGTCCAGCAGGGAAATCATCTTGTCCAGCTTCTTCAGCATATCGGCGGTGAATTTCTTCTTGTGGGCATAGGTGCGCATCAGCATCCTCCCTATTGCCTCCCCCGAGTCTCCGAGGCTCTCCATTTCGCCGATAATGCGGTATGAACCCTTGATTCTGGCAAGGGCGGAAGAACCCACCTTGGCCTTGCTGACCTCTCCAAGGTACGATGCAACCTCAAACTCTATCCTGTCCGTAATCTCCTCATATTTCACAAGCTTCTCGTTCACCTTTTCGAATTCCTCCTCGCTCTTCGCGTGTATGGCGGAACTGATGTGGCCGAGACCCCTGCGGCAGATATTGCCGAAGTTGGCTATCTCCTGCTGTGACTCCTTGAGGGAGAGTTCGGCGGTACTGAGCGGACCGGCCTTGATATATTTCAGACGGAAGACCTCTTCCTCACCCTTCGGAGAAGGCACCATCCAGGTTACAACCCTTTCTATCACAGGCACAAACCATATAAGTATCAAGGTGTTGATGATATTGAACAGGGAGTGGAGCGTAGCCACCACAAACGGGAGAGATGCGGTGAGCGCAGCAGTGATTTCCGGGTCTTCGCCCCAGGCGGTAGTGGCGGGATTGGGGAAACCGAACAGTTCCACAATGCGGCCAATCAGGTTCAGGAACGGGTGGAAAAGGCAACTCACCCAGGCCACACCGAACAGATTGAACAGCATATGGGCTCTGGCCGTTCTCTTTGCCGACACATTGGCTACGGAAGCGGCGATGTTGGAGGTGATGGTGGTACCGATATTCTCGCCCAGGACCATCGCCGCCGCCATCTCGAACGGAATGTATCCGTTCGCCACAAGCACCATTGTAATGGCCATCGTGGCTGCGGAAGACTGAAGCATCAGGGTCATAATGGAGCCTATCACCATAAAAAGCAGCACCGACCACCCGCCGGCACCCGTGAGATGGCTGAGGCACACCCTCACGGGCTCGTTGTCAAGCAGAACCGTGGAAGTCTCCCTGAGCGTCGTCAATCCGAGGAACAGAAGGGCGAAGCCCATCAGGAAATCCCCGATATGCCTTGACGTCTTATTCTTTGACTGAATGCATAGGAAGGCGAAGAACATCAGGGGAACCGCTATCGCTCCCAGACTGAATCCGCCTCCTCCGAAACTGAGTGCGAATATCCAGGCCGTTACCGTGGTACCGATGTTGGCACCCATAATCACACCAATGGCATTGGCAAGGGAAAGGAGACCGGCATTCACGAAACTCACAAGCATCAGGGTCGTTGCCGTTGAGGACTGTACCAAAGCCGTCACAACAATACCGGTAAGAACCCTTTTGAACGCATTTGAAGTCATTGCGGCCATAAACGCGCGGAGTTTTGCTCCGGCCATTTTCTGGAGACCGCCGCTCATAAGGGACATTCCGTAAAGGAACATTCCAAGCGAACCGAGAAGGGTCAGAATCTGCAGGAATAAATTCATTTTAAAAAAGCAATCCTACAAATATAATCAAAAATCCGTAGATTTGCGGTATGAAAAAACCGGCCGCCTTAGTATTTTTTCTGCTTGCTCTTTCCGCAGTTACGGCAAGGGGTCAGTTATATTCCTACGGCAACGACCCCGCATCCCTTTCCTGGCGGCAGATTCGGACGGCCAACTACAGGATTGTATATCCCGAAGGGATGGATTCTCTGGCAAGAGTCTATGCCCTCAGCCTTGAAAGATACAGGGACAAAGTGGGACTGACAATAGGATACAAGCCGAATGAGGCCTACCGCAGGCCTATGCCCGTAATCCTCCACCCCTTCTCCGCACAGAACAACGGAATGGTGACCTGGGCTCCCCGGAGAATGGAACTTTTCACCGTCCCCGACGGCTCCGATCCCCTTCCCCTGCCAATAGACGTGCATCTTGCCATACACGAATCCAGACACGTGGCGCAGATGCAGTTCGGTGCGGAAAAGCCATACAGATGGCTCAACGTGATTGCCGGCCAGTTGTGGCCGGGGGCTATGGCGGCCCTTTACCCGGGTCAGACCTTTTTTGAGGGGGATGCCGTTGTCGCCGAAACGGAATTGACGGCAGCCGGACGCGGCAGGACCTCCTCTTTCCTCAACTACTACGACATCTGCTTCTCCGAAGGGGATTTCCGCGACTATTGGAAATGGCAGTACGGCTCCCTGAAACTCTACACCCCCGACTATTACCGGGCCGGCTATTTCACGATTGCAGGCATCCGCACCACATACGACGATCCCGACTTTACGGCAAGATACTACCGCAACGTCACCAGCGGCTGGCCCTTCCCCTTCTTTGTGTTCCAGAAGACCGTAAAACAGGCATCGGGAAAGAACTTCAAGGAGACATTCAGGGAGATTGCCGGGGCACGGAAAGAACTGTGGGAAAAAGAAGCGGAAACAAGGAAACCCTTCACCCCGTCCGTCAGAATCACGGAACGCGGGAAGTACTACCGGGCATTCAGCGAATGCGCCGTCTGCGAGGACGGAATCTTCTCCATCCTCTCCGGACTCGACCGCGCGGCGGAGCTTGTGAAACTCAGCCCTGACGGGAAGCTGTCCTCGCTCGGGCCTTTCGCGTCATCAGCCTCCCATCTGACATACAGCCGCTCCCTCAAGCGCCTTTTCTGGGCGGAAATCATTCCCGACCCGAGATGGGAGCTCAAATCATCATCGGTGATACGGTACCGGGACTCCGACGGCAAGACAGGGTACCTGAGCGGAAAAGAAGGCAGATACTACAACCCTTCCGCCGATGGGGACAGGATAGCCGCAGTGGAATATCCCTGGTCCGGCGGTTCCGCGGCCGTAGTGCTGGATGCCCGGGACGGAAAGGTCCTTGGCAGGACAACCGCTCCCGACGGGATGCAGATTGTGGATTTGTGCTGGCTCTCGGGAAAGCTCTATTTCTCCGCCGTAACGGACCGGGGGACGGGCATCTATGACCTTGAATTCAACGAAGTGCTTGCCCCGCAAAACTGTGTTGTCTCCAGGCTGTTCCCCCACGGGGGAAGAATCCATTTCACCGCCGACAGGAACGGTTCCCGCGAGCTCTATTCCCTTGACCCCGGTGACGGGCGGGTAAGACAGCTCACCTCAAGCCGCTTCGGAGGCTGTTTCTACAGTTTCTTCGGAGACAGCCTCTACTTCTGTTCCGGCTCGCGGGAGGACTACGGAATGTACAGGGCAGCCGCCGGCGACCTTATGGACAAAACAGTGGATTTCGGGGACATCCGTCCGGACAGCATAGCGGAAGAACTCAGTTCACAGGTGCCGGAGTGCCCTGAAGGGGACAAGGAAATCACCATTCCCGCTTCGGAGAAATATTCCAAAATCGCCCACCTCTTCCGCCTGCACTCCTGGCTGCCCGTATATGTGAAATACGACGCGGTGTCCAACCTCAATATGCAGTCTCTCGCCTCCGATGCGGGACTCGGAGCCACCGTACTCTTCCACAACGACCTCAATTCGATGCAGGGTCTGGTCGGCTATTCCGCCTGGAACAGGAACACCGGATGGAGGCACAGTCTCCACGGACAGTTCAGCTACAGCGGCTGGTATCCGGTAATCGAAGCTTCCTTCGACCTCAACGGCAGCGATGCCCTCCACTACCTCCCGCAGTCATATTACAGCAACTTCGACAGGAAGGAATCCTATGTAAAGAGGTCCCTTGGCATTCCATCCTTCCAAAGCAGGCTGAGAATGTACGTTCCCCTGCAGTTTTCGTCCGGAGGATGGAGGAGGGGGCTCGTTCCGGAAGCCAGCCTGAATTTCAGCAATGACTGGTTCTCCAACGGGTCAAAGAATATCCCGATGACAAGCGCCTCCGTCAAACTTAGCGGATACATTATGCGCCCCGTCGCAGCCTCCTGCATTTACCCGCGCTTCGGAATAGGAGCGGAAGCGGGGTACAGCAACTACTTCGGACTCGGCAATTTCTCGATTCCGGCCGCATACCTGTCTTTTTACGGATACCTCCCCGGCATTCTCCGCACCCACGGCATCAGATGGGACGCTTCCTTGCAAAGGCAGTCTGAAACGTCCTCCATACTCCGCCTGCGCTATGCCTTCCCCTTCGCCGCAGTGGACTGGTCTTTCCTGAGCCCTGTGGCCTATATCAGGAACTTCGAATTCTCCGCCGACTGCCGCTGGCAGCATTCCTATTCCACCGACAAGGATTCCGTCACTTTCCTGGGCACACTCTGCGCACGGCTCGGAAACCTTCTGTGGATACCCTACGACACCCGCATCGGCATTAACGTTTCCTACACCCCCGGCCTCTCCCAAGGCCCCGAGTGCAGCCTCGCCTTCAGCGTGGCGATGTAATCGACGGTCGGCCTGACTCCCTTGTCAAAATAGGTCAGCACAGCCTGCATTCCGAAGTTTATCCAGGCTTCCGCATTGTTGGCTGTTACGTTGCTCCAGACGCCATAACGCTTGCAGAACGTACCTGGTTCGCAATCTCATCTATTGAAATTGTAGGCGTTGAGCGTATGATTTTCAATACTTTGTCTCTGACTTTTATGGTAGTCTTCCCTTTATTTTTTATGGTGGTTTTTGATGGGCGATAATATGAGATTGAACTTTTCACCGCCCGCGGCATCGACGGCAAGATTACAGCCCTCAAGACACGCGGCACTACAAATGGAGGCCCCAGTCCATACGGCTACAAGCATTCCACAAAGGACAGCAAGCTCATCATCGACCAAGAAGAGGCCGAAATCGTTCGGAGGATTTTCAACTATTACATTCAAGATAAGACCCCGACGCAGATAGTCGATATCCTCAATTCCAAGGGTATACCGTGTCCGTTCTGGTCAAGATTGAAAGATGCTGCGGAGAAACAAACTGAAGGCAAGAAGACCTATACCTTCGAGGATTTTGACATAATAGTTCAGGAGCGCAAGCAGACGGACTTCTTCGAACCTTATGTGTTCGACGTCCGTTGAGTATACATCTATGTCAGATTACAAATGTCCACGTCAAAAATCCGCACCACCTCCGTGTCGGGGCGGCATAGGTCTACCATCGGGCCTATGGTGTCCATCCGGACCATCAGGCCCACCGTGAAACTTGCGTCCTGCCTCGTTTTCAATGCGATACATCATCTGTATCTGGCTCGGTTTCATAAATTCCTTGAACTTTGCATAATACTTCTTTCTTATCTGAAGAATCTGCTCACTTACTGCGAAGTTCTGTTGGATAGCCTTGTCAATCTCCGCTTCGTTTTCAATATCCTGCGGAGGTCTGGCATTCCGGGCAATCTCATCGATTTCCTTCCTGAATGCAGTATATTCCTTTACGAACTTCGTCTCAGTCCGTTTGTCCAGATCAAGCCAGGAGACAATATCCCGCACCTGCATCTGAATTATTTCTTCGTCACTTATACGCTCAAGGGGAAACGGCCTTGGCTGGGCACTTGCCAGTAAAGAAAGAATCCCGAGACAAATGGTTAGAATAGTCTTTTTCATCATCGTTAATCTGTAAAGTTTACTTGAAGGAATATATCATATTCATACATGCCGGCAAGATTGTCTGAGGTAATTTCCGCTTCCTTTATCTTACTGTCGTGTGTGTGTACAAACAATGGAGTAACGATAAGAGCGGCAGCAACCACCATTGCTGCAGCGCTGTATTGTATGGCGCGTCTGCGATTACGGAATCTTTTTATCGCCTGATTGCTCGTATCCTCGAAAAAGTTCTCCGGAACGGTATAAGGATTATAGTTGTTCTTCATGGATATATTTGGTTACTTTCTTTTTTGCAATATGGTAGTTTACACGTAATGAATCGATGCTTGACCCAGTTATTCTGCTGATTTCTTCGTATCCCATCTCGTCAAAGAATTTCAGGTTGAAGACCAGCTGCTGCGCTTTTGGCAATTTCAAAACCGCCTTATGAAGGTCAATTGCCGCCGCCTTTTCATAGTCCACAAATGCACTGCTTTCAATCATGTCGCACAGGTGCTCCG
>JAZUHY010000091.1:0-3535 GCA_045641985.1 Candidatus Cryptobacteroides sp.
GAATATGTCATTATATTTACCAAAGAAACAGCAATTTGATTTATATGGACGAAAAGGGACTGATGTATCCTGCTTTCCATAGGTTTTATGGAGCATTGCAGAATCTTGATAAATTCTCGACCGATCAAGATCTGATTGATAATATCGCTAATCTGGATGCTTTCTTTTCTGCATTCAGATCGGCTTCCTTTGTCCTTCAATGCTCGTTGACCCATACTGAGTATTTGCCAGTGTATGAGGAGCTTTGTAAACAATACCTAAAAAGCAATTCGGTATGTAAGTGGATGGTCGATACACGAAACGAGGTTGAGAAAGAACATCCAATTGATTTGCAAAAGGAGGTCTTTGTCACAGTATATTCTCCAGTCTCGGCGACAATCTTGCATAGTGAGGTGTTCAGCGTGGCAAACGATGTGGAATTTAGTTCTATTGTGGATTCGCTGAAGGATTACCTGATACACTTGAATTTTGTAGAAGTTCATTTTTCCCTTGAATTCAAGTATAAGAAGGCTGATGAGGATGTCAACTTTTTTGAAGATATCACGACGGCTATTTCTGTTATGAGGGATTTCCTCGTTGCCGTGGATGAAAGGATTGGCTCGACTACCGATCTATGTGAAGAGCTTAAGACAAAGATTGATGATTTGATTGTCAAATTATCCACACCAGAAGCAATATTTATCGAAGATTATGTCTTTTATTGTGACGGGGGACGATTTGAACGAGGAGAATGGCTTTTGCCACAATTACCAGAGGAGCCTATCAATGTTGTAGAAATGCTCAAGAGATATGGCGCAGAATATCCATCCTCCGACCCGAAAGCATTTATGAAATTAATGGCAAAACTTCATTTGCTCGTATACAAAAAACAAGGGAATCACCTTATGCCAGCGATATTTATCGTTTATGCGAATGACACCTGCCGTGTAATATCATTTGATGCAACAGTCAGAACAACTACGTATAGAAAAATCAATGAAATCGCTGCGCGGGTCATACCTGACAATATAAAATACGTCACACTCATTCACGAGGCATACACATACGATAATGCTTCAGTACATCTGCTCCCATATGATAAACGTATTGGCCGGAGTACTGGAGAAGCAATAATGGTTCAACAAGTCGGTGATGGCTTTGTGCCGAGAGTAATGAAATTCGATATCTCCAAAATTGACGACTCTCAGTATGTCGATGATGTTTTGAAAGACCGCTATGACACGAAAATCTTAATTCAAGGTTCTATGTTATACCCGATTTACCTTGCTATAATGGATAAACGAGCCAAACATTCGCATTGAAGCATTTTACAATTTAATGACATATTCTCATCATTTATTGTAGATATCCATCAATAAGTGATGAGATATTTGTATATTTGCC
Organism: Candidatus Cryptobacteroides sp.; assembly: GCA_045641985.1. GTDB lineage: Bacteria > Bacteroidota > Bacteroidia > Bacteroidales > UBA932 > Cryptobacteroides. Next base: position 1,384 of record JAZUHY010000091.1, read on the forward strand.
TTGCAAGCAAATCCAAGCAACTGATGTAAGCATTCGAAGAAGTACATATTGACAAAGTGAGATGCAACTGGCATAATTGGGATGCCGGTTGCATTCGTTTTGTGTGGGTGTGATGTCAGTTTGATTTACTTTGCCTCTGCTGCGGCCCAGTTCCCAGGAAGGAGATCGGAGAAGTCCTTCTGGCCGAGTTCATACTCCGGCATCCTGCGGAGAACATCTTCCAGCCATGCCCTTTCATCAATGCCGTGGGCCTTGCAGGTGGCGAGGAGGGAGTAGACTATGGCCGCCCTCTGCGCGGCATCGTCGTCTCCGCAGAACAGGTAGTTCTTGCGGCCGATGGCAAGTGGCCTGATGCTGTTCTCGACCATGTTGTCATCTATCTTGTAGCGACCGTCGGTCGTATAGATGGACAGTTTCTTGAGTATCCTGTAAGTGTATGAGATTGCCTCTTCCATCAGGGACTTCGGGCCGCATTTGAGCAGATTCACTTCCATCCACGTCTCGAACTTCTTGATTTCCGGATACGCCTTCTCCTGCCGCAGGGCCTTTCTCCGCTCGTAGTCCGGCTTGCCGTCCTTCTCGTCCAGAGCATCAGCCTCGCTTTCTACCTCATACAGTTTACCGATATAGAAGAGAGCCTCGTTCGCCAGCTTCTCGTTCTCCTTTCTGGCCTCAAAGAACTTGCGACGCGCATGGGCCCAGCATCCGAGGAGCAGCTTGCCCTCCATCCCCTCGAAGTGTTCGTACACGACGTATCCGTCGCTCTGGATGGCGCCCTTGAACTCCTTCAGCAGCCCCATCGCCACGCGGGTGCTCCGCGAGCCGTGCTCGTAGAAGAAGAACCGGTCTCCCGTCATCACGTTCACCACACTCCACACGTAGCCCTTCACCGCACGGTGCTTCTCGTTGTCGATCACCGGCAACGTGCTCTCGTCCACCTGCACGTAGTCGCAGGCCAGGACATGCGCCCTCAGCAGGTCATACAGCGGCTTTAGCTTCCCGACCACCGCCTTGAACCAGTCGTTGATGGTCGAGGCGCTGATGGTCACCCCCAGTTCCTTGTACATCTCGATCACCCTGTAGAACGGCAGATGGTAGAGATACTTGCTGATTATGATGTCCGCAAGCAGCGAGACGTCTGCCATGCACTTGTGGAACGCTGCGGGCGGGAGCGGTGCGATGACGAAGGTCTGGCGGTCAGGATCCTCGATCTGAAGATTGCTCCTGAGCACATACTTGTGGCGGATGATGCGGCGTATGTACATCTTCCTGGGAACGAGGACAAGGCTTTCGGTTACTTCGGGGGCCATCTCGACGTAGTCTGCCTCGTCGTCGAGTTCGGGACGGATGTGCTCTTCCTTCACCTCAAGCTTGCTGGTGTCGATAGGCTTGCGGACCTTGCGGTCATGCGCCTCGACATGGACGGTCTTGTCCTGTTCGGCCGTGGCTTTGGCGGCCTCCTTGTCAAGACGGGCCTGCTCCTCGGGATCCATCTCCTGCTCGAACAGACTGCCGGTAAGTTCCTCCGGTTTTTCCGGAAGGCGGGTCCTCTCCGTCTTCTGACCGAAGAGCATCTGGGTATATTTCGCAAGGGTCTTCTGGGCGGCGAGAAGCCTGTCATGAAGCTCGGAGTTTTCTCCTCTGAGTTTCGCGTTCTCGGCTTCTAAAGCCTCCATCTTTTTCTGTTCCTCGGCAGTCATTTTACCCGTTCTTTCTATATGTAAATATACGAAAAAACGGGCTTATATGCAAGTGTAGAGGCGATTTTCTTCGATTTATTTCACTGACCTCCAGCCGGTTTTTCACCTTGCGAAGCGGCTTCAATCTGGACATCGCGAAGTGCCTTCAGACGCTGCAGCCGGCGTCTCGGATCATCGATTATTCCCTGGATTGTCCCTACCAGCTTGTTCCATTCGAAGGGCGTTATGCTCGGGTCTCCGTCCTGGACACGCTCCACCAGATGCATGCACCCGTGGTCGAGACGCTTGTTGTAGATGACCAGACCGCCCGGCTCGTAGCGCAGCAGCTTCATCATGTTGTTCGCGGAGTTCACAAACACGAACACGTCACCGCTGTACAGGTTCTGACCCATGTGGCTGTTCACTATCCCGCTCAGCATGTTGAAGTTCTTCCTCATGTCCGTCGGCTTCGT
>JAZUHY010000092.1:0-5204 GCA_045641985.1 Candidatus Cryptobacteroides sp.
TGGACCGGATTCTGCGACGAGGAGGCCCTGAGTCTCGGCGTATTCAAGACATACACCGAAGAGAACCTGCGCTACAGCCAGAATGCCCCTCTGGATATGTACAGGGAGGTCAATACCAAGTGCAACCTGCCGGCCCAGATAGACATCGAGGCGGCCGAGGGCGACGAGTACAGGTTCCTCTGCGTTACCAAGGGTGGCGGCTCGGCCAACAAGACCTATCTCTATCAGGAGACCAAGGCCAGGATTCAGAATCCCGGCACTCTCGTCCCCTTCCTTGTTGAGAAGATGCGCAGCCTCGGCACAGCGGCCTGCCCTCCCTACCACATCGCATTCGTGATAGGCGGAACCTCCGCGGAGAAGAACCTCCTGACCGTGAAGCTTGCCAGCACCCATTACTATGACAGCCTGCCCACTACGGGCGACGAGACCGGCCGCGCTTTCCGCGACGTGGAACTCGAGGAGCGTCTTCTGGAAGAGTCCCACAAAATCGGCCTCGGTGCGCAGTTCGGAGGCAAGTATATGGCTCACGACGTGCGTGTGGTTCGCTTGCCCCGCCATGGTGCAAGCTGCCCCATCGGCCTCGGCGTCAGCTGTTCCGCCGACCGCAATATCAAGGCGAAAATCAATGCCGGCGGCGTGTGGATAGAGAAGATGGACGACAAGCCTTATGAACTCATTCCCGAGGAGCTCCGCCAGGCCGGTGAGGGCGATGCGGTGAAGGTGGACCTCAACCGTCCGATGAGTGAGGTGTGCGCCCAGCTCAGCAGGTATCCCGTGAGTACGCGTCTGAGTCTGAACGGCACCATCATAGTGGGCCGTGACATAGCTCACGCCAAGCTCAAGGCCCGTCTGGATGCGGGAGAGGACCTGCCTCAGTATTTCAAGGACCATCCCGTGTACTATGCCGGTCCCGCAAAAACACCCGCCGGAATGGCCTGCGGCTCTATGGGCCCTACCACTGCCAACAGAATGGACCCCTATGTGGATGAATTCCAGGATCACGGCGGCTCTATGATAATGCTCGCCAAGGGCAATCGCACCCAGCAGGTGACCGATGCCTGCAAGAAGCACGGCGGCTTCTATCTTGGAAGCATAGGCGGCCCCGCCGCCATCCTTGCCCAGGAGAACATCAAGAGCATAGAGTGTGTTGAGTATCCCGAGCTCGGAATGGAGGCCATCTGGAAGATTGAGGTCGAAGACTTCCCGGCATTCATCCTGGTGGATGACAAGGGCAACGACTTCTTCAAGAAGATAGGCCTTTGATGAAGCTCATAGGGAAAATCGTCGCGATAATCTGCGGTTCGCTGGCCTTGCTGGTCATTGTGCTGCAGATTGTCGTTAATATGCCGTTTGTGACCTCAATTGTTGACAGGTATGCAGGGGAGTTCATAAATGGCAAGTTGGAGTACTCGCGGCTTCATTTTTCCCTTTTGCGGAATTTCCCCAAGTTGAGGGTGACGTTGGATTCGCTGTCACTCACTTATCCGCACGACCGTTTCCCCGCCGCCGGCTTTGGTGCGGAGGAGGGCCTTGATGTGGCGGGCAGGGGAGGGCAGTCCGATACCCTGCTGGCCGTAGGGCGGATGAGCGTTGCCGTCAATCCGTTCAAGCTGCTTGCCGGGTCCGCGACGCTCAGCGATTGCGGTATAAGGGGGCTTTATGTCTATGCGCACCGTTACGGCAACGGGGCAAACTGGCAGATGTTCGGGACTTCCGGAAGGTCGGAGAAGGACAGTTCGTCATTCTCCCTCCCCGCCGTCTCGGCGGACGGGTTTGCCATAGACGGGTTCCGCCTGGTATATACCGACAGCCGGGAACGTATGGCCGTTGCCGCTGCCCTTGATTCGCTGAGACTGGATGCGTCTTTGGACAGCTCTGTGCTTGTCATCCGGAACCTTGCAGGTTGCGGTTGCATTACGGGTTCCGCGAGTTCTCTTGGACGTGCCAGGGTTCCGTTCAGCCTGACATCCGATTTGGAATGGCTTCTGTCTGCAGGTGAATTCCCGTCGGCCGACCTTTCTCTGTGTATTCCTTCTGCCGACTTTTATTACAAGCCGGCTGACCTTGCCGTGGTGTTCTCACTCGATGCCAGAGGATCTTCCGCTCCGGGGCGTCGGGTTGATGCCGATATTCCGCGTTTGATACTCTCTACTGACGGCCTCAATCTGAAGTTGAAGGGCGGTGCGAGGGATTTGCTCGGTGGCAATGCCGGGTTTTCCCTGAATGCGGAGGGCGACGCAGTGCTCGATTCGCTGCATCGTTTCCTGTCCGACGGTATTGCCTTGGGAGGCAGTATTGATTTTGGCCTGGATGCCGACGTAAGCCGTGAAGAACTTCGGACATACAGGTTCAGGACTGCAAAGTTGAGCGGACGGGTGGACGGTGACGCCATTGACATAAGAATGCCGAAGGACAGTGTGGACGCCATTGCAGGTCATCCGAGAATCAGTCTCAATTCGGGGCCTGACGGTCTCGAAATTGTGGCGGATATGGACAGTCTGTCGTTTGACAGGGGAGATAATCTGAAAGCCAGAGTGCGGGATATGCACAACCGGTTCAGGATATACAAGGTGGAGGAGCACGGCAGGATTGTAGCCAGAGCTTCCTTCGTGAATGAAGACAGGTTTGCGTTCGCCAGATCGGGCGACAGCCGTATCGGTATTATGGGAGCCACTGCGGAGGCATCCCTTCAGAAAAGGGTTACGCGCACTGACAGTTTGAGGCGTCGCACAGGTCCCGGAATGGTTCGCCGAAACCTGCGGAAAGATGATTTTGCCGGCAGAGACCTGAATTTCAAGCTTGATTCTTCCATTGCAGAATACCTGCGCCAATGGAAGCCGTCGGGAGAGCTGTCGGTTAAGGGAGGGTTCGTATCAACCCCTGCCTTTCCGTTGAGGACCAGATTCTCCTCGGTACGGTTTGGCTTTACCGACAACGAAATACATCTGGACAGCCTGCGCATAAGATCCGGAACCTCGGATGTGTCGGCAAGAGGCCGTGTGCGGGGTTTGAGACGCGCGTTTATGGGCAGGGGTACGGTGAAGGCGGACCTGAAGCTCCGTTCGCACCGTCTGAACGTCAACGAGATTCTTGTTGCCATAGATAACGGACGTCACATCGAGGATACGGGCGCCGCTTCTGAGACGGAGGGCGATTATGTGGTGGATTCTCTTTCCGGCAGAGTCCCCGTAAAAAAACTGCCTCTGATTGTTGTCCCGTCCAACCTGGATGCCGGACTGTCGCTAAAAGCGGACAACGTTGAGATATCCGACATAAGCATATCGCCTCTCAATACTATGCTGCGGGTGAAGGACCGTACCCTGCAGATGACGGAGGCCTCCGCCGTCACCAATCTGGGAACTCTTGACGTGAATGCGTTCTATGCCACCAGAAGCTTCGATGACATCGAACTGGGTGCCGATTTGCGGGTGAAGGACGTGTCCGCCGGGGATATTATCCATATGCTTCCGTCGGTGGACAATATGATGCCGGCCCTGAAGTCGTTTGCCGGAAAATTCAATCTTGACCTGTCCGTCACGAGCAAACTGGATACCAATATGAATGTCATAGTGCCTTCGCTTGACGGAATCCTCAGAATCAGCGGACGTGACCTTATGGTCGGCGATGCCGGTGACCTGCGAAGGATTACGCGGCTGCTGCTTTTCAAGAACAAGAATATCGGCGCCATCGACAATATGAGCGTGGATGCCGTGCTTCACGACAGCAGGCTTGAGATTTTCCCGTTCGAGCTGTCCGTGGACAGATACAAGTTGGCGCTCCGTGGAATGCAGGGTTTCGACAGGGGTATGAATTATCACGTTTCCGTGATGCGCTCTCCTTTCCTGATTCCATTCGGCATAAATATCTACGGATATACCGACAACTGGCGTTTTATGCTGGGTCCCGCGAAATACAGGGAGGGGAAGGTGCCTGTCTTCACGCAGCAACTGGATACGATGCAGGTGAACATCCTCCAGTCCATCAGGGATGTATATAGGAAGGGCGTGAAGAATGCCCGTTCGCAGATGGCCCGGTCAAGGGAACTGGCATTGTCCGGGAATCGGGATTACGATGTCCCGGTTACGCCGGAGGAGCAGAGTCAGTTGGATTCATTGAATCTTCAGATGGTTTCCGCGCTGGAGGAAGCGGAACTGAGCGCCGAAGTGGAGGATGCTCTCCAGTCCTCCGTCATCGACCTTGACAAGTTGATGTCGGAATACCAAAAGACTACGTCCGACGGCATAGTCGAGCGCCGGATGAAGAAACTCGGGAAAAAAAAGTAGCCGGGTGTGGTTACGGTATTATGTCAATTTTAATGTCCCAGGGGTCTGTTGGGACGCTGTCAACTATTCTCCAACTCTGGCATACCGCCATCGTGGGGCAGTGCAGTTGAGGCAGAAGCCTGTCGTAGAATCCTTTGCCGCGGCCCATCCTGTGGCCGTCCCGGTCGAAGGCTGTGCCGGGGATGAGGGCGAGGTCTATGTCAACGGGGTTGATACCGGCGGCTTCGTCCGTCGGTTCAAGTATGCCTTTGTATCCGGGGATGAGCAAGTCGGGGCTGTATGCCTTGAGCTCGAGCCCGGTGCCGTTTACGCGCGGGATGACGAAACACTTGACTTCGCGCCATTTGTCTATGAATTCCTGTGTGGGAAGTTCGTCGGGGAGTGCCATAAAGATGAGAACCGTGCCTGCGCTGCGGAACTCCTCACGCTCTTCCACTTTGAGCCAGAATTCCCTTGCGTATGCGGCTTCCTGTTCAGGATAGCTGGAATGCGACTTAAATGTCTCGCGCATTGCCTGTCTGAGTTCCTGCTTCGTCATAGCGCAAAGATAGAAGAAAATCGGATTAATTCCGCCTGAACAACTTGCGATACTTGGATAAATAATTGAAAAAATTGAGCCCGATTATTGGGAATTCAAAAAAAGTAAGTATATTTGCATCCGCTTTCGAAGAAAGCAACCAGCATTGGTGCGGTAGTTCAGCTGGTTAGAATGCCGGCCTGTCACGCCGGAGGTCGAGGGTTCGAGTCCCTTCCGCACCGCTCTAAAATGCCCTACAAGTGATTGCAGGGCATTTTTATTTTGAAAAATTCGGGATTATGTACTGAAAATGTACTAAAATTGGGCTTCCAAGGCAAAACCCCCGATTTCCGACTATTGCGGTATCGTCCGCACCGCTTAATAATGCCTTACACGATGTTGTA
>JAZUHY010000093.1:0-80362 GCA_045641985.1 Candidatus Cryptobacteroides sp.
TGCCTGCATTTTCTTGACAAGCTCTTCTGCGTACTTGGTGGGGTGAAGCTCAAGGAATGCCTGGCCGAAGCATGCGGAGAATGTGGGAGTGGGCTCGGTGATGCCGCGTTCGGTGCCTGCAAGCTTTGCGGTGAAGCCCGAGAGGAAGTAATACTGGGTCTGCTCGGGAGTCAGAACGGATACGGGCGGCAGAACGCCGAATGCATCGGCGGAAAGGAAGATTACCTGCTTTGCGGCCGGCCCCTGACTGTAAGGACGCACAATCTTGTTGATGTGGTAGATAGGGTAGCTTACGCGGGTGTTTTCAGTTACGCTCTTGTCGGCGAAGTCGATTTTCCCATTCTCGTCTACGGTCACGTTCTCGAGGAGAGCGTCACGGCGTATGGCGTTGTAGATGTCGGGCTCGGAATCCTTGTCGAGGTTGATTACCTTGGCATAGCAGCCGCCTTCGAAGTTGAACACTCCGTGGTTGTCCCAGCCGTGCTCGTCGTCACCGATGAGTTTGCGCTTGGGGTCGGTGGAGAGGGTGGTCTTGCCGGTTCCGGAAAGTCCGAAGAAGATTGCCGTGTTCTCGCCGTTCATATCGGTGTTGGCGGAGCAGTGCATGGCGGCAATGCCCTTGAGAGGGAGGAAGTAGTTCATCATTGAGAACATACCCTTCTTCATTTCGCCGCCGTACCAGGTGTTGAGGATGACCTGTTCCTTGCTGGTGACGTTGAAAGCCACGCAGGTGTCGGAACGGAGGCCGAGTTCCTTGAAGTTCTCAACCTTGGCTTTGGATGCGCAGTAAACGATGAAATCGGGCTCCTGGTCAAATTCGGCCTGATTCTTGGGGCGGATGAACATATTGGTTACGAAATGAGCCTGCCAGGCGACCTCCATAATGAAACGCACCTTCATACGGGTGTCGGCATTGGTGCCGCAGAAACCGTCCACGACATAGAGTTTCTTGCCGGAAAGCTGGCTGATTGCGAGTTTCTTGACCGTCTTCCACACTTTCCCGCTCATAGGATGGTTGTCGTTGTGGTACTCCTCGCTGTCCCACCATACGGTGTTCTTGGAGTTCTTGTCCATAACGATGTATTTGTCCTTGGGGGAACGTCCGGTGTAGATACCGGTCATAACGTTGAGTGCGCCGAGCTCTGTTTCCTGAGCTTTTTCGTAGCCGTCGAGTTCGGGACGTGTCTCTTCATTGAAAAGCACCTCATAGGTAGGGTTGTAAACGACCTCCTTAACCTTCTTGATGCCGTACTGTGTCAAATCGTTTTTTGTCATAGCTGTATCGTTTGATATTTTCATTCAAATTCCGCGTCACAAATTTAATGAAAAAATGACTATATTGCAACAAAAATATACGGGAAATATGACTTGCAGGAACATTTTTCGCGCACTGCTTTTTCCGGCATTGGCGGCGCTTCTCTCAAATTGCGGACAAAGTGTGCCCGATGTCGGGCAAGGATACGGGGCAAGGGCCCTGTACGCTCCATGGAACGGATTGGAAGACAACACACGTTTCTGCTGCCACAGCACCGACGACAGGTTTTTCTTCAGTTTTGAAGTGGAGGACGGCACGTTGACTCTCTCCGACAGTTTCGATACCGAACGCGCCGTCGATTTCGAGGACAGGGTGGAGATTTTCTTCTGCCCGGCGGGAGGGATGAAAAAAGGATATCATTGTGCGGAAATAGACGCTCTTGGGCGTGTGATGGACTATTCGGCCGAGTATTACCGCGATTTCGACTTCGACTGGGATTTCTCGACCCTTGAAACGAGGGCGTCTCTGACTCCCTGGGGATACAGGGTTTCAGGAAGCGTTTCGCTGGCCGAACTGCGGGAACTGGGCCTGGATTTGGAAAGAGGTTTCAGGATGGGCGTGTTCAGGGCGGATTTCCACGACGGCAGGGAAGTGAACTGGTATTCGCTGGTGCCGACGGACGACGTGAAGCCCGATTTCCACAAAAACGATGTGCTTTTCCGCTGCAGGATGACACCGAAGCCGGAAAAACGCGGCGTAGTGGTCTATCCCAACGACATCACTTCGGTGGGACTGGAGGAATGGGAAAACAGAATCCGCCTCAGCGGAATAAACCTCATAGGTCTGCACGCCGCTACGGTGAACGACCCGATAGACACACTGGAAGCCTTTGTCCGGAGCCGTACAGGACAGGATTTCCTTGAAATGTGCAGGCGCCTGGACGTGGATGTCGAATACGAGGTGCACGCGCTCCAGACCCTGTTGCCCAGGGCTCTGTTCGACACGCATCCCGAATGGTTCCGGCAGGATGCGGAGGGGACAAGACAAAGGGACTACAATATGTGCTTCACCTCCGCGGAGGCAGTGGAGGCTATGAGGCCTCAGATAGCGCGGATGCTGGAATGGATGAAGCCTACAACCCATCGTTATTTCTTCTGGACAGATGACAAGCAGGGAAAATTCTGCCATTGTGAGGAATGCCGCCGGTATTCTCCATCAGAGCAGGCTCTGATATACGAGAACAGGCTTCTTGGCCTGCTCCGCGAGTGCGATCCCGAAGCCACTCTCGCCCATCTTGCCTATCATCAGACTGTCGAACCACCGCAGGCGGTCCGTGCCGATGACGGCATTTTCCTTGAATTTGCACCCATAAACCGCGACTATTCGCAACCGTTGCCTGAAGCATCCGTGGATGCCTTGAATGCCAATATGCTGGCGTTCCCGGCCTATTCGCAGCACGTTCTCGAATATTGGCTGGACGAATCGATGTTCTCCAACTGGAAACGCGACAAACTGGTGCCCAATCCTTTCGACCCTTTATGGAGCAGTCGGGACATCAGGAATTACCGAAGTCTCGGTGTATCAGACATAACAACCTTTGCCACTTGGCTTTATGGAGATTATATAAAGCAATACGGCAATACTGACAATCTCTTTGAAGGGTACGGAAAGTCATTTGAAATGAATTGAGTTTTTTGTGATGACGGCACTTGAGACGTTGAAGAAGTGGTGGGGTTATGACTCTTTCCGGCCTATGCAGGAGGAAATAGTCAGCACAGCCCTGGAGGGGAAGGACGTACTGGCGATTCTCCCCACGGGTGGAGGGAAGTCCGTGTGTTTCCAGGTGCCCGCCATGATGCGGGAGGGGCTGGCGCTCGTGGTGACGCCGCTGATTGCACTTATGAAGGATCAGGTGCAGAATCTTGAGAGCCGCGGCATCAAGGCGCTTGCCATCCACGCGGGAATGACGAGGCACGAGGTGGACCTTGCCCTGAACAATGCCGCCTACGGTGACGTCAAATTCCTGTACCTGTCGCCGGAGCGCCTGTCAACGGAACTCTTCAGGTCATACATCGACATTCTTCCCGTCAGTTTCATCGTTGTGGACGAGGCTCACTGCATTTCCCAATGGGGCTACGATTTCCGGCCGGATTATCTGGCAATCGGGGAACTGCGCCGGCGCATCGACGCTCCGGTCATAGCCCTTACCGCAACCGCCACCCCCGCCGTAGCGGAGGACATAATGTCCAGACTCTCAAGAGAAGACAAAGCCTCGACGGGATTTACGCTGCTCAAATCGGGGTTCGAAAGGCCGAATCTTTCATACATAGTCAGACAGTGCGAGGACAAGACAGGTCAGGTGCTGTCGATATGCAGGGCAGTTGCCGGCACAGGCATAGTGTATATGAGGCACCGCAGCAAATGCGAGGAAATCGCGGCCGTACTCAGGGCCAACGGTGTGTCGGCATCCTTCTACCACGCCGGGCTCGGCAGGATTGAACGCTCCGAAAGGCAGGAAGCCTGGAAGAAAGGGGAGTTGAGGGTGGTAGTGTGCACCAACGCCTTCGGAATGGGCATAGACAAACCGGATGTCCGTTTCGTCGTGCATATGGACCTTCCGGACAGCCCGGAGGCATATTTCCAGGAAGCGGGACGGGCAGGACGGGACGGAGCGCGCTCTTATGCCGTGCTTCTATGGGGGCCCACGGATATAAAACGTCTGCGCCAGTTGACGGAAACTTCATTCCCGTCACTGGAATTCACGGAGGACATTTACCAGAAACTTCACGTTTTCCACGAAATTCCCTATGAGGCCGGAATGGGACGCCAAATCCGTTTCAAACTGGACGAATTCTGCCGTCACTACTGTTTGAACAGGTCCCAGGTACATTATGCCATCGAATATCTGGCACGTACCGGCCATCTCAGTTATTGTGAGGACGTGGACATACCGGCTCAGGTAAAGATTTCCGTCGGGAGAAACGACTTGTACGACATTGATTTGCCCGAACCCCGGATGATTCAGCTGCTGGAAACTCTGATGAGGCGGTACAGCGGGATTTTCTCGTACCCCGTATCCATAGACGAGGAATACGTTGCAAAATCCCAGGGGATTAACATCCCGTCCCTGAGGCAATTGCTCTACAGTATTTCCCTGCTGCACGTCATCAGATACATTCCAGCCGACAACAGCACCGTGCTGATTCTGCATCACGGACGGCTGATGCCCGGCAACGTGAATCTCCAGCCGGAGAAATACAGGTTCCTGAAAGAGAAAGCCGAATCCCGGACCGGAGCAATGATAGAATATGTGTCGGAAACGGATGAATGCCGTTCGCGCTATCTTCTGAGATACTTCGGGCAGACGGAGACTTCGGACTGCGGAAGCTGCGACGTGTGCAGGTCGAAGGAAAAGTGGAAAAAGGCTCTGGAGACCTTTCTGGCCGGCAATCCGGATGCCGGACTTGAAGAAGTGAAGGCCTTCATAGACAATCCGGCCAACGGTATGGGACCGGAAGCGATGGAGATTTACCGCAAGATGCTAGATTAGGACGCTCAGACCTATCAGTATCAGAACCGTACCTCCGGCGATTTCTGCAGGCCGGCCGAATTTCCTCCCGACCCTGCATCCTCCGAACATTCCCGCCACAACCGAAAGGACGGTGACGATGAACACTGCAATCAGGTCAGCAGTCACCTGGGAGGAAGGACAACGGTCCATAGACAGGCTTATCCCCACGGCAAAGGCATCGATGCTGGTTGCGATGCCGCCTATTATTACGTTTCGCAGTCCGTTCAGGTTACGGGCTTCCTCATTGCCCCTGACGGCTTCCAGTATCATCGAGCCGCCGACGTAGAGAAGCAACAGGAAGCCGATGACGGACGCCGCTTTCTCCACAACGCCCACGAAAACGTCTCCGAACATCCATCCGGCAAACATCAGCAGTGTCTGGATAAGCCCGAAGACGAGGGCAATGGGGGATACTTTGCGCCAGTTCACCGTCTGCAGGCTTATGCTGGAACAGGAACTGACGGCGAAACAGTCCGCGCAGAGGGAAACTGCCAGAAGAAAGGCAGAAAGAATGCCGGTTATACTCATAGTGCAAAATTACGACAAAAACCTTATATTTGTTACGGATGACAAAAAGGTAAGTTATGGATTATATCAGTTTGTTCAGGAACTCCGCCTGCAGGTGGCCCGGCAGGGTAGCTCTTGTGGACAGAAACGGCGGACGCTTCACAACCTATGCCGAACTTGATTCCCTGAGCGGCCTCGTTGCGGGTAAATTGCATTTTCTGGGATTCGAAAAAGGGGATTTCATTATGATAAATATGGGCCGTCAGATGGAATATATGGCGGCTTATCTGGGCATACTCAAGGCAGGATGCGTGGTTGTGCCGGTCGTGCCCGACTATCCTGACGATCGCATAGCTTTCATCCGCAGTGACTGCGGCTCTCGGCTTACCGTAACTGCCGCTTTCTTCGACGACATTGAGAACTTCGAACCTTATCTCGGTCCTGCCGACGGTGCCGAACCGGCACTGCTGGCATATACCTCAGGCTCCACCGGCAACCCTAAGGGCATCCTTTTCAGTACGGCGGACCTTGCGAGAGGCGCTTTGCGCCACCAGTCCGTGTTCGATGGCGTGGAGCCGGTGGTGTATGGAGGTATGGCGCTTTTCTCGTTCCTTCTGCAAGTCATAGAATACATCACGGTGCTGGCCATAGGCGGCACGACCCACATACTGGAGGACGAGGTGCGCAAATCAGCCGTGGCGATGGCGGAGTATTACAGGAAGCACGGCATCACAATCGGAATCATCACACCTCAGATGCTCCGTCTGTACCGCAATGCCGATCCGGAGCTGCGTCGCGTAATCACCTGTGGAGAAAGGGTTTCCAACCTTGTTCCGGACGGATATGAACTCCTTGCCGCATATGGAATGAGCGAAACAGCCGCTTTCGTCACGACCTTCGATGTGAAACGGGCATACGACAACACCCCTATAGGGCGGAGTATGGAAGGAGTGACGGTGTCGGTGCTGGATGGTGACGGCAATCCTGTTCCGGACGGCACTGAAGGTGAAATCTGCGCCCTGGGCGAATTCGATACGGTGTATTTCAAGGACCAGGAGAAGACGGAGCGCACTATGCTGCGTATGCCTGACGGCAGAACGCTGGTCCGCACCGGAGACATCGGTTATGTCAATGAGGACGGGAATCTGGTTTTTGTCAACCGCAAGGACTGGATGGTGAAGGTGAACGGCCAGAGGGTGGAGACGCTTGAGATAGAGAACCGCCTGATGGAACTGCCGCAGATTGAAAACGCGGCGGTGAAGGCCTTCGAGGATGCGGATACGCAGAACTATCTGGTTGCATATTATGTGGAGAAAGAGCCTGTTGATGAAGCCTGGCTTCGCAAGGAACTTGCAAGGACACTTCCCGAATATATGATTCCCCGTTTCCTGGTGAAAATGGAGGACCTGCCCCGCAACGTTAACGGAAAGCTGGACCGCAAGGCCCTGATGCCGCCTTCCGCAGACCGTTACAAGGCGGCATACCGCGCACCTGCCGATGCTTTGGAGAAGGCCCTTTGCGATGCATTCGAAAGGGTTCTGCACTGCGGCACAACAGGCACCGACGACGATTTCTTCTCGCTCGGCGGCGACTCTATCAAAGTTCTGAGGCTTATCGAAGGTTTCGGGAACTACGGCCTGACGCCAGACCTGATATTCAAAGCCCGTACGCCCAAAGCCATTGCATCCCTCTGCAAGGCCGATGCGGTTCCGGGTATAGCCCATAATGAGGAGATTCCTGAATTCTGTCCGCTTTCCGACTCCCAGTTGGGCGTGTATCTCGACAGCATTTCCGGTACGGAATCCGACAAATACAATATTCCGGTATTGTGCACTTTGCCGGCGGACACCGACATCAGCCGGTTCAAGTCCGCAGTATGCGCTGTTGCCGGGTGCCACAAGGCCATTGGCGTTACAATTGCCGAGCGGGAGGGTGTGCCCGGTATGTTATATGCCGACAGGGAAATTTCCGTTTCCGACCTGGAGACCGATGACATCGATAAAGCGTGCGCGGAGCTTGTAAAGCCTTTCAATCTGTCGGAAGGCCCTCTTTACCGCTTCTTTATCCTTCATTCCCCGAAAGGTGACGCTTTCTTCTTCGATATTCATCACATAGTTTTCGACGGCAGTTCCGTTACCGCATTTCTGGAGCAGATTGCCACTGTTTACGAAGGGGGAGAGTGCAAGCCGGAAGCGCTTGACATATTCGACATCGCATCCTCGGAGCCTGCGCTCAAGGACAGTGGCGCCTACCGCGAGGCACAGGAGTTCTTCAAGGGCCGTTTGGATGGTATGGAATGCGACTCCACGCCCGTTCCGGACAGGATTACGGACGAAGAAGTCCGTGGTGCCGGACACGTCCTCGTTGCCGCGGAAGGCATAAAGGCGGAGGACCTGCAGCATTTCGTGCAGATTCACGGAATTACGGAGAACACGCTTTTCCTGGGTGCATTCAACTATGCCCTGACCAAGCTCAACGGCGCACAGGAAAGCTGTTTCTGCACTGTTGACAACGGTCGTCACGACCATCGCATGGCCGGCTCGGCGGGTATGTTTGTGCGCACATTGCCTTTCCACTGCCAATTGGATGAGAGCAATACCGTTTCGGAATATCTGACCGACATTCAGCAGTTGCTGTTCAACACTATGGCCCACGACTGCATAAGCTTCAGCGAGCTGGCGGCACAGTATGGTGTAGGGATGAACGTGACGTTCGTCTATCAGGCCGAAATGTTCACGGGGCCGGAGATGGCCGGAGGCAGGATGGATGTGAGAATGCTGGATACGGCAGACATTCAGTCCGTCATTCATTTCATGCTGTACAGGTACGGAGATGGTTACACCCTGAACCTCGGCTACCGCAGGAATCTCTATACGGAAGGATTTGTGAGGCGCTTTGCCGGGCTATTCTTTAATGTTGTGCGTGAGATGATGTCTGCAAAAAGATTGTATGACATTCAGTTGGCTGATGCTGATGCACACGAGGCAATAAGGAAATTCAACTTGACGGATGTGCCATACGACGCCGATACCACAGTGGTGGAACTGTTCCGCCGCCAGGCCGCAATGACTCCCGACGCTCTGTGCCTGGTGTTTGAAGACAGGAAGTTTACATACTCGGAAGTGGACCGCCTGACAGATGCCCTTGCGGGTTATCTTGTTTCCTCGGGAATGGAACGAGGCTCCGTTGTAGCCATTCTCATTCCCCGATGTGAGCATATGCTTCTGGCATCATTGGGAGTTCTGAAGGCCGGATGCGCCTACCTCCCTCTGGATCCCACATATCCGGAAGACCGGCTGAATCTGATGGTGAGCGACTCCGGAGCGGGGATGCTGATTACTACACCGGAATTGAACGGAATCATATCCGGGGATTTCAAGGGGGAGCGTATGATGACGGAGAGCATAGCCGCATTGCCGGAACTTTCCGTTTCCCTGCCGTCTCTGCGGCCCGAAGACCTTTTCATCGTCCTCTACACTTCCGGCTCCACGGGTAAGCCCAAGGGCGTTATGTTCACACACGGCAATACCTTGGTCACGGCAAACTGGGAAAAACGTTTCTATGGGCTCGGACCGGGTGCGAACGTGACGGCGTACGCCAGTTTCGGCTTCGATGCCAACGTTTTCGACACATACGCAACCATAATATCGGGAGCAACGCTCCATATCATCTCTGATGGAATCCGCCTTGACCTGCCGGCCCTGAAACACTATTTCAACGACAACGGCATCACGCACTCCACTATGACCACTCAGGTGGGACGTCAGTTCGCGCAGATAGGCGGTCTGAACACCTTGCGTTTCCTCAATGTAGCAGGGGAGAAACTTACACCGCTTGTGCCGCCCGAAGGTTTCCGCCTGCTCAATCTGTACGGTCCGACCGAGGGCTCGATTCTGGCCAGCGCTTTCTTTGTGGACAGAATGTACAGGGATGTTCCGATAGGCAAGGCTGTGGATAATGTGAAACTGTATGTGGTTGACCCGAAAGGCAGACTCCTTCCTCCTTGTGCAAACGGGGAGTTATGGATTGCAGGTCCGCACGTTACAGCCGGTTATCTGAACCGTCCCGACAAGACGGCCGAAGCCTATGGCAGCAATCCGTTCTGCGATGACAGCGTGTACGGAAGGGTTTACCGCACGGGGGATATCGTCCGTTTTATGGAGGACGGCAACCTTCAGTTCATAGGCCGTAGGGATGCTCAGGTGAAAGTGCGCGGTTTCCGGGTGGAACTGACCGAAGTGGAGGAAGTAATCCGCAGGTTCGATGGCATCAGGGATGCCACCGTAGCCGCATTCGACGACCCGTCGGGAGGGAAATTCATAGCGGCATACGTCGTCTCCGACGGGAAGGTGGACGTGGAGGCTCTCTCTGACTTCATCCGCAATGAGAAACCGCCGTATATGGTGCCGGCCGTGATAATGCAGATAGACAGTATCCCGCTCAACCAGAACCAGAAAGTCAACAGAAAGGCTCTGCCACTGCCTCAGCGCAAGATGGAGAACATTGTGCCACCGGAAAATGACACACAACGCAGAATATGTTCTCTGGTGGCCGAGGTGCTGGGACACGAATGTTTCGGAATCGACACAAAGCTGTTTGACGCCGGACTGACTTCCATCGGTGTACTCAAACTCAACGTGCTTCTGGGTACTGAGTTCGACCTGTCCGTCAAGATTGATGACATAAAATCCAACGATACGGTCAGGAAACTGGAAAAACTTCTTGCGTCGGCCGGCAATTCGGTTTCGTATGAACTGCAGACGGATTATCCGCTCTCACAGACGCAAATGGGCATATTCGTCGAATGCAGTTCCGCACCCGAAACCGTGTCATACAACATACCGGTAATGTTCATTCTGGGCAAGGGCGTGGACACGGACAGACTGGCCGCCGCCGTACGGGCCGCAATCGATGCCCATCCTTATGCAAAGACAACGTTGTTTTCCGATGCTGACGGAAACATACGTGCCCGCAGGAATGATGATGCGCCGGTAAACGTGGCCGTGGAAAAAATGGAACATATCCCGGACGGAGCGGAAATGGTCCGTCCTTTCCGTCTGCTTGATTCTCCGTTGTACAGAGCATCGGTGATTCTCACCCCGGAAGGCAACTGTCTGTTCCTGGATTTCCATCATATCATATCTGACGGTACATCTGAAGCCATCCTTCTGGCCGACATCGACAAGGCCTATACCGGAGCGGTACTCAAACCCGAAACATTCAGCGGATTCGAGGCCGCTTTGGAGGAGGAACAGGCCAGAGCATCTGAAAGATACGTCAGGGCAAAGGAACATTACGGCAAACTGCTCGCGGGGTGCGACGGCGACAGCCTCCCGCCCAAATCGCCGGAGCCGGATGCCGATGCTTCCGCCGGCAGACTCAATGCCGGATTCTCTGTCTCCGCCTCTCAGGTCCGTGAGTTCTGCGAAGCCGGACAGCTTACGATGAACGCCTTCTTCAACGCTGTATTCGGATATACGCTGGGTCGTTTTTCGGGCAGGGAAGAAACGGTATATACCACCATCTACAACGGCAGAAGCGATTCGCGTCTGGCATCGGCGTTCACTATGCTGGTGAAGACGCTTCCGGTGCTGATTCGTATGGAAAAGGGATTGAAAGTCAAGGACTTTATCCGAACGATTCAGGACCAGTTGATGGACAATATGTCCAATGATCTGTATTCTTTCGCGGAAATTTCCCGGGAATACGGCATCAGGTCGGATATAATTTTCGTATATCAGGGCGACAATTTCAATTTCGACTCACTTTGCGGAGAAAAGGCCGTGTGCCGCACTCTGCTGCCTCCTGTGGCCAAGGCGCCGCTGACTCTGACGGTCAATGTGGTGAACGATGCTTTTGAAATTGAGGCGGAATACAGCAGGGCAATATTCTCCGCAAAGTATGTGGAATCATTTTTGGAATCGATGGAGCAGGCTGTTTCTCAATTCCTGGAGAAGGAACTGCTGAATGAGGTTTCTCTGCTTTCGCCCGCCGCGGCCGGGAAACTTGCCCGAATCAACGGTACCTCAAGACCATATGAGTGCATAAGCGTGAACCGGATATTCGAAAGGAAGGTCTCTGCCAATCCTTCCAGAATTGCGGTTGTGTGTGACGGCCAGTCACTCACCTACGATGAACTCAACCGTAAGGCCAACCGTCTGGCACACAGACTCATCGAAATGGGAGTCGGACGCGACGGCGTGGTGGGAATGATTATGGACCGGACCGTGCTTCTGTCTGTTGCCGAAATGGGTATCCTGAAAGCCGGAGGCGCGTTCCTCGGAATTCTCCCCGATTATCCGGATGACCGTATAAGTTATTGTCTGTCAGATGCCGGCAGCCCGGTTCTGCTTACAACCGCCGACATCAGGGCCGCGCGTCCCGAACTGTTCGGACCCGACAAACCATACCTTTCACTGGTGTTGGATGAAGTCCTGAATGAAGGACCTGATGCCGGAAGCGAAGCCAATCCCGACATAGATATCCCCGCAGACAGTCTTGCATACTGTATATACACTTCAGGCTCCACGGGTAAGCCCAAGGGAGTTATGCTGGAACACCGCAATCTGGCCTGTCTGGCCGAGCCCGCAGATTTCACCTACAGGCTTTACAACGGAACGGAAAGCGGGGAAGTGTCCCTTGCCCTCGCTTCCATATCCTTCGATATGTCAGTGTTCGACAACCTGATGCTTCTTCTGAACGGAAAGACTGTATGCATTGCCACGGAAAGGGAGATCCACAATCCGTTGGCACTCTCTTCCTGCATTATTGACAATCGCGTGGACATTATTGTGGCTACACCGTCCATTCTTACGAATTACATAGGCATTCCCGAGTTCCGCAAGGCACTGGAGGGCGTGCACACTCTGGTTTCCGGCGCGGAGGCGTTCCCGGGCTCTCTGTATGAAGAACTCAGGAAGATATCCTCCGATATGCACATAATCAACGGATACGGACCGTCCGAATGTACAATCACCTGCTGCTGCAAGGAAATTGAAAGCTCCGGAGGCATCACTATCGGCGGGCCTACGGCAAATACAGCCTTTTACGTGCTTGACAAGGCCGGCAACATCCTTCCTCCTTTCGCCTGCGGAGAACTTGTCATCTGCGGCGGTCTGGTAGGGCGTGGATACATCAACCTTCCGGACAGGACGGCGGCTTCGTTCTTCACCCTGAACGGCCTTCCCGCTTACCGCAGCGGAGACACCGTGCGACTGAACGGTGACGGAGAGGTGGAGTTCTTCGGCAGGATGGACAATCAGGTCAAACTGCGCGGCTTCCGTGTGGAACTGGATGAGATAGAGCATTGTATCGTTGAGTTTGAAGGAATTAAGCAAAGCAAGGTGGTGGTGAGGAACAACGGCTCCGAGGATTATCTTGCCGGATACTTTACAGCCGATTCGCAGATAGAACTTCCGGAACTGACAGCATTCCTGAAATCGCGCCTCACATACTATATGGTTCCGGACGTGATGATGCAGCTTGACAGCATCCCGCTCACTCCGAGCGGCAAGGTGAACGTCAAGGCTCTTCCCGAAATCCAGCGCGAAAGCAAGAAGAAAGGCGGCCGGAAAGCCCCTAAAAAATCGCTCGAACAGCAGATATGCGAACTGTTCGCTTCCGTCCTTTCTTTGGAAGAATTTTTCGCGGACGACAACTTCTTTGAAATGGGAGGCACGTCCCTGTCGGCGTCGAAAGCCATTATGCAGCTGATGTCCAATGGATTGAAGGTGGAATATCAGGATATTTTCGACCATCCGACTCCGGAGGAACTGGCTCTGTATATCGAATCCCGGAACACTCCGTCACCAAGCGCCGCCGTGGCGTCGGAAACTGCCGGTTCCGGTAATGCTGAGACGGATGAAGTTCTGAAGTACAACACTCTGGAATTTGCACATCTCGTAGAGAGAAAACCTGTCGGAGACGTATTGCTTACAGGGGCCGTGGGTTTCCTCGGAATACATATTCTGAAGGAACTTATTGAACGCAATGAAGGCCGCGTTATCTGCCTTGTGCGCAAGGGTGATATGCCTTCTGCCGAAACGCGTCTGCAGAATATGCTGATGTACTATTTCGACAATCCTTTCAAGGAGGCTTTCGATGGCAAAATCAAGGTCGTGGATGCCGACATCACGGATGACGACATTGTGGAAACCTTGTCCGGGCTGCACTTCGACACACTCATCAACTGCGCCGCCGTAGTGAAGCATTACGCTTCGGATGACATTATCGAGAAAGTGAACGTGCACGGGGTGGAGAACCTGATTGTGGCCGCCAAGGCGGCGGGAGCCGGGATGATTCAGATATCTACGGTGTCCGTGCCGGGAGTCCACACCAAAGAAACTTACCTCAGGCAGGTCAAGATGCACGAGAACGAGTTGTTTGTGATAGATGATATGGACAACAAGTACGGCATCTCCAAATATCACGCGGAACTGAAAATGCTGGAAGCCATCAGAGGCGGACTTCGCGGCAAAATCATCCGCGTTGGCAACCTGATGGGACGCCACAGCGACGGTGAGTTCCAGATTAATTTCAATACCAATGCTTTTATGAATGCCCTGAGGGGATTCACCACCATAGGAAAATGTCCGATAAGCCACGCAACGGACCCGATGAGCTTCTCGCCGATTGATATGACGGCCAGGGCCATAGTGCTGCTGGCGGGCACAAACGACAAGTTCACGGCATTCCACGCGGACAGCCGTTTCGGGTTTGACGAGATGCAACTGATTGAAGCCAGCAACCGTTGCGGTTTGAGCATAATTCCCGTACCGGATGAAGAATATTATGCCGACTACTACAGGATGCTGGGAGATGTCAGGGTCAACTCCAAACTGCAGGGGTTGGTTACGAACGACCGCCCCGACCTGCATATGGTGGATACCGACAATCTTTTCACGGCAAACGTGCTGTACCGACTCGGTTTCTCCTGGCCGCTTGTGGACAGTTCATACCTTGAAAGGGCCATAGAAAGCCTTCTTACACTTGATTATTTCGAGCCTGATGAATAAACAGATTAAACATTCCATTGCAAGAAAACTCGCATTCCGTATGGCGGTGGCCTTCGCCTCGGCGTTCTTTCTTTTTCTGTCCGTATCGTTTTTCCTGCTCAGGCATAACGTAAGAGTGGAAATGGAGCACTATGCCAAATCGATGGTGGCGATATATGCCGATTTAGCCGTGTATAAAGCGAATGATCTGGAACACCCCATTGACACGTCCTTCAATGACGTCCTCTCCTTCTATGGCGATTATATGTGCACCTGGTACCGTGTGGATTATATGTTCGCCTATGTTCCGGACATAAAAAACGGCACGATAACCTACCTTTCAGTCAACTGGAAAGAAAAGAAATTCGGGGAGACGGATGAAGACTATATGGCCGGCGACGTTGAAGAATACGTGCTTACAGAAGAGGAACTGAAGGTCTGGAGAGGCGAACAACAGTTTTCTGTTGCCAAAAGCGGTTGGTTTGAGAGTGGGACTGATGTGAGTATGGCGGTGGATGATGATTTCGGCAACAGGGCAATGATGTGTATAACCGTGTCGATAAGTGAGTTTATGAATGAAATGATGCACGGTTTCCTGATTGCCGCTGTGTGTATGTCCGCTTTCATTGCAGTGCTCGCCCTGTTCCTCTATCTGTTCATACGACGCAGGGTTTCAATTCCCGCAGGGAACATCTCGAAAAAAATGGGCGATTATATTTCAGGAGGCAAGTTGTCAAAGGTAAAATTGGAGAATGCCAATGATGACGAGTTTGCAATGATTGCCCAATCTTTCAATCAAATGACCGATGATATCGATGCTTATATCAACAATATATCCCAAATGGAAAAAGAGCGTGAGAGACAACGTTCAGAGGCCGATATCGCCTCCCGGATCCAACAGGGGTTATTGTCTCCGAATTATGCTTATTTGCGCAATTGCGGCATCAAGGCAGTGATGAAACCGGCCAAATCCGTTGGAGGCGACCTGTACGACTATTTCGAATTGGACGAATCACGTACGATGATTGTAGTTGCGGATGTATCAGGGAAGGGCATTGCCGCAGCCATACTGATGGCAATCGTCCTGACATTGATACGTCAGTATGCAAAAATCGGTTATGGCCCGTCCGACATTCTCAAAAACGTAAACTTGACGCTTTCCGAAGAAAACTCCAATCTGATGTTTGTCACGGCATTTGTGGCGATATACAACTCCGCCACAGGCAAACTGACCTATTCCAATGCGGGCCATAATCTTCCATACCTGATTCATAACGGTCCTGTCCGCCTGGAAGCTTCCGGAGGTACTCCGCTCGGCCTTTTTGCCGATGAGGAATATGAAGACGCTGAAGTGGAGATGGCGGATGGAGATTCCGTATTCCTTTATACGGACGGAGTGACCGAAGCTGTCAACGGGAATGGTGAGTTCTATGGAACAGACAGGCTTGAAAAAGTTTTGAAAGAAACGTCAGGAACAATAAAGAAGTATTATGTTGAAGCTGTCGAGGAGTCCTTACGGTCCTTTGCCGGAGAGACTGAACAGAATGACGACATCACTATGCTGAGTTTCCTCGCAAGACGGATGCCTGTCCTCGAACTTGACTACGATGTGAGGGAATTTGCGAAAATCCGGGATTGCCTGCTTGACAGTTTTCTTCCGAAATCTCTGATTATGGACCTTTGTGTTGCGGCTGAGGAGTGCTTCGTGAACATCTGTTCCTACGCCTTTGACGGACCGGCTCCTGAAGGGGAGAAAATACTTTTCAGCCTTGAATATTCAAACAAG
Organism: Candidatus Cryptobacteroides sp.; assembly: GCA_045641985.1. Lineage (GTDB taxonomy): Bacteria > Bacteroidota > Bacteroidia > Bacteroidales > UBA932 > Cryptobacteroides. Next base: position 16,113 of record JAZUHY010000093.1, read on the forward strand.
GTGGTGATTACGTTTTCCGACGGAGGGCGCCAGTTCGACCCGCGCCGCGATCTTCCGGATACCAGGGAATATGACATTGACACCGCTGTGGGCGGTCTTGGAAGGCTCATAGCCTTTACCGTTGCCGACACGGTGGACTATAAATACGAAGAAGGAAGGAATATCCTCACCATCACGAAATTATTAATCAAATAAGATATGAACATTTCTAAAAAAACAGAAAACGGAACGGTAACGTTCAGCCCTGAAGGATGGTTGGACACTGTTTCATCCCCAGAATTGGGGGATATGGTGGATGCCGTGACTGAAGCATCCTCACTGGTGCTGGACTTCGACAAGGTGGAATATATGTCCTCGGCCGGACTCCGTCAGGTAATTGCCACACACAAGAAAGCCAAGGCCCTTGACGCATCCTTCGCAGTGATAAACGTATGTCCGACCGTGATGAGCATTTTCAAGATGACCAACATCGACAGGAAACTGGACATCAGGGCAAAATAGTGACATTGAATGTGAAATACTTATGTCCTACAAGTATCTTTTATGACCTAATGTTTTGAAACTCCTTCGGCAGACCGATTCCTCCGGACTCTCCAGTTACGAGTACTGTCATTTCAGTTCAGATAAACAATGACGTACCACGCCATTGCCACGGAAACGACAACCTTCATCAATGTCCCTGAAATGAAGCCCAGGAATGCGCCGATTGTAGCTTTGAACGAAGTCCATACACCGGAATCCGCAAAAACGAACTCGCCTATGAATGCTCCGGCAAGGCTTCCCAGAATCATCCCCACAGGGGTGAAGAACATTCCCGCAATCAGTCCGATGGCAGCGCCTCTTGATGCCGCCTTATGGCCTCCCGTCGCCTTGGTCATATAGGCGGGGACGACGTAGTCAAGGATTGTCACAATGATTGTTATGCCCAGCCAGACCAGCAGGCAAGTCAGGGTCATAGGCTCTCCGGCAGCGTTGCCACCGTTGCAGAAAAAAACGCACAGCATAGCCAGCCATCCCAAAGGCGGCCCGGGAAGCGCCGGAACGATGCTTCCGATTATTCCTGCGAGGGCAAGGACTACGGCGAGGATTTGGAGGAAAAGCATAAGTTTTATCAAATATCCTGACAAATATAGCGAAATTCCGGAACAGAATCCTAAACGAGAGATTACGTGTCAAGCCCGCAATGACGGCCAAATTGGGACACCTGCAAAAGCGGACGGCCGTGTACGTTGCTACCGACAACTTTCAGATTTGAAACTCCATCGGAAGGCCGGTTCCGGGATGCAGGAAGCAAAGGCTTTCGGCAAACAGGAAGAGTCGGCCCGCATCGGGGGCGCCGTAGAGTTTGTCGCCCTTTATGGGCCTGCCCAGCCCCTGCGAATGGGCGGCGTGGACGCGGATCTGATGGGAACGGCCGGTGAGGGGAGTGAAGCGCACGTCTATCTCTCCGTCGGGAAACTTCTGCAGCACTTCGAATTTGGTTACTGCCGGTTTGCCGTTTTCGCGGTCAACCATCTGCCTGGGCCTGTCGTAATAGTCAAGGGCGAGAGGCAGTACGATAGTGCCTTTGTCCGCGTTGTTCCAGGGCCCTCCGGCCACCAGCCGCGCCCTGTACGTCTTCCGGACCTCCCGTGCGGCGAACTGGCCTTCCAAGTTCACTTTCGCATCCATCGTGCGCGCGAACACCATCACTCCGGAGGTGTCCATATCCAGCCTGTGGCAGGAATGTACCTCGCCGTAACGGACCTGCAGCCATTCGAGCAGTGAATTTGCGCAAGTCCTGCCCGGAACGGAAAGCATTCCGGCCGGTTTGTTGACAACTATTACTGTGTCATCAGCGAACATGACATCCGGCTGTTCAACTCCATCGTACAACTTGTCAAGCGGGTTGGGTTCCACGTCAAGCCCCTGAAGCATATAGCTGAGAAGGGGGCCGCATTTGCCGGTGCAGGAAGGGTAGAAGCGCCCCTGGTCCCTTACTTCCTTTTCCGGAGACTTGCCGTACCAGAATTCTCCCATAGCTTTAGGTGTCAATCCTTTCAGATATGCCATTTGAAGCATTTTTGGAGCTGCGCAGTCTCCGGTTCCGCCGGGAGGCACAAGCCCGCGTGAGGCGAAGATTTCCTTGATGGAACGAATCTCGCCGCGGGCGTTGAGTACCTTGTATTGGCCGAAAAGCCAGTCCTGCAGTTCCGCCGACATTCTGGAAGGGGAGAGGCTCCTGCATTCCGGGCAGTCGCAGGGATTGTTGAGGATATTGCTTATCTGTGCCTCGCGTTTGCGGAAATAACCTTGCGGAGCGGCCCAGTCAAAGACAGGCGGGGCGAATCCCGGAACCTTACTGCGCCCTCCGGCCAGGCCTGAAAACGCCTTCAGGGTTACTGTATCACCGTTTTTGTCGGAACAAACCATTACTCCCAGCATCTTGCCTTCGCAAAAAAGGCTGTCAAGCGCAGAATCCGCCGAAATCTCTGCAATCAGTTTTTGCGCCTCTTCCACTACAAGCGGATGCGGCGTATATCTGAACGGATATGTGAATTTGTCCGGAAGCACCTCCATATTTGGTCTTTTCTTGTGCGAATTTAAGGATTTCTTGATAAATTTGCGGTTATGGAAAACGAAAAGAATCAAATCAATCTGGACCTCAAGCCCGAAGTGGCGAGAGGCAGTTATTCGAATCTGGCAATCATCAGCCATTCGCACAGCGAATTCATCATTGATTTCGCGACAGTGCTGCCGGGACTCCCGAAACCTGAAATCACAAACAGGATTCTGATGACTCCCGAGCATTGCAAGAGGCTTCTCAACGCTCTTGCGGACAATATTGCCAAATATGAAAACCAGTTCGGTCAGATCAGATTCGGGGAAGCTCCGAAGGGCACGTTCAACCTTGCAGACTTAAATCAGAATGGCGCAAAATCCTGAGAATATCAAGGCTCTGGCCCTGGACATCGACGGAGTCCTCACAGACGGTTCGCTCATTCCCCTCGCCGACGGGGATCTGCTCCGCGTTTTCAATGCGAAGGATTCGATGGCGATGCGTGTAGCAAGCCTGAAAGGGATAATTGTTGCCATTATCTCCGGAGGTGATACAGAGGCTCTTAGGAAACGTTGCCTGAATTGTTACGTCAAGGAGGAGAATCTGTTCCTCGGATGTCGCGGCAAATTGCCTGTTCTGCACAAATTCTGCGAAAACAACGGCCTTAGGCCGGAGGATGTGGCATATATGGGGGACGATATCCCCGACGTTCCGGTCATACGCGGATGCGGACTGGGCATTGCGCCGGCAGATGCCGCGGAAGAAGCGCGGGAGGCGGCTGATTATGTCTGCAAACGTCCCGGTGGCCGAGGTGCAGTGAGGGAAGTGATAGAAATGATACTGAAAGCCCAGGGGAAATGGGTATTCGACGATTATAGCAAGGTGTATTGATGAAGAAGGTGATATTGGCCAGCGGCTCTCCTCGCAGACGCGAGTTGATGAAAGGTCTTGATATTGAATTTGAGGTAGATACAAGAAATAACTTCAAGGAAAACGTTAATCTGTCCATCGAAGCTCACGAGTTGCCTGTCGATATGTCTGTGGGGAAGTCCCACGGTTTTCACAGGCCTCTTTCCGAAGATGAAATTCTTGTGACGGCGGATACCATAGTCATCATTGATTCAAAGGTACTCGGCAAGCCGCACAGCCGGCAGGAAGCGGTCGATATGCTCAGACTTCTGTCCGGCAGGACTCACGAAGTCGTGACGGCCGTCACCATACGCGACATTGACAGGGAAGAGACCTTCTCCGACTCGACTCTGGTCACGTTTACGGAGTTGTCTGACGCCGACATCGATTATTACATAGACAGGTACAAGCCATTCGACAAGGCGGGTGCCTACGGTGTGCAGGAATGGATAGGTTATGTGGGAATAGAACGCATCGAGGGCTCTTTCTATAATGTGATGGGCTTCCCGGTTCACCGTGTTCGTAAAGCACTGGAGAATTTCCTGCAATAAATGCGGTATTTTTGTTATATTTGTAAGTTATGGAATTGAACACGAAATACAATCCTTCGGAAGTAGAGGACAAGTGGTATGCCTATTGGCTGAACCACAGGTGCTTCCATTCGGAACCCGATTCCAGGGAACCTTATACTATTGTAATTCCTCCCCCCAACGTGACGGGAATACTTCATATGGGCCACGTTCTCAACAACACCTTGAACGACGTGCTCATACGCAAGGCCCGTATGGACGGCAAAAATGCCTGCTGGGTGCCGGGAACGGACCACGCCAGCATCGCAACCGAGAGCAAAGTCGTTGCCAAGCTCAAGGATATGGGCATAAGGAAGGAGGATATAGGCCGTGAGGAATTCCTGAAAAATGCCTGGGAATGGAAAGAGGAACACGGAGGAATCATTCTGCAGCAGCTCCGCAAGCTCGGCGCTTCCTGCGACTGGGACCGCACCCGTTTCACAATGGAACCGGCTCTTACGGAGGCCGTTATCGCCACTTTCTGCCATTTCTACAAAAAAGGTTGGATATACCGCGGCGTGAGGATGGTCAACTGGGATCCGGAGGCGCTTACCGCCGTTTCTGACGACGAAGTGATTCACAAGGATACCAAGAGCCATTTTTATCATCTGAGATATTACGTTTCAGACGGCAATGGCAATCCTACGGACAAGTATCTTGTAATAGCCACAACCCGTCCCGAGACCATAATGGCCGATGCCGCCATATGCGTGAATCCTGCGGACGAGCGCCATCATTGGCTGAAAGGCAAGAAGGTCATAATCCCGTTGATAAACAGGGAGATACCTGTCATTGAAGACGATTACGTGGAAATGGATTTCGGAACGGGATGCCTGAAAGTCACACCCGCCCACGATGCTCACGACTATGAAATAGGACTTCGCCACAATCTTCCGGTGATGGACATCATAGACGACCACGGCCGTTTGAACGGGCAGGCTCAAATTCTTGTCGGCGAAGACCGGTTCGTGGCCAGAAAGAAAATTGTCAAGATGCTGGAGGAATCCGGCAATCTGGAGAAAGTGGAGGAATACACTTCTCCCGTGGGATATTCCGAGCGTACCAACGCAGTGATTGAACCCAAACTGTCGGCCCAGTGGTTCCTCAGGATGGAGGATCTGGCAAAGGACGCCCTCGAAGCTGTGGAGTCCGGGCGCATCAAGTTCATACCGGACAAATACCGCAATACCTACCGTCATTGGATGGAGAACGCCCACGACTGGTGCATTTCCCGTCAATTGTGGTGGGGGCAGCGTATTCCTGCATATTATCTACCTGACGGACAGATAGTTGTGGAAGAAACTCCGGAAAAGGCCCTGCTTGCGGCTCAGAAACTCAATCCTTCATACACTTCCGCAGACCTCAAGCAGGACGAGGATGTGCTCGATACCTGGTTCTCCAGCTGGCTGTGGCCAATCAGCGTGTTCGACCCTGAATTCCCCGGTCATCCCGAGCACAAACCCAACCGCGATCTCCAGTATTATTATCCTACAAATGACCTGGTTACGGGTCCCGACATCATTTTCTTCTGGGTTGCCAGAATGATTATGGCTGGCGGAGAATTCATGAATGACGTTCCTTTCCGCAATGTCTATTTCACCGGTATCGTGAGGGACAAGCTCGGACGCAAGATGAGCAAGACGCTCGGCAACTCGCCCAATCCGTTGGAACTCATAGACAAATACGGTGCGGACGCGGTACGTCTGGGAATGCTGCTCTGTTCGTCCGCCGGCAACGACATCCTGTACGATGAGTCACAGGTTGAGCAGGGGAGGAACTTCTGCGGCAAGATATGGAATTCCTGGAGACTGGTGTCCGGATGGCGTGTGGACGAGAATGCCGCACAGCCCGAAACTGCAAGGGTGGCGGTCAAATGGTTTGACAACCTCCTGTCCCGCACCATCGGCATAGTGGAGGACAACTACGGCAAGTTCCGCATCTCCGATGCCCTGATGACCATTTACAAGCTGTTCTGGGACGACTATTGCAGCTGGTATCTGGAACTCGTGAAACCCGCTTTCGGTGAAGCGGTTGACGGTGCCACCTTCAAAGCTACGGTGGAATTCTTCGAGAAACTGCTCAAGCTGATACATCCCATAATGCCGTTCATCACAGAGGAACTCTGGCAGTCTATGGAAAGCCGTCACGACGGTGAGACCATAATGTTTGAACGGACTCCTTTGGCGGGCCCTGTCAAAGACGCATTCCTCGCTGATTTCGATGCCGCAAGGGAAATCATCGTAGGAGTCCGCGGAATCCGCGCCCAAAAGCAGATATCTCCCAAAGAGACGCTGAAGTTATTTGTCGAAGGTGGTCTGGGTGCCGAGGTTATGCCCGTTATAATGAAACTTGCCAACGTCACCGAGGCAGAAAGCGGTGTTGCGGGCGGCGCCGTCGCTTCCTTCATCGTACGCACATTCAAGTGCAGCATACCGCTTGACGGCTTTGTCAGTTCTGAGGACGAAAAGGCAAAACTTCAGGCCGAGCTTGAACACCAGCAGAATTTCTTGGAGGGCGTACGCCGGAAACTGGGCAACGCCAACTTTGTTGCGCACGCTCCGGAGGCCGTGGTCGCCGTTGAGCGCAAGAAAGAGGCCGATGCCCTTATACGTATTGAAGCCATCAAATCCGCACTAGAATTTTTATTAACCAAATAATCAAAGAAATATGCTTGTCTACCCTTTATTTATCGGCACCTGGGAAATCGTAATCATTTGTCTTATTGTCCTTCTTATGTTCGGAGGAAAGAAGATTCCTGAACTGATGAAAGGCCTCGGAAAGGGCGTGAAGAGCTTCAAGGAGGGCATCAATGAGATTGATGAACAGGTCAATCAGGTTGATGTCAAACCGGAAGAATCCAAGAAGCTCGAAGGGAAGAAGGATGCTAAATGAGAATAACGGGAAGGAAATGACCTTCTGGGATCACCTGGAAGAGCTGAGAGGTACTATTATCCGCTCGGCTCTTGCGGTTTTGTTGTTCTCGGTTCTCGGTTTGATTTTTAAGAAATTTCTTTTTGATGTTGTGATATTGAGTCCCACGAGAGCCGATTTTATCGTATATCGGCTGCTTGGGTGGGATTTCAGGATGGATCTGATAAATGTCGAGGTGTCGGCCCAGTTCTTTGTGCACCTCAAAGCGGCATTGGGCGTCGGTTTGATCCTAGCCTTCCCCTATGTAATCTGGGAACTTTGGAAATTCATCCGTCCTGCTCTCTATAGGGACGAAATCAAATCCGTGAGGGGCGCTTTTCTAATGTCGTCCGGCCTGTTTTATCTGGGTGTATTCATCGGATATTTCTTTGTTCTTCCGGTCTGCTTGCAATTCTTTATGAATTATACCGTGAGTGACAGCGTGAGCAATACCATTACGCTGGGATCGTATATGTCGATGTTCATTTCAATGGTTCTGCTGATCGGTATAGTATTCGAATTCCCGACTGTTATCTCGATTCTTTCCAGAATCGGTATAGTGGATGGGAAGATGCTCAGGAAAGGCCGAAAATATGCAATTGTGGTCATCCTCGTTCTGTCAGCCTTGATAACGCCTTCGGATCCTTTCTCGATGCTTGTGCTTGCCATACCTCTATATCTTCTATATGAGGCAAGTATCCTGAGTATCAAGGAAGCCTCTCTGCAGAATGATGACGGGGAAACAGAAATAGAGGAGGAAGCCTGATGATATCGATTGAAGACGTTACCGTAGCCTATGGAGGTTTTGTCCTGCTGGACAAAATCAATTTCCACATATCCGGGAGCGACAAGATAGGACTTGTGGGCAAGAACGGAGCGGGGAAGTCAACGGTGCTCAAACTGATTTGCGGACTCCAGAGTCCGACGTCGGGTCGTATCGAAAAGCCCAATGACATAAGGATAGGGTATCTGCCGCAGATAATGGAACATCACCGCGGTCGCAGCGTGATGGAGGAGGCTATGACAGCCTTTGAGAGCAGCTCCGAACTGGAGAGGAAGATAGGCTTGATTACAAAGGAACTTGAATGCAGAACAGATTACGAATCAAGCGAGTATGGCAGACTGATTGAAGAACTCAATGAACTGAATGACAGGCTTGATGCCAGCCATTCCGAACCACCGGAGGTACAATGCCGCAAGACGCTCCTCGGACTTGGATTCCGCGACTGCGAACTCGGACGCAGGACGGAAACCTTTTCGCAGGGATGGAATATGCGCATCGAGCTTGCAAAGATTCTCCTCGGCCGTCCGGATGTAATGCTTCTTGACGAGCCTACCAACCACCTTGACATAGAATCAATCGAGTGGCTTGAGGATTATCTGAAGTCCCGCAAATGCTCCATCGTCCTGGTGAGCCACGACAGGAAGTTCCTGGATACGGTAACAAACCGGACTGTGGAGATAATGCTAGGCCGCATCCACGATTACAAGGTGCCCTATTCCAAATATCTGGACTTGCGCAGGGAACGCCTGCAGCAGCAGACTGCCGCATACGAGAACCAACAGAAGATGATTCAGAAGACGGAAGAGTTCATTCATGCCTTCCGATACAAACCTACCAAGTCCAATCAGGTTCAGAGCCGCATCAAAGCATTGGAAAAGCTTGAGAGAGTGGAGATTGACGAGACGGACAACGTAACCCTGACGGTAAAATTCCCTCCCGCGCAAAGGGCCGGGGATGTCGTATTCAAGGCAACGGACCTTACCGTGGGATATGACGGGGGAGAAAAACGTGGAGGAAAGACCGTATTCACCGGCGCCGCCATCGAAATCAGGCGCGGAGAGAAAGTGGCGCTGGTAGGAAGGAACGGAGAAGGAAAGACCACTCTTATGAGGGTGATGACGGGGGAACTTGACCCGCTGGAAGGGGAAGCCAGGATAGGACACAACGTTACAATAGGCTATTATGCCCAGAACCAGGAAGACGTGCTGGACAAGTCGCTCACCGTGTTCGGAACTCTGGATCAGGCCGCCGTGGGAGACATCCGCACAAAACTCAGGGACATACTCGCACAGTTCCTTTTCCGCGGCGAAGACATAGACAAGAAGGTCAGCGTGCTGTCGGGAGGGGAGAGGGCGCGTCTGGGGATGGCGAAACTTATGCTCCAGTCCCATAATCTCCTGCTCCTGGATGAGCCCACCAACCATATGGACATCAAGAGCAAGGAGATTCTCAAACAGGCTCTCCAGGCCTTTGACGGCACAATGGTTGTAGTGTCCCACGACAGGGATTTCCTTGACGGTCTTGTGGACAAACTGTATGAGTTCCGCGACGGCAAGGTGCGTGAACACCTCGGTTCTGTTGCAGACTTCCTCGCCGCCAGGAAGATAGACAACCTTCAGGAACTTGAAAGGACGGAGAAAGTGGCGGCTCCTGTTCAGAAAAGTGCCCCCAAAGCTGTCGATTATGCAAGCCTTAAGGAAAAGTCCAGGGAAGACAGGAAAAAGAAAAACAGGATAACATATCTTGAAGCCGAGATTGCAAAGCGGGAGAAACAGATGGGGGAGATTGAGAAGAAGCTGTCGGCCCCCGGCCCGGACGACGATATTATGGAGCTGACCCGGTCGTACCTGGAGGCAAAGAGGGATTTGGATGCTTTCACCGAAGAATGGGGCACATTGATAGATTAAACCATAAAAATTGAACAATATGAAGAAAATCGCTTTTTTCGCTACATTGGCGCTTCTCCTGTGTTCCGCAGGGCAAGCTTCAGCACAAATCAGACAGAAGGATTACGAAATGGAAAAATTCAATTCCATTGTTATCGGCGGTGATTTCGACGTGACGGTTGAGGACGGCAAAGACTACCTGGTCAGCATCAATATGGACAGGCAGTTCAACGACTGCATCGTGTGTTCCGTGGACGGCAGTGTACTTACCCTCACAATAGACGAAAAGAAACTCTTGAAAGACATCGATAAATTCTTCAAGACGGTAGGCAAGGACAAACCGTCATTCTCGGCAACGGTGTATGTACCCGGATCACTCGAGCAGATTACGCTGGAAGACCAGGCTGTTCTCAAATGCACGAAAGTCATTGAAGGCGAATCGGTCAGGATTAACGTCACCGACAACGCCGTTTTGAAGAGCGCCTCAATCGACAGTCGTTTTGCAAACATCAATACCGATATGAAAGGGAATGCAAGCGTGATAGCCACAGCGGACGGCATTACAGTCACTTCTGCGGGAACGTCCAATCTGAATCTTACCCAGAACTGCAAGACTTCCGACGTCACCGCATCCGGCTTCTGCCGCATCCTGCTTGACGGTGAGGTGGACAAGTTCACACTCAATACCAAAGGCTCTTCCAAGGCCACGCTAAAGGGCAAGGCTGATGCCGCCGGTTTCAATGTCAACGGAGCAAGCAGCGTAAATGCTCACGAACTCGAACTCGAAGAGGCCGCAGTGAAAATGAACGGACCCGCCGCTCTTTCCCAATCCGCAAGAAAATCCCTTAGCGTGGATCTCCAGAACGGTGCTTCACTCACCTTTGACAATCAACCGGCCATTTCTGTAGCCGGAATCAAATTGTCCACTGTCAAAAGGTACGTTGAAGGGGAGAAGTAGAAAAATAAATTGAAATAACGTCAACCAGTTTGCCTAGAGCTGCATCTGCAAACCGGTTGATGTTTTGTTTTCTGCTGCCGGAATTCCGGAATTTGACCGAAGTGGTACCGGTCGGAGCACTGACGGCTATCCATACCGTGCCGGCCGGCTCGTGCTCGTCACCGTAGGAATCCGCCCAGCCTGTAGTCGCCACTGCGAAAGTGCTTCCGCTGAGTTTTCTGACCCCCTCAGCCATTGCCTCCGCTACGGCTCTGCTGACGATGCCTTCGTCCCGTATGACGGAAGGGGAGACTCCAAGGACCTTTGTCTTGATTTCCGGGGAATAGGACGTGACGGAGCCGAGATAATACTCGGAAGAACCGGGAACAGTGGTAATCAGATGGGAGATCATCCCCCCTGTACAGGATTCCGCCGCACTTACAGTCTTTCCCGTGCCTGCCAGAAGGCATTTAAGTATTTTCTCCGGTCTTTTTGCTTTCATTTCTGTCCAGATATTTGAGTATTCGGGTAATAAGCGAGGGGCCGTTATGCAGTATTCCGGAGGTGATGGCCAGCAGGGAAGCGCCGGCTTCCAGCATCTTCCCGGCATCCTCCGGTGAGTGGATCTGTCCATATCCTATAATAGGGACACGGCCCTTGCAGAATTCATTGACTTTCCTGACATACTCATCGGAGCCCACAAGAAAGCCGTCAACACCGTTAGTCAAACAATAATCAAGTATGTCATTTAATGTGGAACTTGACATTTCGTGCCCAATACGCAGCAGAACAGGCTTTTGTACGTCAAAAGAAAGCCTTGTGTCCAATATCGCGGCAAGCACATCCCTGATTTCCTGGTCCGGGGCATCGATTATGAACATATCGGCGAAATCATAGGAGAGCGAAAAGGCCTCGGTATGCTCCTTGCTGATGCAGGGGACAATGAACGTGCGGGGCTTTTCTTTCCTGATATGGCCGATACACCTGCGTATTCCGTCGGAACCGCAGGGCCCGGTCACCACGAAACTGTATCCGAAATCGGCGAAAGAGTTGTGGTACCGGCCTTCCTTATCGATTCCTGCGCCCAGGCCGACAGGCCCGTTGAAATCCAACCCGAAAACATTCTTTGCAAGATTCGGATGCACAGGATGGCAGAGACGCCTGATTACATCCGAAAAGGGTATTTTTTCAAGAAGCCTGAGGCTGAAAAGAAAAATCTGATATGCGTTGTACATATCACAAATATAGTCAATAATCGGATTAGAACACTTCTTTGAAAGTGTTGTCCGTATAATAAACTATGACTTTGGAGATAATCTTACCGGATTCGGAGGGCTGAATCTGATTTCCCGTCTGAGTAGAAATTGCTTCCGTTTCATCCGGAACGCCTTCAACACCGATAAAAAGTGAATCGGAACGGACGGAATCGGAGCCGGTACGGTACATTTTCCCTCTTCCGGTAATAAGCCAGTCGATATTCAGGGCAGGGTAGCGCTTGAGAGTCCTTTCAATAAAATCATAACCCGGTTTGTTTCTTCCTGCGATGATATGGGAGATATTTGCCCTGGCAACGCCGATGCTCTCGGCGAACTGTGCCTGGCTGATGTTTTCGGCATTCAGGAATTGTTCCAGTCTGGTGTTCATTTCGCGCGTGTTTTCGTGTTTACAAATGTAATGCATATTTGTTTACAAAACAAGAAATTTTAACATTCATATTTGGAAACAAAATATACATAATACAACATTTGATTAAAGCAATGCAATATATAAATATGGATACATCCTTATAAATAAATAAGTTAAATTAAACATACATTAAAATATATTTTACCCTTAATCCGAATGTCCGGATTAAGTCCAAATGTCACAATTTTACTTAAGCCAGTGCTTTAGAACAATATTATAAACCTCTGATTTATTATTTGTTCCAATCAAGTGAAACCCTTGAAACTCAATAAAAGTTAACATTTTTATATCTTTACAAATCTTACCGCTTCCGTGGGGTGTTGTTAACAAAATTTGACATATTTTAGAGTTCCTTCATTCCGATTTTTTGAGTAAATTTGCGGTTATGATACCGAAGATAAGAATTGAAGATTACAGGTATTCCCTTCCTGACGACAGGATTGCCAAGTATCCGCTGGAAAAGCGGGATTCTTCCAAATTGCTTATATATCGTGACGGCGTTGTGGAGGAAAGCGTTTTCAGAAATCTTCCCTCATTCCTGCCTGCAGATGCCCTGATGGTCTTCAATGACACCAAGGTTGTGCCTGCAAGACTGCATTTCAGGAGGCAGAGCGGTGCAATCATCGAGATTTTTTGTCTGGAACCCGTTGAGCCGGTGGATTACAGCCTCAATTTCGCATCCGTGGGAGCCTGCAGATGGAAATGTATCATAGGCAATGCCAAAAGGTGGAAGAATGATACTCTGCATTTTGACATTCCGGACGCTGAGACAGAGTTTGCCGCCGAAGAATTGAGGCCAATGAATCTGACGGCAGACCTCATAGAAAGAACGGATGCGACAGGCATCGTTGAATTCCGCTGGGAAGGAAAACGGCCTTTTTCCAAAGTGCTGGAACTTTGCGGGAGCGTGCCGATTCCTCCCTATCTGAACAGGGCGACGGAAGACATCGACATTGAACGGTATCAGACACTTTACGCCCGCGAGCGCGGCTCGGTGGCCGCACCGACAGCCGGACTGCATTTCACGGAGGATGTCCTGGGCGCCATTTCCGCGAAGGGCATTGTGAGGGAGGATGTCTGCCTTCACGTAGGTGCAGGCACGTTTCTCCCCGTCAAGAGCCCTCTCATAAGCGAGCATCCGATGCACAGGGAACCTTTTACCGTCAGTCTCGATCTTCTGACGAAACTGCGCGACTGCGGCAGGAAGGTGATTGCCGTCGGCACTACGTCAGTCAGAACGCTGGAATCCCTTTATTATATTGGTGTCAGTTGCCTTGAGCAGGGAGAACCGAGGGATGTCTCCCAATGGGCTCCGTATATGAGAGAATACGCATACAGCACCCGGGAAGCGCTTTCCGCCCTGATTCTGTATCTTCAGAAAAAGAATCTTACGAAACTGACAATAGGCACCAGAATCATCATTGTGCCGGGATTCCGCTTCCGTATCACAGATATGCTGGTGACGAATTTCCATCAGCCGGAAAGCACCCTCATCCTTCTTGTTTCCGCTTTTGTAGGCGGCGACTGGAAGACCATATACAACTATGCGCTGGACCATAAATTCCGTTTTCTGAGTTATGGAGACAGTTCACTGCTTTTCCGCACCCAACAACAATGAATATGACAGAAGAATTCGACAGCATCCGTCCGTACAGTGACGAAGAGGCCGTGGAAGCGCTGCAGCGCATCTCCAGACATGCCGCTCTTCCCATAATTTCCAAATATCTTTTCCCGAGGGAGCAGAGCAACATACTTGCAAAGGCTCTGAGGTCGGTCAGAAACATCGATGATTTCCAGAACAACGTGATGTTGGGCGCCGTCAATTCCATCCTTGCCAAGACATCGGAGGGATTCACAGTCAGCGGCGGGGAGAATCTGACGAAGCTCAAGGGAAAGAAATTTCTTGCCGTATCCAACCATCGTGACATAGTTCTGGACCCGGCTCTGATTCAATATGCAATGCACGATTTCGGTTTGCCGTACACCCAGGTCTGTGTCGGCAACAATCTGCTGTCCACCAAACTGGTGGAGGACCTTATGCGCTCCAACAGGATGGTTATCGTAATCCGCGGCATCAGCGCCAGGGAATTGTACCTGAGTTCCATAAGGCTTTCGAAATATATACGCCAGACCATTACCTCCGGCACTTCCTCCATCTGGATTGCCCAACGTGAGGGGCGGACCAAGAATGGCGTTGACACTACGGAGCAGGGACTTATGAAAATGTTTGACCTCAGCGGGGAGAAGGATTTCACTTCAAATTTCGAAGAACTCAACATCCTTCCGCTCAGCATTTCATACGAGTACGAAACCTGCGACAGCCGCAAGGCGCGTGAACTTGTAATGAAGGCTATGGACGGCTCCTACACGAAGAAAAAGAACGAGGACCTTCACAGCATTCTGACAGGAATCCGTCAGCAGAAAGGGCATATCCATCTGACCATAGGGGAGCCTCTGAGCCAGGAAGAGATAGCCGGTGCATCCACCTGCAGCGGCAATGACAGATATCAGGCAATCCGACACCTTCTGGACAAGAGAATCTGCCAGGGATATCATCTGTTCAAGACAAACTACATCGCATACGATATGCTCAACGGCACGGAGCAGTACAGGGGAGAGAAGTATCTTCCGGAGGATGCCGTGCTGTTCAACGACTATGTCAACCACAAGCTCGGCAAAATAGAACGACGTCTGGACAGGGATGCTCTCCGCAAAGTGTTTCTTGAGATTTACGGCAAGCCTGTGGAATCTCAGAACCTGTGGAAGTGAGGTCCGCTCATATGAGGAAACTCCTTAAAAATACGCCACTTGCGGCCATTCTGGCCGTTGTGGTTGTAATAATATGGTCCGAGACCTTCGTCTCCACGAAGATTTTGATAGGGGAGGGACTCTCTCCTGCGGAAATTTTTGTATGCAGATTCATTCTTGCGTATATTCTGTGCTGGATTTTCTGTCCGGGCAGACTTTTCTCGGATTCTCTGACGGATGAATTCAAGCTGGTGCTCCTGGGCCTGACGGGCGGCTCCCTTTATTTTTGGACCGAGAATACGGCCCTGGCTTATTCCACAGCCTCCAACGTGGGGATTCTGGTGTGCAGCGCGCCCATAATCACAGCTATGATTATGTCGGTGTTCTATAAGGAGGAAAGAATGGATCCGCGCCAGATTCTGGGTTCGGTCATTGCATTCTGCGGAGTTGCACTTGTAGTTATGAACGGCCAGTTTATATTGAAACTCAATCCGATAGGGGATGCCCTTGCCGTCGGCGCGGCTTTGACTTGGGGATTTTATTCATTGATAATCAAGGGATTATCAGGGAAATACAATATCAGTTTCATCACCAGAAAGGTCTTTGCCTACGGGATTCTGACTATGCTTCCGTATTTCATCGCAACTCATCAGGATAATCTGGAATCGCTGATTTTTTCCAAGCCTGTGATCTGGAGCAGCCTGGCATATCTCGGTGTGGTTGCATCTTTCGGATGCTTTGTAATATGGAACTGGTGCCTCAAGAAACTTGGAACAGTACGTACGACAAACATTATTTATTGTCAGCCTTTCTTCACGATGATTTTCGCCGCACTGATTCTGGGTGAGCGCGTTTCATGGATGGCAGTGGCAGGCACAGCCGTTCTCGTTGCAGGAATGTTTCTGATGAGTTCGAAATCTTTCAAAAATACCTGAATTTATTGTAATATTAGCGGAAGGGGATTATTTGTTACACATAACTTAACATAATATAAATTGTGTAACAAAACACCTTTTTGCTGAAATGCTGTTATCAGGCGGTTCCGGGTCAATTACGTCCGTATTTATTTTCCTACGTAATAATCAATCATCCTGTTGATTGCACGCTGGCATACAGGACAGAACGCCGGAGCCGTATTTGTTATCATACGGCAATCGTAATATGGTCTGTAGCAACCATAGGTCATATAACCGGCGCCTTCGAACATTCCGACGGTTCCCATCCAGCTTGAGTCGTTGGGTGTAGGAACCGGAGTCCCTTCCTCAATCATATCGGCCCATTTGTCTGCAAAACTCACGTTTGTGGTGATATTCGGCTCCCAGGGCTCGATATCGAGCGGATAGAAATCCTGATAGGCTGTTTCGGAGTCGTAGTACTCGTCGGCCAGACCGGCGAAAGAATGGCCGAATTCGTGAATTATCACAGGAAGCGAGCGCTTGTTGTCCGTTGTCGTCATTGCATATGAGCCGTACATTCCGGCACCGCCGTACTTGGAGTCGTTCACAAGCACAATCACAGCATCCACAGGCGCTCCGGATACTACAGACGCGATTTTCGTATGATCCATCACCGTCAGATACCTGTCTATGTAGAACGTGTCGAACATCGAGTCCATCAAGGTATTCCGCCATATCCCATCCTGCGGGATATCCGCTCCGGAATCCCTGGATATGCTCTCTACCAGCCAGATATTGAAGTCGTTGCGTCTGCTGGAATAAGGCTCCATCCCGAAAATGTAATCCGTCATCCTCTGGGCATCGGCGCGCAATTTCCCTATTTCTTCGTAACCGTATCCTTCACCCGCAAGCACAAGATCGACTTTGTCGGCTATGTCTCCCTTGTATTGCAATGCTTTGATATTAAACTCATTGTCGCATCCGGGAATAATGTGTCTGTCCGCCGGGTCAATGTCAATCTCCAACATCGCCGCAAACTTTCCTGTCTTTCTTACGCGCTGATATACAACAAGATGAACTTTGTTCTTGGGGAAAGGCATCCAGAGGGACTGCCCCGTAGCCATAGGAGTCGTCACGGCCTGTTCGGTCGTGGTCCATTCATCGAAAAGCGTGGAAAAGCCTTTTGAATATATAAGTTCTTTATTTTCAAATAGTTCAAGAAAGTAATTCCCATAACCGAATTTGTCGATGAGGGAATTTGGAGAACCTGCCCACTCCCCTTCCCTGTGCATTTCCTTAAGATATGCGCTCTGCCGGGAACTGTCTCCGGCAAGTATCAGGTCAACCCGGAGTCTTTCTCCCGTGAAATGAGCCGTGTAATCCACCTCGCCTTCAAACAGGCTGCTTGCAGTGCCGTCACCGGCGCTTTTCCCCGGCCGGCAGGCAGTCACCGCGACCAGGGCGGCAAGCAATATCATTCTGGATATCTTCATAATTTGAGACTAAGTCATTCTTAAACTTTCCATAAAGGTAAAAATTTATTGTTAAATTTGTGCCCCTATGGGAAGAAAGAAGAAAATAGATCTGACTCTCACCGACGTTCTGATAGAGAACGTGGCCGCTGAGGGCAAGGCAGTGGCCCACGTGGACGGATGCGTGCTTTTCGTGGAATTCGCCGTGCCCGGAGACGTTGTTGACGTGAGGGTGATAAAGAAGAAAAAGAACTACCTGGAAGGGCGCATCATAAGGATTGTAAAACCGTCCGAAAAACGACTGGAACCCTTCTGCGAGCACTTCGGCGTGTGCGGAGGTTGCAAATGGCAGCCACTCCCCTACGAAATGCAGCTTGAAGCCAAGCGCCAGCAGGTAAATGACCAGCTCGTCAGAATCGGGCACCTTGAAGTGCCGGAGATTCTTCCGACTCTCGGGTCGGAAAAGACGGTGGAATACCGCAACAAACTGGAATTCAGCGCTTCGGACAAACGCTGGCTGAGCGCAGAGGAAATGGAGGCGGAAACGGAATTCACTCCGGGACTTGGCTTCCACGTCGGGAAATTCTTCGACAAGGTGCTGGACATCAATCATTGCCACCTTCAGCCTGAGCCTTCCAACGCAATCAGGCTTTTCATCAGGAAGTACGCTCTGGAGCACGGTATCCCCTTTTACAACCTGAGGGAGAACCACGGCATCCTGCGCAACATCTTCGTCCGTACCACAGAACGGGGCGAAGTGATGCTCATAGTGTGTTTCGGCGGGAAATTCCCCGGGATGAACGATATGCTGAATGCCATTGCGGACGGATTTCCCCAAATAAAGTCACTGTATTATATTGTCAACGCCAAGGTCAACGACAGCATAGCTGACCAGAATTGCATCCTCTATAAGGGAGAAGAGGCCATCTATGAAGAGATGGAAGGCCTGAAGTTCAAGATAGGCCCCAAATCATTCTACCAGACCAACACCCTCCAGGCCTACAATCTGTATAAAGTAGCCAAAGGGTTTGCGGAACTTCAAGGCAATGAGGTTGTTTATGACCTCTACACCGGTACAGGCACCATCGCCCAGTTCGTGAGCGCCGGGGCTTCCAGGGTGATAGGCATAGAATATGTGCCGGAGGCCATCGATGACGCAAAAGTCAACGCCGCCGCCAACGGTATCACAAACTGCGAGTTCTTTGCCGGTGATATGAAGGACGTCCTCAACGACCGCTTCATTGAAGAGCACGGCAAGCCGGATGTGATGATAGTGGATCCGCCCCGGGCGGGAATGCATCCCGATGTGGTGAAAACCATTCTCAACGCCGCACCGCGACGCATCGTGTATGTCAGCTGCAATCCGGCATCCCAGGCCAGGGACCTTGCGATGATGAGCGGAAAATATAAGATTACTGCCGTACAGCCTGTGGATATGTTCCCGCACACTCAGCACGTCGAGAATGTCTGCAGACTGGAAATAAAGGAATAGAGAATATGTGGACAGAGATTTTATTGCTGATTGCCGGCCTTGCCCTGATTGTAGGAGGGGCTGAAGCTCTTGTTGACGGTGCGTCCGACATTGCCCGGAAGCTGCATATAAGCGAATTTGTGATAGGGATTACGATTGTCGGTTTCGGAACATCCTGTCCGGAACTTGTGGTGAGCCTCACGGGAGCAATTGAAGGGAACGCCGACATTTCACTCGGGAACGTCATAGGGTCCAACCTGTTCAATGTGCTGATGATTTTGGGCTTGACGGCATTGATTTCACCTATCACTGTAACTGAAGCCAACAGGAAAAGGGATCTGCCCATAATGCTTCTCGTTACTTTCCTTCTGCTGTTCTGCGGGATGGCAGGTAACTCTGTTTCCAGAACAGAAGGCATTGTATTTCTAGTACTTTTTGCATTCTATATGTATATTTGCTTCAAGTACGATAAAGCATCCGCCGATGCGGCACACGAAGAGAGGAAAGAGAAGAATGTTTCCGTTGCCGTCCTGCTTGTCGCCGGAGGTCTTGCCGCCCTTATTTTCGGAGGACGCCTGTTTGTCGATAACGCCGTGAACCTGGCCCGCCTTCTGGGCGTGTCGGACAAGGTAATAGCCATCACCCTCCTTGCCGGCGGCACTTCCCTTCCGGAACTTGCCACCTGCGTGGTGGCCGCCGCCAAACAAAAGGATCAGCTGGCTCTCGGCAACATCATAGGTTCCAACATCTTCAATATCCTGCTTATTCTGGGTATTTCCGCCACGGTCACTCCCCTTTCGTTCGCATCAATCAGCATTACCGATTCCGTGGCTTTCGCAGCCAGTGCGGCTTTGCTCTGGCTGTGTACCTACACAGGGCACAAAGACAGGATTGACCGCTGGGAAGGCTTCATTATGCTTGCCTTCTTTGCAGTTTACTATGTGATTCTGTTCAGAAATTGATGGCCAGGCCGACATTCAGCGAGACGTAGAAGGTATCGTTGCACAGAATCCGGCTTTCCGGCACCGCTTTGCCGCTCCCTTTCTGCAGGATTTCAGGCCTGTCATAGGTTACAGCCGCCGTGCATTGGATATCAAGGCTGCTCCTGCGGCTCAGAACCAGACGGTATCCTCCCCCGATGATTCCGTTTGCAAGCGGTTTCCGAAAGTCAGTATTTACGGGAAAACCTATTCCGCCTCCTGCAATCAATATTGCTCCGTCCGCCGTCGGACCGTTTACGGCGTATTTGTATCTGAGCCTCAGCGGAATGGCGTTTCTGCCTCGTGGGAGTCCCATATATCCGCTCTGTATGCTTATGTTTGACTTCTCCCCTGCATTGATGCCTATGCCTGCCAAGAGGAAAGCGTTGCTGACATAGGTCAGAGCGGAATATTTGTCCGGAATCCTGCTTCCGTATTCATCCGAATAAACGAAATTATGGTTCTCGTAAAATGTGGCGCCGTACCCCCACTCGACGTTGAAATCCACGACAGGAACCCTTCCCTGCGCCTCGTGGTTGAAGCAGAAAAGAAAAGCCGGGACGGCACATATGAGCGACAGTCTTCTCATCAGAAACAGTATTCAAGTTTGATCTGGGGGAAAAGTATCCTGTTCAGACCGTTGCGGTATAACTTCAGATTGGTGGTCTGCCCGTTTTCCGCACCGCGTATGTGCAGTCCCAGGTCGGCGGACAGACTGAAATCCATAGCAATACCGCGAGGAAAGATGAATCTCGCCCCAAAGCTCCCGTTGAGGGCGAAAAGGAAACCGTAATTCGCGGAATCATTGTCTCTGACGAAACCTGCGGATACACCGGGACCGGCGTACAGGAAGCAGTCGTAATTCTCCATTGTCCAGGTCTTGAGCACAATCCCTTTGTTATAATCCATTCTGATGCCGGGCTTGCCGTATTCTCCGGAAAACACTCCGGTCATATCGGCATAGAGTTGGAGAGAGTTGAAGGCACCGTCCTGCAGATAGGTGGAAAAGGAAGCGCCGAAGCCCTTGGGAGAATTGAACAGGCCCACCGACTTGTCCCGGGCGGATGCATCAAGACAGCAGAGAAAACCGGCCAGAAACAATATGATACGGAAGCTTTTCACCTTTTTGCACTTTTAAGGCTGTATATTCATTACGAAGATAGGGAAAAATTTACTATATTAGCGATATAAATTTGTGAATAAAGGAAATAACATATTTGTTAGCTATGGTAACAAAAATGTTAGCACGTAATCTGCCGCCCCTTCCCGAAAGGATGAGACCCGTGAGTCTGGACCAGTACGTGGGTCAGAAGCATCTTGTGGGCAAAGGCTGCATACTCAGGAATATGCTTGAGAGCGGCAACCTGTCCTCTTTTATTCTTTGGGGGCCGCCCGGTGTCGGAAAGACCACTCTTGCCAGAATCATAGCGGATTCACTGGACAGGGATTTCTTCACACTTTCCGCCGTCAGCGCCGGTGTCAAGGATGTGCGTGACGTGATAGATTCCGCAAAAAGCAAATCGCTGTTCTCAAAATCAGCCGCGCCCATTCTGTTCATAGATGAGATTCACCGCTTCAATAAAGCCCAGCAGGATGCCCTGCTTGGAGCGGTTGAAGCCGGAACCGTCATACTTGTCGGCGCCACTACGGAAAATCCTTCGTTCGAGGTCATAACTCCCCTTCTTTCCAGATGTCAGGTTTTCGTTCTCAAGTCACTGGAAGCCGAGGATCTCAGGAGCCTTCTGGCCAGAGCCCTGAAGGAGGATGAACTTCTCAAGACTCTCGACATCAGAATCGAGGAGGATGATGCCCTGCTCAGACAGAGCGGCGGCGATGCGCGCAAACTGCTCAATATCCTGGAAATCGTGACAGATTCGCTGTTGGGGGCCGGAAAGGAAATGGTCATTGACAACAGGACTGTCACCTCCTGTCTTCAGGAGAACGTCGCCATTTACGACAAGGACGGGGAAATGCACTTTGACATCATCTCCGCATTCATCAAGAGCATCCGCGGTTCCGACCCGAATGCGGCCGTCTATTATCTGGCCAGGATGCTTGACGGAGGAGAAGACCCGTTGTTCATAGCCAGAAGGCTGTGTCTCAGTGCCTCCGAAGATGTGGGACTGGCAAATCCCAACGCTCTGCTTCTTGCCAATGCCTGCTTTCAGGTGGTGAATTCCATAGGAATGCCGGAAGCCAGGATTCCTCTTGCCCAGACAACGGTATATCTTGCTTCGTCGCCCAAGAGCAACGCCTCCTATCTGGCTGTGGAAGCGGCTTTGGAAGTTGCAAGGGCGGACAAGACCAAGGCGGTGCCCCTGTATCTCAGAAACGCTCCCACCAAACTTATGAAGGACTTGGGTTATTCCGACGGGTACAAGTATGCCCACGACTATCCGGGCAACTTCACGGACCTGGAATTCCTGCCTGCGGGTATGGAAGGCACGGTGTTCTATCATCCGCAGGAAAACAAGCACGAAAATACGCTGAAAGCCTATCTGCAGGCCTGCTGGCCCAAATATTACCCCAAGGAGAAATGATGACAAACTCTGATATCAAACTGATACGGTCGCTGCGGGAGAAGAAATTCCGCGACGAGCTGGGGTTGTTCGTCGTCGAAGGGGAGAAAATGGTTCAGGAGGCGCTGGACTCCTCCTATGAAGTGGTGAGGCTGTTCCGCAAGAATGAAATCGGAGAGGAGGCAATGTCCAGAATCAGTATGCTGAACACTCCCTCCCCCGCCCTTGCCGTTGTAAGGATTCCGGAATCCGAAACGCCGAACACGATTGGAGACGGTTTGTATCTCGCCCTCGATTCCGTGAGGGATCCGGGGAATCTGGGCACAATAGTGCGTCTGGCGGACTGGTTCGGTGTAGAAGGCATTTTCGCATCCCCTGACACCGTGGAATTGTATAACCCCAAGACCATTCAGTCCACGATGGGAGCAGTTTTCAGGAAGAAAGTGACATACTGTCCCCTTGAGGACGTATGCAGAAATTTTGTGAAGGCCGGGAAACCCGTTTACGGCACTTTTATGGACGGGGAGAATATCTATGCCTCCGAGTTGGAACAGGATGCCCTGATTGTGATGGGCAACGAAGCCAGAGGAATAGGCCCCGCCGTTTCATCCCTCGTCACAGCCAGAATTCATATTCCGTCATTTGCCGGAGGTCCTACCGCCGAGTCTCTCAACGTTGCCGTCGCCACAGCCGTTGCCGTTTCCGAATTCCGCCGCAGAACAGTCCGATGAAGAGAACGTTTCCCATAGCATTCACCCTGATTCTGGCCAGTGCGTGCAGTACGGTGCGCACCCTGTCTCCCGGGCAGTTCCGCCTGGCCGGAAATGAGGTACGGGTTGACGACAAGCACTTCCGCCCCGCTGAACTGACGCCTTACATCAAGCAACAGGCCAACACATATTTCGTATTCGGATGGAATCCCTTCCTGAACATATACAACTGGTCGGACGGCTCTGACAGCGGCTTTTCGCGTTTCTGCCGCAAAATAGGCGTAGCACCTGTGGTGTATAACAGGAATCTTGTCAATTCCTCCGTTGAAAACATCACCAATCACCTCCGTTACCTGGGCTACTACAATTCTGTCGTCAGCGCCGAAGAAAAAGAGAAAGGCAGGCTTATGCGTGTGGTGTACAATGTCCGTCTCGGTTCCAGGCTTCCCATTTCGGACATAAGGTTCGATGTACCCGGGGATGCTGGGTTTGCGGACAGTTTCTATTCCGACACCCTGAATCTGTCCTTCAAACGCGGTTCCTTCCTTTCTGAAGAGGCGCTGGAAGAGGAAAGCGCACGTTCCGCAGGGAGTATGAGGAACAAGGGGTATTTCGATTTCAGCAAAAGCAATTATTTCTTCGAAGCGGATACGCTTTCCAAACCGGGATATGCTGTCCTGGATTATTCGGTGCGGAATTATACGAGAGGTTCGGACCCGGGGAAGGCCGTGCCGATCCGCAAATACAGTTTCGGCGATGTGTCCATTTCGTACGACGGGGATCTTGAATTGAGAGAACCTGTCCTGAAGCGTCTGAATGCCATAAAACCGGGCTCCGTTTACAACGAGAAGGATGTCAACACCACCTATTCGCGTTTTTCCTCAGTCCAGCTTTTTAGCGGCGTAAACATCAGGACCACGCCTACTGACAGCAATACTGTCAACTGCGACATATCCCTTACTCCCACCAAACTCAAAGGCTTCAAAGTCAATCTGGAAGCTTCCATCACTTCAACTGGTCTTGCAAGCGTCTCCCCGAAGCTTAATTTCTATCACAAGAATCTTTTCCACGGTGGGGAATGGTTCAACCTCGGATTCCAGGGCGCATTCCAGTTCAAGCCGAAGGAAGACCTCAGGGCCAACGAATTCGGTATCAATGCCGGACTGAGTTTCCCGAGACCCCTGCTCTTCGCCGCTCCTGAACACAAGTCGGCCTCCGTCACACGCACGGAAATAAAGGCTTCGTACAATTTTCAGTCGCGCCCCGAATATACGAGGCACATTGTGTCGGCATCCTACGGTTACAACGGACGCCTGGCGGAAAAGCTTCTTTTACAGTTGTATCCGGTACAACTCAGCTATGTGCTCCTTACCGATATGTCGGATGAATTCGCGCGAACCCTTGCAAAGAACCCATACCTCACATATTCCTATTCTGACCATTTCGATGCGGGAGTCGGCGGCATCCTGTATCTGACGAGCAACAATGACATCATTCCCAAGACCTCATACCGTTACATGCGCTTCAACTTTGACGCGTCGGGGAATCTGCTCAGCCTGTTCAAGCCCCTTATGAAGAAGAGCGAAAACGGGACCGGCTATGTGCTCGGAGTCCCCTTCTCGCAATACGTGAGGGGGGAACTGAACCTTGCGAATATATGGCGCTTCGGGAAATGGAACGGCCAGGCGCTTGCCGCAAGATTGTCCCTCGGTGTGGGCGGCGCATACGGCAACTCATTCACACTGCCATACGAAAAGCAGTTCTACGTGGGCGGAGCCAGCAGTATGCGTGGCTGGCAGGCACGTTCCGTGGGCCCCGGCAACGCAAAACCGGACACATATACGCTTCTGCCGAGCCAGACCGGAGACGTGAAACTGGAAGCGGACCTGGAGTACCGGGCCAGGCTTTTCTGGAAACTTGAGGCGGCGCTGTTTGCCGAGGTGGGCAACGTCTGGACAATGCCGAGGAATGACGGTTTGGACGGGATGAGTTATGATGATTATTGCAAACAATTCCATTTCAATAATTTCTACCGCTCGCTCGCCGCAGACTGGGGAGTTGGTCTGAGAGTGAATCTTGACTTCATCGTACTCCGGTTCGATTTCGGTATGAAAGTGCACGATCCGGCGAGGGATGAAGGGGAAAGATGGCTCGGACCCCGCAAATGGTTCAAGAGCGACGGTTGCGCCTTTCATTTCGGTGTAGGTTATCCATTCTGATGAAAAAGATTTGCATTTACCAGGTTCTTCCCCGTTTCTGGGGGAAAGGGAAATTCTCCGATTGGAAGTCGGAATCCTTCGAATATGTGAAAAGCCTCGGCGTTGACTGCATCTGGTTTACCGGAGTTATACGCCACGCCAGCGGACAGGACTTCGTCAAGGGGGATCCGGGCTGCCCGTATTCCATTTCCGACTACTATGACGTCAATCCTTATCTTGCTGATAACGAGAATGAAAGAATGCGCGAGTTTGACGAATTGTTGAAGCGGACTCACGAAGCCGGACTCAAAGTGCTCATTGATTTCGTGCCCAACCACATAGCCTGCAACTACTCTGATGACCACGGAGGTATCCCGCACTTCGATTACTGTGACTACGACTGGACGGATACCCTGAAGATAGATTATTCCAATCCCCGGACCCGGGAGGCGATGCTTTCAATTCTCAGGTTCTGGTCACGGCGCGGAGTGGACGGATTCCGATGCGATATGGTTGAACTCGTACCCGTGGATTTCTTCGGATGGGCTGTGAGCGAACTGAAAAAAGAGTATCCCGAGCTGACTTTCGTGGCGGAAGTTTATGAGAAGTCCAATTATGCCCGATATCTGAATGAGGGGCATTTCGATTTGCTCTACGACAAATCCGGAATATACGACACCCTCCGCGGCATCCTCTGCAACGGAGAATCCGCCGTGGGCATTACCCGCAACTGGCAGCGGCTTGGGGAAATGCAGCCGAGGATGCTCAACTTCCTGGAGAATCACGACGAGCAGCGGCTCGCCTCCCCTTTCTATGCCGGCTCGGCGGAAAAAGGATATGCCGCCCTGGCTGTCGCGGCCCTGTTCAATGACGCATCGTTTATGCTTTACGCCGGTCAGGAAACGGGAGAGGATGCATCCGGCACCGACAACGGACGCACTTCCATTTTCAACCGGACAAAAGTGTATGTTATGGAACGGATGCGCGGCAACAGGGTTCTCAAACGGTATCGGGAGATTCTTTCACTCCTTTCCAATCCCGCCTTCAGAGATGGGGGCAATTGGGATTTGTGCTATTGCAACACGCCGGACAACGGTTTTGACAGCAGGCGGCATTTCGCTTTTCTCAGATTCAGGGACAGCGAGCGCTGGCTTGTGGTATGCAATTTCTCCCCGGAAACTTGCCGGATAAACATAAACATCCCTGAAGAAGCCGGCAGGGCAAGTGGAATCCGGCCCGGCTCCGTTCCTGTGGAGGTCTCCCCTTTCGATGCCGTCACGCTCAGCTTGTAATTTTTTGAATTGACGGCCGTTTTTATTAAATTCGCAGGATTTGAAATACAACAAAATACATCAATAAACGTTATGTCAGAAATTTCCAATCTTCAGAAAGCTCGCGCCGCTTATCAGCCGAAGCTTCCCAAAGCCCTCCAGGGTCCGGTAAAGGCCGTGGAAGGAGCTGCAACACAGTCAGTCGGTAATCAGAAGGAAATCAGGGAGCTCTTCCCCAACACCTACGGAATGCCCGTGGTCGAATTTGCGGAAGGCACAAATGCCGCCAAGTCTCAGTTCAATGTCGGCGTCATTCTTTCCGGCGGTCAGGCTCCCGGAGGACACAACGTCATTTCCGGTCTCTTTGACGGAATCAGGAGTCTCAATCCCGACAACAAGCTTTATGGTTTCCTTATGGGGCCGGGCGGACTCGTGGACCACAAGTATATGGAAATCACTCCCGAGATAATGGATGTATACCGCAATACCGGCGGTTTTGACATCATCCGTTCCGGCCGCACCAAACTCGAGGAAACCGACCAGTTCGAGAAAGGCATTGTAATCCTTCGCGAACTCGGCATCAAGGCCCTTGTGATTATCGGAGGCGACGACTCCAACACCAACGCCTGCGTGCTCGCAGAGTACTATGCGGTCAAGAATTACGGAGTTCAGGTGATAGGCTGCCCCAAAACCATCGACGGAGACCTCAAAAACGACCAGATAGAAGCCTCATTCGGATTCGACACGGCCTGCAAGACCTATTCCGAGCTCATAGGCAATATCGAACGCGACTGCAATTCCGCCCGCAAATACTGGCATTTCATCAAGGTTATGGGACGCAGCGCTTCCCATATCGCCCTTGAGTGTGCGCTCCAGACCCAACCCAACGTCTGCCTGATTTCCGAGGAAATCGAGAAGAAGGAACAGAGTCTGGACGACATCGTCAAATACATAGCCGACATTGTTGCCGCACGTGCCGCGCAGGGCAACAACTTCGGCACCGTGATAATCCCTGAAGGCCTGATTGAATTCATCCCCGCAATCAAAAGGCTCATCGCCGAACTGAACGACATACTTGCGACGGATGAAGCAAAAACCGTAGCAAGGGAGAACCAGATTGAATATGTGAAGGCTCATCTGAGCGCGGCCAATCTGGCGGTATTCAGCAGCCTGCCCGCAGACGTGGCAAGCCAGCTTGCACTTGACCGCGACCCCCACGGCAACGTTCAGGTTTCCCTCATCGAGACAGAGAAACTTCTTTCACGTATGGTCGGAAAGAAACTCGCGGAAATGAAGAAGGATGGTAAATACACGGGCAAGTTCTCCGCACAGCACCATTTCTTCGGATATGAGGGCCGTTGCGCGGCTCCTTCCAATTTTGACGCCGACTATTGCTACTCTCTCGGCTTCAATGCATCACGCCTCATCAACGCCGGAAAGACCGGATATATGTCCGTCATCAGGAACACCACAGCCCCTGCGGCAGAATGGATTGCAGGCGGCGTGCCTATCACAATGATGATGAACCTCGAGAAGCGTTCCGGCAAGTTCAAACCGGTTATCCGCAAAGCTCTCGTGGAACTTGACGGCAAGCCGTTCAAATTCTTCGCGCAACACCGCGACGACTGGGCAGCAAACACCAGGTACGTATATCCCGGTTCCATCCAGTACTGGGGCCCTTCAGAGGTTTGCGACCAGACCACCAAAACTCTCCAGCTGGAGCAGAAATAATGGACAGGGCGGCTGCAGAGCATAGGATTGTTGAGCTCAAAGACATTCTTTGGGAGAACAGCAGGCGTTATTACGTGGACAACGCCCCTGTTATTTCCGACTTTGAATATGACCGTCTGATGCGCGAGCTCGAGGATCTTGAAAGGGAGTTCCCCGAGTTCCTGACAGCCGACTCCCCTACCCAGAAAGTCGGAAGCGACCTCGATGCTCCAGTTGGAGAAAATGCCGAACCGGACAGCGGCGGGAACTTTGTAAAAAGAGCCCACCGCTACCCGATGCTGTCGCTCGGAAACACATATTCCATCGCCGAAATAGAAGAATTCTCCGCAAGGGCAGATAAAAGTCTGGATACGGCATTCACATATTGCTGTGAACTCAAGTTCGACGGCACTGCCATCTGCCTGACCTACAGGGACGGAAAGCTGTACAGGGCTCTCACCCGTGGCGACGGGGTCAAAGGCGACGACGTCACACAGAACGTAAGGCACATTTCCAATATCCCTCAGGTCCTGCACGGGAATTTCCCTCCGGAATTCGAGATTCGCGGTGAAATCCTGATGCCATATGATGCTTTCGACAAACTGAACAGGTTCCGGGAAGACAACGACGAAGCTCCTTTCGCCAATCCCAGGAACGCGGCATCAGGTTCGCTCAAGCTCGTGAATCCCGAAGAAGTGGGAAGAAGGGGCCTGATGTGCACCCTGTACCACATTCCGGCCCAAAGCATAGCCTTTGACACCCACGACGAGGCATTGAAGGCGGCACAAAGCTGGGGGCTTCCCGTATCGGACGAGCGGCGCATTTGCCGCGACATCAATGAAATCAAGGCATACATAGACTATTGGGACAAGGCAAGGAAATCGCTCCCATTCGCCACGGACGGCATTGTCATCAAAATCAATGAACTGTCCTCCCAGCGTTCACTCGGCTACACGGCCAAATCGCCGCGCTGGGCCGTTGCATACAAGTTCAAGGCCGAGCAGGCCCTGACGCCCATCCTGAGCATAGACTATCAGGTTGGCCGCACAGGCGCAATAACGCCCGTCGCTAACCTGTCCCCCGTCCAGTTGTCGGGAACTGTCGTGAAACGTGCGACTCTGGTGAACGAAGACCAGATGAGAATGCTGGATATTCACATCGGCGACTGGGTATATGTAGAGAAAGGCGGAGAGATAATTCCCAAAATCACCGGCGTAGAACCCTCCAAGCGTTCCAGCGGGGCCCTGCCCCAGCCCTTCCCGGACGTCTGTCCCGACTGCGGCACCCCCCTCGTGCGTGCGGAGGATGAAGCCAAGGCTTTCTGTCCCAACCAGGACGGTTGTCCTATGCAGATAAAGGGCCGTATCATCCATTTTATGAGCCGCAGGGCAATGAACATACTTGCGGGAGAAGCGACCGTGGAGCAACTTTACAGTCTCGATATGGTGAAAACGCCCGCAGACCTTTACGATTTGACCAAAGGAAGGCTTATGACCCTTGAAGGCTGGAAGGAACGGTCTGCAGAGAGATTTCTTGACAGCCTGCAGGCCACGAAGTCTGTCAGTTTCGAACGGGTCCTCTATGCTTTGGGCATCAGATATGTGGGAGAGCAGACGGCACGCGAGATAGCAAGACACTTCGGAGACATAGACGCTCTTGCCGCAGCATCCGTCGAAGACCTGCTTCAGGTAAGGGATGTGGGAGAAGTGATTGCGCAAAGCGTTTTCAACTATCTTGCCGATGCGCGTCATTCTATTGAGATACAAAGACTTCGGGCTCATGGCCTAAAGTTTTCCATTGAAGAACAGGCATCCCCTGTCTCCGACAAGCTGGCAGGTAAAAGCATTGTCATATCGGGTAATTTCTCAATATCGAGAGACGATATGAAAAAGATCATTTCAGACAACGGAGGGCGCAACAGTTCCTCCGTAAGCGGCTCCACCTCCTTCCTTCTGGCCGGAAGCAAACCGGGGCCTGAAAAACTCAAGAAATGCGAAAGTCTGGGAATACCCGTCAAGTCGGAACAGGAATTCCTTGAAGAATTCGGCATCATTGTTGATGCCGTCAGACACAGCGGCGGTGAAGAACAACAATTGACACTGTTTTGATGATGGCAGACGCACACAAGTCCATATTCAACAATTTCGGAGCGCTCTTTTCCAATGAATTGTGGACGCTCGACACTTCCAATTCCAAGAAAAGCTGGAAGAAGATAGTGCGTTTTGTCAAGCTGGTCCGCATAACGTTCCGTACTTTCGCCGAGAACAGGATGGGGTTCCAGTGCGTGGCACTGAGTTATTTCGTCACACTTGCCATAGTACCGCTGCTTGCAGTAATATTCGCCGTCTCCGGCGGTCTGGGCCTTTCGGACAAACTTTTCGGAATCCTGACCAACAACATTCCCGGCAATCCCGAGATTGTATCGATGCTGATGGAAAAGGCGGGCAACATCATCAACACTGCACAATCCGGCACCGTCGGCTTCATTGCGGCTCTCACATTCCTGTGGACCATCATATGGCTGATGTTCCAGGTGGAGCGCATCTTCAACAACGTCTGGGGCATACGCAAGATTCCCCGCAAGATATACAAGAGATTTTCCTTCTATCTGCTGACATTGTTCCTGCTGCCTTTCATCGTGATTCTGTTCGGATTCGGCATAGTATATTATTCCAATCTGCCCAGCCTGATAGGGGTGGATCTGGGCAACTTGAGAATCATAGTGCGTCTGCTGGGCTGGCTCATATTCTATATGATATCGGTCTTTACCTTCTCCGTGATGTACAAATGGATTCCTTCGCCCAGAATCAATTATTTCAACGCTTTCAAAGCCGCTCTGGTTTCCGGACTGTTCTTCACGCTCTTCCAATACCTGTACCTTGAGACCCAGGTGTTTGTGAGCAGAGTCAATGACGTTTACGGAGTACTCGCCGCCATTCCCCTCTTCCTCGTATGGCTCAATTTCAGCTGGCAGATAATCATATACGGCGCGGAGCTGACCTACAGCTTCGAGAACGTTGATACATATCATATTGCAGAATAGATATGCCGGATTCCAACTTCACACAGAAAGATTATGACCTCATCAACTCGGAATTCGAGTCGTTGATGGAACTGTCGCGCAGACGTTGCAGGAAAGACAGCGAGATTTCAACTGTCAGGAAGGCTTTCGATTTTGCAAACAGTGCACTTCACAACGTACGCAGGCGTTCCGGAGAGCCTTACATCCTGCATCCCATAGCTGTTGCCAGGATTGTAGTGGACGAAATCGGCTTGGGCTACAAGTCAATATGCGCCGCGCTCCTCCACGATGTGGTATCGGATTCAGGCTACACTTTCGAAGATATCACCAACCTTTTCGGAGAAAAGATAGGTTCGATTGTAGAGGGTTTGTCCAAAATCAAGATTGTACTCGACAGCGAAGACAGGAAAGGCGTACCGATGAGTCCGGAAAGCGCCCAGGCCGAGAATCTTAAGCGCATTCTGCTCACTCTCAACGACGATGCAAGGGTTGTTCTTATTAAATTGGCTGACCGACTCCACAACTGCCGCACCATCTCGGATATGCCGGAGGCGAAAAGGGACAAGATTCTGTCCGAAACGATGCTTATTTTCATTCCTCTGGCCCACCGTCTCGGTCTTTATTCGGTCAAATCAGAAATGGAGAACATCTGGCTTCAGTACAAGGACCCCGATGCCTACGATGAGCTGACGTGCAGAATCAGGGAAAGTGTCGCTACGAACAAGGATGCCATCGAGAATTTCATTGCGCCGATTTCGGGAGCATTGCGCCGTGACGACTTTGACTTTACAATAAAAACACGCATCAAATCGCCGTATTCGGTATGGCACAAGATGCGCACCAAGAATATTCCTTTCGAGCAGATATTTGATTTGTATGCTGTACGAATCATATTCAATCCCTCATCCGATGACCCGGAAATCGAGAGGAAGCAGGCATATATGATATATGCCGACATCATTGGACTCTTCAAGGAAAATCCCGGCAGGCACAGGGACTGGATAGAAACACCCAAAAGCAACGGCTACGAAGCCCTGCACTGCACCCTGATGAGTCAGGCCGGCATATGGATAGAGGTGCAGATCCGTTCGCGGCGGATGGATGACATAGCAGAAAAAGGCATTGCGGCTCATTGGACCTACAAGCGCGGAGGCTATGCCAGCGAGAACGAGAGCAAGATGGACAAATGGCTGGGCAGAGTCAAGGAAGTGCTCGCCAATGAGGATTTTGACGCTCTCGAACTGCTGGACATAGTCCACTCGGATCTGGTTGCGTCCGACATCGTGGCATACACTCCGAAAGGTGACCAGATAAGCATACCCAACGGTGCCACCGCCCACGATTTCGCATACTTTATACATACCCACATAGGGGAAAGAGCCATAGCGGCAAAAATCAACATGAAGCTGGCTCCCCTTTCGCAGGTTCTGAAAACCGGAGACCAGGTGGAAATCATTACGTCCGATACGGCGCGTCCGTACAAAGAATGGCTTCAGTATCTCAAGACACGCAATGCGAAAGCGAAAGTCATCAACTATTTCCGGGGCCGGATGGCGCAGATTGCCAGGGAAGGCGAAGAATCATACAGGGAGATGCTTCATCTGTTAGGCCTTTCCCCCAGCCACGAAAATCTCCGCCGGTTGATTGACTACACTCACTTCAGAGACTCCGAAGAGCTCTTTTTCAGGCTTGGCCTGGGGCTTGTGTCTCCGGAAGAATTCAGGATGGCCCTGGACAGTGCAGGCAATGGCACCGGCGAAAATGCCGACAACGAGCTGTTTGCCATCAGAATGAGCGGCACGGACGAAGCCGGCATTCTCAACAGAATCACCTATTATCTGTCTCTGGTAAACGGACTCAATCTCAGGAGGCTTGAGCTTGGAGCCGGAGATGGGATTTTCAACGGTTATATGGAATTCACCATTAAGGACATATATTGTCTTTATGACATAATTAAGGATTTGAAAAAGATTGACGGCATCCAGAATGTCGTAAGGATAGATTTATGATAAAGAAATTCTTCCCGCTGATTGTCGCCTTCATCGTGCTTTCTCCTCTCTTCTTCGTGCATTCCTGCGCGAACACTACCGAGGCGCCGTCCGGAGGCGACAAGGACACAATACCGCCATACATAGTGGATATCAACCCTTTGCCGGGTACCGTCAACGTTCCGCTGGAAGGCTTCCGGATTCTGTTCACATTCAACGAATACGTCACAATAAAGGAGGCCGGAAACATTTTCCTCTCCCCTCCCCTTGAAAAGAAACCCGTTTCCAAGATAAAGGGAAAGAGCCTGGTCGTGTCGTTCGAGAACGGATTCCAGCCCAATACCACCTACACGCTGAACCTTACCAATGCATTGGCGGACAACAATGAAGGCAATATGTTCCCCGGATTCACCTATGTTTTCTCCACGGGAGAAAGGATTGATTCGATGTACATTACAGGTCTGGTTCAGGACAGCGGAACACTCAATCCGGTCAAAGATGCCACGGTTCTGCTATATAAGGATCCGTCGGATTCAGCCGTATTCCTCCAGCGGCCGTATGCCGCCGCAAAGACAGATGACTGGGGTTTCTTCAGCCTTTCCTATATCCAGGATACAGTGTACCGCCTGTATGCAATCAAGGACGCTATGGGCAACAACGTCTATGACCCCGACACCGATCTCATCGCATTCGCGGATTCTGTCGTAAAACCCGTCAACGTGGTAAACGACACAATATATGAATTGCTTAAATTCAATATGAAGGACACTTTGGAGTGTCTGGCGCGAAAGACGGAATATGAACTTAACCTGTTCCGCGAAAAACCGTCCAAACAATTCCTGAAAAACAATAAACGCATAGCTGAAAGAGCCGCGTACATTTCATTCAACGCCCCCTATGTATGGATAGACTCGCTCTGGGTGAAAGGATACCGTCCCGAACATATCATTTCGCAATTCAACATACTCCAGGACAGCCTTGAGTTGTGGATAAATGACCGTCGCACAGCTCCCGACACCCTGCATCTCTTTGTGAACTACCGCAAGACGGATTCCACGGGCGTGCTCAAACCATTCCTGGAACATCTGAGAATGGCCCAGGAAGGTGCGAAACCGAAGAAGAAATACGTTTCCAAAAAAGATATCAAGCACGAAGACACTACCTGCGTATTCACGATGAAAGCAGCCCCGGAAACCTTTGAGAGGGACGGTTTCTGTCTGGAATTCAAATATCCCATAATCTGGGCGAAATTCGATTCCCTCAAATTCAGGTACGTCAATCCGAGGCAGAAAGAATTCCAGGGGGATTTCAGGATTGAGCGGGATTCGATGAACCTCCGCCGCTACAGAATCATTCCTTCCGTGAAAATGCAGAAGGGCTTCGAATATTTTCTGAAAATTCCGCACAGGGCATTCAGAGATATCAACGGTTTCTATTCCGACAGCCTTGAGACAAAAGTGTCCGTACCTGCGGACGAAGACCTCAGCACGCTGAACGTAACGATGAACGGGGTTGACAGGAAAATCATCGTCGATTTGCAGGCGGAAGGCAGCAAAGACGTATTGCGCAATTATATTATTGACTCCGATGCCAAACTTGTTTTCCCTTATCTGAAGGAGGGGAAATATTCGTTGCGCATAACTGTTGACGGGAACAGGAACGGCTATGTGGATGCCGGTTCCCTGCTTGAACACAGGCAACCGGAGAAAGTGGTTTATTACAAGCTGGACGGCAACAGGTACATTATGCTGCCCAAGGCGTCGGAGATAGACCAGACGGTTGATTTCCAAACGCTCATAAACAGGTAGAGAATGAAAAGGTTTATTGCGTTTTCCATTGCCCTTGCTCTTTGTACCGCCGGCTTCGCGCAGGAATTCACTGACGAATACCTGGATTCCGTCAAAGTAAACATTAAGACGGAAATAAATGACTATATGAGCATAGGCGTCAATTACGGTGTCAATTTCTCCAACCAGATATTCAATCCGAGGGTCGGTTCACAGGAGTGGCCCGTCAGTTGGAACAATGTGTCCGTGATGTTCACCAAATACTGCAAAATGTTCGGATTTATGCCGTATTTCGGCTTTGAGGCCGGCGTTTCCTACGGACATCAGGGATTCAGGTTCAAACAGAATCCGGAACTCGGAAGGAGGGTTGCGCTGGATTTCGGCACCGTGGACAACATTTCATACATTCAGGAAGAAATTATTGACGT
The DNA here is from genome assembly GCA_045641985.1 of Candidatus Cryptobacteroides sp. Lineage (GTDB taxonomy): Bacteria > Bacteroidota > Bacteroidia > Bacteroidales > UBA932 > Cryptobacteroides. The sequence continues at coordinate 51,533 of JAZUHY010000093.1, forward strand.
TGTCAAGATTCCGGTCAGGTCGAAATTCCATTTCGATATGTCATTTTTCAGGCTGATGGCCGACCTCGGCTTCTATGGCGGATGGAGACGCAGTGTCACGCGGGACGGTGTCATCAATGACGAAACCATACGCAACAATTTCGCATCTTTCGAAAACAAATTTGACTACGGTATGGAAGGGGGCGCGGGTTTCGCACTTCTCTTCGACCCCATCGAATTACATTTCAACGTGCTTGCAGGATGGTCCTGGAGCAGTCTGTACAAACCGGATTCCTCGCCCTCCGTGAACAACCGATATTACTACCGGTATGCCAACCCTTTGGACATCACCGTTTCTGCCGGCATACATTTCCAACTGACAAAACGTACGGGAAAGACCAGCAGGGCTTTGAGGAAAGAAGCATACGACATAATATACAATCAGAAAAATGAAGACGCTGCAGGTCAGGATAGGCAATAAGCTTGTAATCGGGTCTGAACACCCAATCGTCGTACAGACTATGTGCAATACGCATACCGACGACATCAACGCCACCGTAGCCCAGTGCCGCCGGATGGCCGAAGCCGGGGCTTCACTGATAAGGATTACAGTTCCGGGTATGCAGAATGTGGAACACATAAGGGAGATTCATTCCAGGCTGCGTTCCGAAGGCATTGACACACCGTTGGTTGCGGACATTCATTTCTCTTCGGAGACAGCCGTCGCCGTTGCGTCCGTTGTAGAGAAAGTGCGCATCAATCCGGGCAACTTCCATCCTGACCACGCAAAGGCAAGGGAGCAGTTCAGGCGTCTGATTGAAGAATGCAAGTCGTACGGCACGGCAATCAGGATAGGACTCAACCACGGGTCTTTGGGCAAGTACATAACAGAGCTCTACGGAAATACTCCCTATGCTATGGCCAAGGCGGCAATGGAATGGCTTGATATGTGCATAGAGGCGGACTTTTATAGTGTGGTGGTTTCACTCAAGTCCAGCAATACCGTGACTATGGTGGAGGCATACCGCCAGCTGGCGGTGATGATGCAGGAGCGCGGCGTGGTTTTTCCTCTCCACGTCGGGGTCACCGAAGCCGGGAACGGAGACAGCGGAAGAATCAAATCCTGCGTGGGCATTGCCACACTGCTGTCGGAAGGCCTGGGCAATACCGTAAGGGTTTCTCTTACCGAGGACCCGGTGAACGAGCTTCCCGTGGCACGGTACCTGGCGGACAGATATTCCGGGAATGCCGTGAACTCTGAAGAAAACCCGATGTTGGACGCCGCCTGCACCTGGGGACCGCCTCTGCTCAACCGCAGCATAGACGCGATTCCCGCCTCTGCGGAATTGTCCGAATATCTTGAGAATGAGATAATGCAGGCCGCCCGGCGCAGATTCTACAAACCCGAATACATCGCCTGCCCCGGTTGCGGCCGTACAATGTATGACCTTCAGAAGGCATTCGAGGAAGTCAAGGAAAGGACATCCCATCTCAAGGGGGTGGTAATAGCCGTAATGGGATGTATAGTGAACGGCCCCGGCGAGATGGCTGATGCCGATTGGGGATATGTGGGAGAAGGAAACGGAAAGGTCTCCATCTACAGGGGGAAGGATGCCGTTCTCAGGCACATCCCGCAGGAAAAAGCCGTGGATGAACTCCTCAGGCTAATTGGGCAATGACAGTTTCGCAGGCTCTGGGTTCGATGTTGAGAGCCGTCGTGATATTGGCGCTGAGCGGCAGATACATATCAATCCTGGAACCGAATTTGATGATTCCGCACTGTTCGCCGGCCTTCACCTGCATACCCGGCTTTGCATAGCATACGATTCTTCTGGCAAAAGTGCCGGCCAGCTGCTTGAACAGGACTTCGTGCCCGTCAGGAGTCTTTATGCAGACGCTTGTATGCTCATTGTCTTCGGATGCCTTGGGCTTGAAAGCAAGGAGATGCTTGCCGGGATGATACTTATAGTATTGCACTTCCCCGCTCACAGGCCAGAAATTGGCGTGCACGTCCCAGAAATTCATATATATCGAAACCTGGATGCATTCCCTTTTCAGGTATTCCGGTTCAAAAACCCTGTCGATTATTACAATCCTGCCGTCAGCCACGGCCGTGACGGTCTTTTCATCTCCTATGGCATTGCGTGAAGGCACTCTGAAGAAGAGTGTCTGCCAGATGCAGAATACCAGCACAAAGGCCAGAACCGCCCAGTCAAGCCACCTGACTTTTCCGAAAAAAATCAGAACGCAGGATATGACGAGCCCGATGAAGTAAACCAGGGCAATTGTTCCGTAAGAATTTTTGTCGATTTTCATATTACATCAGGTTGAACAATGCAAGATAAGCACTTCCCGCCGGAATTGCAAAAAGACTGCTGTCGAATCTGTCAAGCATACCGCCGTGACCGGGAATGACGTTCCCCGAATCCTTGACGTGGAAATATCTCTTCCAGACCGACTCGAAAAGGTCCCCGCACACTCCTGTGGCACTGACGAGCGCACCGAAGACAAGAGCGTGGCCGAGCGGAAGTTCAAGCCATCCCAGGGCTCTCAGTCCGACGGCGGCTCCCATAGCGAATGCCAGACCGCTCCAAACGCCCCACCAGGACTTCTTGGGTGATATGGATGGAGCAAGTTTCTTTGCTCCGGGCTTCTGGCCGAAAAGCGTTCCGAGGCAATATGCCCCCACATCCGAACACCAGATGATGATAAAGAAACACATCAGAAGCCATCCGTTGAACTGGCCGTCCCTGAAGACTACCATAGGCAACAGTGCGCTGGGAATGCCTATGTACAGCAATCCCGTGAACACATAGGGGAATTGATGCAGTGTCTGTTCCCTGTCCTTGTCGAACAGTACGGAAATCATCAACGCAAGCAATGGAAGCGCCGTCAGGCACAGCCATTTGGAGTGAACGTCGAACTGGAATACGACATACAATATGGCAAACGTCAGTTCCGCACTCAGAATCGCAAGCTTGCGTGCAAGAATATACGACTCCCCCATCGAAATTGCGTAGAATTCACTCATCATAAAGTAAATTGCCACAATCGCGACTGCCGGAAACAAAGGGGGATAGAACAACAGCGATACGACCAGCACTGTACAGAACAGGATTCCGGATACCGTCCTTTTAACCAAATTATTCATCTGCAGTGGTGTTTGTCGTGAAATTGTTGTCTGACGGCTTATCCTGACCGGTGGGTTTTGCAAGCCGCTCTTCGCCGTGGACTCCGGCCTTCGGACCCAGAACGGATTCAATCTCATCTGCAAAGATGACCTCGCGCTCAATCAGCATTCCGGCAAGTCTTTCAAGCTCGGTCCAATGCTCCTTCAGCATCTTTTCAGTCTTGAGCGTAACATCGTCAACTATCCTCTTGGCCTCAGCATCAATCAGTTCTGCCGTCTTCTCGCTATACGGCTTCGTGAGTTCGTATCCGCGGGCCCCCGTCGAATCATAGAACGACAGATTGCCCACCTTTTCACTCATACCGAAATAAGAGACCATAGCATAGGCCATACGTGTAAGGCGTTCGAAATCGTTCAACGCTCCCGTGCAGGGCACTCCGTCATTGGCAATCTGTTCAGCAACGCGGCCTGCCACGAGAGAGCACATTTCGTCCAGCATATCAGACCTGGAATTGGTAACCTTCTCGTCCGGCAGATACCAGGTGAGACCAAGAGCCTGACCGCGTGGGATAATGGACACCTTGAGAACCGGGGCGCATCCCGGCAGAAGCCATCCGGCAACGGCGTGGCCTGCCTCGTGGTATGCCGTCAGCCTCTTCTCGTTGGCGGACATTATTGTCTTCTTCCTTTCGATTCCTCCCACTACCCTGTCAACAGCATCCAGGAAATCCTGATTGCCGACAGCCTTCCTCTCATTGCGGGCGGCGCCCAACGCGGCTTCGTTGCAGATGTTCGCTATGTCCGCTCCGGACATACCCGGAGTATGCTTGGCAATCTGTTCCAAATCAAAGTCATCGCCCAACTTGAGCCCCTTGAGGTGCACCTGGAATATTTCTTTCCTTTCGTTCAAATCCGGCAGGTCAACGTGAATCTGCCTGTCGAAGCGGCCGGCGCGCATCAGGGCCTTGTCCAGAATGTCCGCCCTGTTGGTGGCGGCAAGGACAATGACACCGCTGTTGGAACCGAAGCCGTCCATCTCCGTAAGCAACTGATTGAGAGTGTTTTCCCTTTCGTCATTGCTTGAGAATCCGGCATTCTTGCCCCTTGCTCTTCCGACAGCGTCTATTTCATCGATGAACACGATGCAAGGAGCTTTTTCCTTGGCCTGTGCAAACAGGTCTCGAACCCTGGAAGCACCCACACCTACAAACATTTCCACGAAATCGGAGCCGCTTATGCTGAAGAAAGGCACATTCGCCTCTCCTGCGACAGCTTTTGCGAGCAGAGTCTTGCCGGTGCCCGGAGGCCCTACAAGCAGTGCTCCCTTGGGAATTTTTCCTCCAAGGGCCGTGTATTTCTTGGGGTTCTTCAGGAAATCCACTATTTCCACCACCTCCTCCTTTGCTCCATACAGTCCGGCCACATCCTTGAAGCTGACATCGACCTTGTCCTTGTCGGCAAGTTTGCCCGTAGCCTTTCCTGCATTGAAAGGATTCATTCCTCCCTGTCCTCCGCCCATTGACCTGCCCATTCCGCGGAACATCCAACCCCAGAAAAAGATGAGCAGAAGAATCGGGAACACCCATTCAAGTATATTGTCCCAAATCTTGGAATCATTCTCCATAACAATCTTTACCTGGTCTGCGGAAGGCAGTTCCGCGTTCAGACGGGAGAACTCGGTCTCAGGATCGAACTTGCCCGAAGTCAGGAAGAAAAGATGGGGTGAGCTCTTGGGAATCTGCTTTCCGGCGAAAAGGTCGGCATATTTGTCCAGCCTGTCAGCCTTGAGCGTAATGGTACCCTTGAAGTCGTTGCGCACGAAATGTATGTCCTTTATGTCACCGGCACGGAATATCTCCTGCACCTGCGCCCATTCCACTTTCTGGGGTTGTCCGCCCGAGTTGCGGAACAGGAGGAAACCTATTCCGAACAGTAGAAGTATATAGAACCACGACAAGTTGATTCTTATGATTCTGGGTTTCTTGTCGGGGCTTTTCTTTTGTTTTTGAGCCATCTTGTCTTTCTGTTAGATTTGATTCCCGCAAATATACAAAAAAAACGCCAATGACAGAATGTCACAGCACAATATGAACGAAGAAAGTGGATGACTTTGCAGCCATCCACTTCTTTTGCAAGAAGAATTGGTTTGGATATATCAAGCTCTCTGAAGGGCTTTAATGGTGTTTTCCGGTGAATCTGATTTGAAGACCGAACTTCCTGCCACCACCACGTCGGCTCCGGCCTCCTTCAGCGCAGCCGCGTTGTCCTCCGCCACACCGCCGTCAACTTCAATCAATGCATTCGAGCCGGCTTTGGTGATTGCGGCTTTCAGTTCAGCTACCCGGTCAATGCTTTCGTAAATGAATTTCTGACCGCCGAATCCGGCGAATACGGACATAATCAGGAAAAAGTCGGCCTTGCCTATGTACTTGAAAAGCCTTTTTACCGGGATGTCGGGATCAATGGCCACACCGGCCTTGAGTCCAAGCGAGTGAAGTTCGTCTATATATTTGCCCGTATTGCGTCCGGCCGCCTCGAGGTGGAATGACACATATTCGACCCCTTTATTTGCAACGTGCTTAAACCAACGCTCCGGATGAACAACCATAAAATGCACATCCATAGGTATTTTGGCAATAGGAGCAATAGCGTCTATAACTGAAAAACCGAACGACATATTGGGCACGAATGTGCCGTCCATAACGTCGAGATGAATCCAGTCGGCGTTGTCGTTCAGCATCAGGATATCCTTCTCCAAGTGAAGGAAATCGGCGCTCAAAACGGAAGGAGCTACTCGAAGTTGCATACTACGTCTTTCAATAATTTTACAAATTTCCCAAGAGAGGCCAGTTCCATCCTCTCCCCCGGGGCGTGGACTCCGCGAAGCGTTGGTCCGAAGGAAATCATATCCAGTCCAGGGAATTTCTGAAGGAAGAGCCCGCACTCAAGACCGGCGTGGATGGCCTTGACTTCCGGTTCCTCAGAAAACAGTTTCCTGTAACTTTCAACACAGACGGACAAAATGCGTGACTCTGTATTGGGATTCCATCCGGGGTATTCACCGTCGTGCCTGACTTCCGCACCCACGGCCTCGAAATTGGCCCTGACCTTTGCGGCAATCATCCTGCATTCATTTGACGACGAACTTCTCTGATTTGTCGTGATTTCAAAATATCCGGGTTTGCGATGGGCCGCGGCCAGATTTGTGGAAGTCTGTACCAGATCTTTGATATCCTGACTCATAGCCTGGACTCCGTGAGGGCAGGTGAAAAGGGACGACAGCAGTTCGAGCGCCGCGAAATAGTCAACCGCCTTCATTTTCGTGACGTCATTGCGGCACTTGCAGGAAATGTCGGGGTCGGTGACGTGAAATTCCTCTTTGAGGTTTGCGGCGAATCTGCTGAAACGGCGCTTTGTACCGAGCGGCTTGGGTACTGCAATCAAGGCCCTGCACTCACGTGCAATTGCATTGCGCTTGCCTCCCCCGTCAAAGTCGATAAGCTGGAAACCGTGGTCGAATTCGGAATACAGGAACGCGGCCATCTGCTGAACGGCGTTCATTCTGCCTTTGTTGATATCATCACCGCTGTGTCCGCCGATTCCACCGCCTATCTCCAGGCTGAGGACAGTAAGATCCTTATCTACGGGTTCCGTCGAATACGGGATTCTGACATTGGTGTTGATGCCTCCGGCACATCCGATAAAAAGCTGCCCCTCGTCCTCAGAATCGAGATTTATTAGCGTCTTTCCTGTAAAGAAACCTTCCTTCATCCCCTCGGCTCCGTCCATCCCGGTCTCTTCGGAGATGGTGAAAACAGCCTCGATTCTGCCTGTGGGAAGGTCGCTTTCCAGAACAGCAAGCGCAGCGGCGATGCCTATGCCGTCATCGGCGCCGAGCGTAGTGTCCCTGGCAATCATCCAGCCATCCTCCACAGTATAGCGTATCGCGTCCTTCCTGAAGTCGAAATCCACTCCGGCATTCTTCTCGCAAACCATATCCTGATGGGCTTGCAGCACTATTGCAGGCACATTTTCCTTGCCTTCGGATGCTTCCTTCACAATGCAGACGTTGCCGATTTCATCGGTTTTTACAGCCAGTTTATGGGATTCGGCCCAATTCCGTAGCCAATCCGTGATCGGTTTTTCATACCCGGATTCACGTGGGACGGTTGTTATTTCCTTGAAAATTTCAAGTACGCGGTCAGAATTCATAGTATGTGGATTGTTGGTTAAAGACGATCTGAGGGAGAAAGCATCTGCTGGATGTCAGTGACGTACTTCCTGAATGTCTTGTCTATGCCCATCAAATCGCTGACAGTATTGCAGGCGTGCATCACCGTAGCGTGATCCTTTCCTCCGATTTCAGCCCCTATCGTGGAAAGGGAGCAGTTGTATATCATATTGCGGCAAAGGAACATAGCTATCTGACGGGCCTGGACTATCTGGCGTTTGCGGGAATTGGACACAATGACCTCGCGTCCGATGTTGAAGTATTCGCACACAGTCGTGCATATGCGATCGATGGAAAGCTCATTCCCGGTTTCTCCGACTATCTTGTTGACAATCCTTTCCGCGATGGCAAGCTGACTCATATTCTTGTAAACTGCAGAATGGGCGATTACTGAAATCAGGGCTCCCTCCAGTTCACGGAAATTGGTCCTTATGTTGGTGGCAAGATATTCAAGGAGTTCATCCTCAACTATCACGCCTTCCCTTCCGCTCCTTGCCCTGAGCATTGCCAGTCTGGTGGAATAATCCGGATGGGTCAGTTCCACTGCAAGACCCCACTTGAAGCGGGAAAGCAGACGTTCCTCGAAATTCTGCAGGTCCACGGGAGCGCGGTCCGATGTCAGAATCAATTGCTTTCCGTTCTGGTGAAGATGGTTGAATATGTTGAAGAAGGCATTCTGGTTTCCCTTTCCGACAAGATCCTGAATGTCATCGACTATCAGTACATCCATCCTCATATAATATGCGAGGAAGTCCGTCAGTTTGTTGCGTACGCCTACGGCGTCCATATATTGGGTCTTGAATTCGTTGCCCGTCACGTAAAGGACAACGAGTTCGGGATGTTTCTCCTTGATGGAAATGCCTATGGCCTGCGCCATATGGGTCTTGCCGAGCCCGGGGCCTCCGAATATGAACAAGGGGTTGAAGGGAGTGTTTCCCGGAGTGTTGGAAATATTCACACCGGCGGTCATCGCCATCTTGTTGCATTCACCCTCCACAAGGTTGTCAAAGCAATAGACAGGGTTGAGTCTCGGATTTATCTTGACCCTGTGAAGCCCCGGATAGACGAACGGACCGGGATTGCCCGAAGGATGCGGGGAATTTACCGCTATCTCCCTGTTGACGGGGACAGGACCGCTCTGTGCCGGAACCTTGACAAAGGGCTGACCGGTAACGGGACACATCTGGTACGCAAGTTTCGCATCTGCTCCCAGTTCCCTTCTAAGTGTCTTGCTGAGTATGTCGAGATACGAAGATTCAAGATATTCGCGGAAGAAATCGTTGGGCACCTCCACAGTAAGCGTGGATTCCACAAGAGAAAGAGGCTTGATCGGTTTGAACCAAGTCGCAAACTGCTGGGGTTCGACGAGGCTCTCTATAATACGCAGACACCTCTCCCAGACATTTGTATGTCTTTCCTGTGCATTCATTGAACTTCACTGGGATAAAGTGATGCAAAGTTGGATGAAAAAATGTTCTAAAAAAAATGAAATTGCTGTTGCAAATATTGATTTTTCTTTTTAAAATTTTATAAACGTTTAATCCGATTTTGCATTTATAAAAACCATAATTTCAATACATTACAGGCAGTATATCCTCTGCGTAACGCACTGGAAGGCCATCTGTAATTTTGAATTACTATAATTTACTAATTGCGCTTATTTGCGCTTTTCAGGTTTGTAGGAAAAGGGAAAAACGCCGTTTGATATTCTGACAAAAAAAGCATCAGGATATTTTTTCCTTATTTCAACTTTATTTGCATACGCCTTTTCCGCAGAGTCCGAAACTCCAATGACATATTTGAGAATCCCGTTGCCCGCTTCAATTACTGTCGGCTCAAAACCCAGGAAACGGCGGTCATTCGAAGGAAGCTTTGACTTTCCGGCCATAATCTGCCAGCCGAAAAGTTCTTCCGTCCTGTTTTCGGAAGGAAGCGGTTCCGGTTTGACTTCTTTTGCGGGTTTCTCCGCCCTGGCTATATTGACGGAAGCGTCGTATCTTTTCTTGTATTCCCTGAATGCCTGGAAAAGACAGTCCGCAATCCTGTCTCTCTGCTGATTGTCGCGCAGGGATGCAAGATCCGAAGCATTGGATATGAAGCCCAGTTCTACAAGCACGGAAGGCATAGAGGTGCGCCACAATACCAGGAAAGGATTCTGCCAGATTCCCCTGTTGGCCCTGATTGGTCCGGAAACGAGTTTTTCCGATACCAGCTGGGCAAACTCCAAGCTCTGCTCCAAGTGTGAATTCTGCAGAAGCTGCATAAATATGAAGGATTCCGGATCGGAAGGATCGAAGCCCTGATATTTTGTGTTGTAGTCATCCTCCAGCAGAATCACGGAGTTCTCCCTTTTGCACACATCCATATTATATGCGAAGAGATCCTTGTTCTTGTTGCTGGACTGGCCGAGCACGTGGACGGAATAACCGTTTGGAGAAGATGATTTCGTGGAGTTGATGTGGATGGAGATGAAAAGATCGGCGTTCTTGCCGTTGGCGCAGGAAGCCCTGTCCTCAAGAGCCACAAACTTGTCTTCCGGTCTGGATTGGACAACGTTGACCTCCGGAAACCCGCTTTTGATTTTTTCTGCAAGTTTTCGGGAGATGTCCAGGGTAAGGGTTTTTTCGTATGTCTTTCTGTCGAGGCTGACGGCCCCGGGGTCCGTTCCTCCGTGACCGGCGTCAATGACAACGGTGTTGAGACCGATGTCCGCGCTTACGCCCGGAACCGTAATCAGGAGAAGTCCTGCCAGTATGCCGATTGTTCTTTTCAAAAAAATTAGTTATATTTGTCGGTCGCAAAAATAGCGAATATTTCGCATTTGAAAAAATCCGTGCCCATATTATTTTGTCTTTTACTGCTTTCGGTTTTCGGACCGGATGCCTCCGCCCAGCGAGCAGGCCGCAGGAGACAAGCCGGGAATGTGCAATCGGCGTTTTCTTCCAACGTTTTTGTCAAGCCTCCTTCAATACCCGATTCCCTCGAACTTGCGCGCCGGGATTCCCTCCATCGGGCCGATTCCCTTTTCAAATTGGATTCCATCGCCCTGCAGGGCAAGAGCTCCCTCGAACGGCCGGCATTCTCCACCGCGCGCGACTCGATAGTTGAAGTGTTCTCCGACGGCAGGAGAATGATATATTATTACGGAGACGTGAGTGTGAAATACGACGACATAGAGCTCCGTGCCGAGCAGATGGATTACGATATGTCCACGGGAACCGTTTATGCCAGAGGTGTTTATGATACCCTGACCGGAGAATGGAAGGGACGCCCTGTGATGACTCAGGGAGGCAAGACCTACGATATGCACGAGTTGAAATACAATTTCAACACCAGGCAGGCGCATCTCACCAACATCGTGACTACGGAGGACGATGGCATCCTTCACGGTAAGAACGTCAAGATGATGCCGGATCATTCCATCAACGTTTCCAACGGCAAATACACTGTATGCGATGCCGAGGAACCGCATTACTATCTTGGTCTTACCGTCGCAAAGGTCGTGACCGAGCCCGAGCAGAAAACCATATTCGGACCCGCATACCTTGTCGTGGAAGACGTCGTGCTGCCTGTCGGTCTGCCCTACGGCTTTGTCCCCAAACGTCCGCAGCGGGCCACCGGCCTCCTGATGCCTACTTTCGGGGAAGAGAATGCGCGCGGTTTTTATGTACGTGACGCAGGAATGTACTTTGTGTTCGGCGATTATCTCGACCTGTCCGTCACCGGTTCCTATTATACTCTCGGTTCCTGGGGGATGGACCTCAATTCAAGGTATAAGATAAACTACAAGGCCAACGGCAATCTTTCCCTCACGTATTCCGATGACCGTACCGGCGAAAAAGGCAGCGCCGACTATTTCCAGAGCACCAACTTCGCTTTCAGATGGACGCACACGCAGGACCAGAAGGCGCATCCGGGGACTTCTTTCTCCGCCTCCGTCAATTTCTCGAGCCCGTCCAACAACCGCTTCAATTCCCGGTCTGTGACAGAGGCCCTTCAGAATCAGGCATCCTCCTCCATATCCTTCTCCAAGAACTGGAACGGCCGGTTCAACTTGAGCGTGAATGCCCTCCACAGCCAGAACTCCAGGGACAGTTCCTACGTGTTCACGCTTCCCAACGTCACTTTTTCAATGAGCACGCTCTACCCTTTCAAGCGTAAAGTCAGGGTCGGCAAAGAGAAGTTCTATGAAAAAATATCCATAGGATACAACACAACCCTTCAGAACAAGTTGAATTTCAAGGCTTCCGAATTCAAGGATATGAACCTGGCAGACCGGATGCAGAACGGAATGACGCACAATTTCAGCATAGGTCTTCCGAGTTTCCAGCTTCTCAAGTACATTACCGTCAACCCCTCGGTCAGTTACGGCATGAACTGGTTCTTCAGGGCTTCGGAAGCTCAGTACAATCCTGAAACGGACCGTGTGGAACTTGTTCAGGGCAAGGCATTCAACCATTTCGGCATCACCCAGACATACTCCGGTTCCATCTCTGCAAGCACCAGAATCTACGGACTTTTCCAGTTCGGCAAATTCAGGAAGATTCAGGCCATCAGACACGTCATCTCCCCTTCCATAAGCATGAACCTCAGCCCGGAACTGGGGACCTATGCCAACGGATACAGGACCTACAACTATGTTGACAGAACGGGACTGGAAAAGGAATATCAATACAACATCTACTCCGGACAGATATATTCCGCTCCCGGAAAGGGCAAATCGGCCACAGCATCAATCAACATAGGCAACAATCTGGAGGCAAAGGTGCGCGACTACGCCGACACTACCGGCACGGGCTCCAAGAAGGTCAAGCTGATAGACCAGCTCAACCTCAACACAGGCTTCAATTTCCTGGCTGACTCGCTGAAGATGAATCCCGTATCGATGTCGATGTCCACCTCCGCCGGCAAGTTGAATTTCAGCGCCAGCGCCGGATTCGACCCCTATGCCTGCGACGAAAACGGGCGCAAGTACAACAAATTCGCAATCTCTCAGGGCCAGGGCCTCCTCAGATTGACCAACTTGAGCGCATCCGTTTCATATTCTCTTTCCGGAGACGGCAAAATAAACGGTAATGACGGCAGGAAATCCGCCTCTTCGGACGGAGGTTCATCCTCCGGTGCGGGCAATTATTACCAAAGGGTTTATTATCACCCCGTCACAGGGGAATACATTCCCGGAGGCTGGGTTTACTACACCAATCCGAACGTCCCCTGGTCCCTGAACTTCAACTATTCCCTCAATTACACCAAAGCATACGCCAAGAACGCCGTGGACCGCGTCACACAGACACTTGGATTTTCCGGCAACATCAAACTCACGCCCAAGATGTCCATCAATATGACATCCGGATTCGACATCTCGGCAATGAAACTCACAACAACCCAGCTCAGCGCGACCTACGACCTGCACTGTTTCAAGATATCGGTATCTTGGGTACCCACGGGAACCTGGCAATCCTACAGCTTCCTCATAGCGGCTAATGCCGCCGCCCTCGCCGACATCCTCAGGTTCAAGAAGAGTACGTCTTACTGGGACAATTAGAACAATTGAATATCAAAAATAAAAAAATTTATGGCACATTCACTTTCCGAGCTGAACCAGATGAGTAGAGAGCAGCTCGAGACTATTGCAGAAGAACACAGCATCAAAGGAGTCAAGAAACTTGACGACGGGAACCTTGCTTTCGCCATCCTTGACGTGGAAGCAAGGGAGGAATCGGTGAAGCCCGTAGCGGAGAAACCGAAGTCCAAGAGGGGAAGACCCCCCAAGGCCAAAGCGACGGACAATGCCGCAAAGGAGAAAACGGCGGCGAAGGAACCGCAGAAACAGGATGCTCCCGAGAAAGCGGCAACGGAAGAAAAGGCAGCGGAGATTCCTGACGGGAAACCCGCTCCCAAAAAGCGTGGCAGGAAGCCTGCGGCTAAGAAGGAACCCGAAGCGGAAGCTCAAAATCAGACTTCCGTTGAAAAGAAGCCGATTGTTCAACAACAGGAAAACCGGAATCAGGATAGCGCGCAGCAGCCCGCAGTACAGGAAAAACACCGTCATCAGAAACCTCAGCAACAGCCCCAACAGCCCAAACCCAAGGCGCCGGAATTTGAAGGTACGGTCGAAGCCACGGGTGTTCTGGAGATTATGCCCGACGGATACGGTTTCCTGCGTTCTTCCGACTACAATTACCTTAACTCGCCGGACGACATCTACGTGTCCCAGCAGCAGATAAAGGCAAATGCGCTCAAGAGCGGCGATACCGTCACCGGAGAAATACGTCCTCCCAAGGAAGGTGACAAATACTTCCCTCTCGTCAGGATAAAGTATGTCAACGGACGCAAGCCGGAGTTCATCCGTGACCGCGTTCCTTTCGATTTCCTGACGCCCCTCTTCCCCGACCAGAAATTCAACCTGCTGGGCAACGGCCACGAAAAGGACCTCTCCTGCCGTATTGTCGATCTGTTTGCGCCTATCGGGAAGGGACAGCGCGGACTCATCGTCGCCCAGCCCAAGACGGGTAAGACAATGCTGCTCAAGAGCATAGCAAACGCCATTGCCGACAATCACCCGGAAGTCTATGAAATCGTCCTCCTCATAGACGAGCGTCCCGAGGAGGTCACCGACATGCAGCGTTCCGTAAAGGCCGAGGTTGTGGCCTCCACCTTCGACGAACCGGCCGAAAGACACGTGAAAGTTGCCAATATGGTGCTTGAAAAGGCTCGCAGACTCGTGGAATGCGGCCACGACGTGGTTATCCTCCTTGATTCCATCACAAGGCTCGCCCGCGCCTACAATACCGTGCAGCCTGCATCCGGAAAGGTTCTCACCGGAGGTGTGGATGCCAATGCCCTCCAGAAACCCAAACGTTTCTTCGGTGCCGCACGCAACATTGAAGGCGGCGGATCTCTCACCATTCTGGCTACTGCCCTTACCGAAACCGGATCCAAGATGGATGACGTCATCTTCGAGGAATTCAAGGGTACGGGCAATATGGAGCTCCAGCTCGACAGGAATCTGTCGAACAGGCGTATCTTCCCTGCCGTCAACGTCATACTGTCCGGAACCCGCCGCGATGACCTTCTGCTCAACAAGGCGGTCGCATCCCGCATCTGGATACTGCGGAAGCTGCTGGCCGAGATGAATCCCCTGGAGGCTATGAATTTCATGCTTCAGCTGATGGATGAGTTCAAGACCAATATGGACCTGCTTGACAATATGAACAAGGTTTCACCCCGCGACATCAAACATTCCGACTACTAGTTCCTATGGTAAAAGTTTTCTGCCGGAACACAGGCACTTATGGTGAATTTCCGGAAGGCGTCACGATCAGGGAGATTGAAAGCGCCTTCAACTTGGACAATCCCCTGCCGATACTTGCGGTCAAGGTCAACTTTGTGGTTGAAGGCCTCAAATTCAGAATATTCAACAACAAGGACATAGAGTTCCTGGACTACTCTTCCTATGCCGGCAGGAGCGTATATTGCCGGTCGCTGTGTTTCCTTCTGGCAAAGGCTTCTTCGGATGTATGTCCGTCCAGCAGAATCACTATGCGCAGACCCATATCCAAAGGTTATTTCTGCGAAATTGCCAAGGCTGACGGAACTGCGGTCAGCAAGGAGGAAATCGACGCCATCCGTGAAAGGATGAAGGAAATAGTCGGGGCCGGCGAAGAGTTCCACCGGCACGAAGTAAGAACGGAAGAAGCCATAGAGATATTCTCCAGATACGGATTTGACGACAAGGTCAAGCTTCTCGAGACCTGCGGGAGGGTTTATGTCAAGTACTACACCCTCCAGGGGTATCCGGATATGTACTACAGCGCACTTGTCCCTTCCTCATCATATTTGAAAATCTGGGACATACAGCCTTTCAACGGCGGCATTCTGCTGAGAGTCCCCGACCGCCACAATCCCGGACGGCTTGCACCTCAGCGCGAAGAACCCAAGACTTTCGAAGTCCTCAAGGAAAGCCTGCGCTGGAACCGGATAATGGGTCTGAAAACTGTGGGAGACGTGAACGTCGCCTGCCTGAACGGCAAGGCCACGGACCTTATCCAGGTATCCGAGGCCCTGCAGGAGAAAAAAATTGTCAGCATTGCGGAAGAAATCGAGGAAAGATACCATAACGGAAAAGTCCGTGTCGTGCTGATTACGGGGCCGTCAAGCTCAGGAAAGTCAACGGTCTGCAAGCGGCTCAGCATCCAGCTCAAGGCCTGTGGACTGAAACCCGTGTCCTTCTCTACGGATGACTACTTTGTCAACAGAGTCGAGACCCCGAAACTGCCGGACGGCAATTACGATTTCGACAATTTCGATACTGTCGATCACGCGGCGCTCCAGCAGGATGTGCTGAAACTGCTTGCAGGAGAGGAGGTGCAGGTGCCGGAATTCAATTTCGTGACCGGAATCCGCGAATACAACGGCAAGACGCTCAAGCTCGAACCGGAGACTGTGCTGCTGATAGAAGGAATACACGCCTTGAATCCCCTGCTCACGGATAAGGTGCCGGATGAATCCAAATACAAGATATTCATCAATGCCATCACCAGCATTTCCCTTGACGACCACAATTGCATACCCACAAGCGACAACCGCCTGCTGCGCAGGATAGTGAGGGATGCGAATATGGGCTCGTTCACGGCCAGACAGACCATAAGCAACTGGCCCAACGTGCGCCGTGCAGAGGTCAAATGGATATATCCCTATCAGGAAACGGCGGACGTGCTGTTCAATTCGGCTTATCTGGTCGAATTCGCCGTGCTCCGCTCCCACGCCGAAAGGATTCTGGCCTCCGTGCCCAAGAACTGTTCCGAATACAGCGAGGCGCACAGACTTCTGCGTTTCCTGAGTTGTTTCCAACCGGTCAGCGACAGACAGGTGCCGTCCACTTCCCTGCTTCGCGGTGTCATAGGAGGCAGCAGTCTATGACATTGTTCCTGACGGGAAGTCCCTGCAACAAAGGTGTCGGGCATTTCACTTCCGACGGTGATTTTCTCCATCGGCTGAAATCCCGTCTCCCGCAGCATCCGTCAGTATTGCTTGTAGGTGCGGCTCCGGATGATTCCGACAACTGCCGCTGGGTATTTGACTCCACAAAGGAATGCCTTGTCAATTCCGGAATAGAGTTCTCGTCCATCATAATGTTGGCGAGAGAAAATGCCGCTCAGGCGGCTTCTCTTGTGGCCGGCAGCGATTTTATCATCCTTTGCGGCGGCCACGTTCCCACTCAGAACCGTTTCTTCGCTGAAATAGGTTTGAAATCCATTTTAAGTTCGTATGACGGTGTGGTGATGGGATGCAGCGCCGGTTCGATGAACTGCGCGGAGGATGTCTATTCCCATCCCGAACTGCCCGGAGAAGGGGCGGATCCGTTCTATCAGGTTCGTCTGAAAGGTCTGGGGCTTACCGACATCAACATCGTACCCCACCTCGAAGACATAAGGGATGCCTGGCTGGATGGACGCCGCCTGCTGTACGACATTATTTTACCGAAAAGTTACGGTCACAGGTTCTACACATTCTGTGACGGAGTATATATCATTCAGGAAAACGGCCGCAGGACACTTTATGGTGAAGCCTGGGCCATAGAAAACGGAGAAATCCGCAAAATAAGCGAACGGGGAGGTTCGTATTCATTTATGAATTTTGTTTTTGTCTCACCGCATTTCCCGGCCACCTACAGCCATTTCTGCGCTGGACTGAAAGCCAACGGAGTCAATGTTCTCGGCATAGCCGACGCTCCGTACGATGAATTGAGCGACGAATTGAGGAATTCCCTGACCGAATACTACCGTGTCAATTCCCTTGAGAACTATGACGAGGTTTACAGGGCAGTTGCTTTCTTCACGCATAAATACGGCCGTATCGACTGGATAGAATCCAACAACGAATACTGGCTTGAGCAGAATGCGCGTCTGCGCACCGATTTCAACATCACCACAGGCATTCAGACGGACAGAATCGCTTCCATCAAGGAAAAGTCCGAGATGAAGAAATATTACCGTGCCGGCGGCATCCCCACAGCAAGGCAGATAAAGGCGGCTGAAGGGCTGGAGGCCGTCAGGGCGTTCGCCGCTCTCACCGGCTACCCCATCATTGCAAAACCGGACAACGGAGTTGGCGCGGAGGGTACATTCAAACTTTTGGGAGACAAGGATTTGGAAGAGTTCTTCGAAAGTCATCCTTCAAATTATGGGGCGTTCGTTGTGGAGGAGTTCATAACGGGTCTGCTGGTGTCTTATGACGGCATTTACAATTCAAAATCGGAGCCTGTCTTCGAGTCGATGAGCGTATTCCCCACTCCGATTATGGACGTGGTGCACGACAATCTGGAGAACTGCTATTACGTTGACAAGACCGTTCCCAAGGCTTTGTCCGACATAGGCCGCAGGACGGTCAGGGCATTCTGCATCAAGTCCCGTTTCGTTCATCTCGAATTCTTCAAGCTCGACAGGGACCGTGAAGGGCTCGGAAAGAAGGGTGATTATGTCGGATTGGAGGTCAATATGAGGCCTGCCGGCGGATTCACTCCCGATATGATGGATTACGCCCACAGCACTGACGTGTTCAGGATTTGGGCCGATATGGTGGCATTCGACGAGTGCCGCACCGGTCAGGGAGAACAGTACTACTGCGCTTATGTGGGCCGTCGTGACGGCAAGGAGCACGCCAATTCGCACGAAGACATCCTCGCCCGTTACGGAGCATCAGTTGTTATGTGTGAGCGTATGCCGGATGCACTGTCGTCAGCCCTTGGCAATATGGTCTATATGGCAAGGCTGAAGACTGTTGACGAGGTTCGCAAGTTCTTCAAATTCGTCACAGAATAATGCTTTGCAACTATCAGGACACCATCTGCGCTCCCGCCACATCGGTCGGTACGGGTGCCGTCTCCGTTGTACGCATCAGCGGGCCGGAGAGCCTGAGCATCGCCGACGGGATTGTGGAATGCGGCAAGGGACGTATTGTTGACGCGCCAGGTTACTCCCTCAAATACGGAGTTGTGCGGAAGCTGTCAGGTGATGTTCTTGATGATGTTGTAGTGTCCGTTTTCAGGGCTCCGCATTCCTATACCGGAGAAGACAGTGTGGAGATATCCTGTCACGCTTCCCCCTATATCGTCACCGAACTGCTGCGGATGCTGGTCGCCGCGGGTGCGAGAATGGCGGGCCCGGGAGAATTCACCAGACGGGCCTTCGTGAACGGGAAAATGGACCTTGCCCAGGCGGAAGCGGTGGCCGACGTGATTACGGCATCTTCGGAAGCGGCGCACCGCGTGGCTGTCAATCAGTTGAGAGGCGGCTATTCGTCCGAATTGAAAGGTCTGAGGGACAAATTGCTGGAAGCGGCCGCTATGATGGAGCTGGAGCTCGATTTCAGCGAGGAGGAGGTTGAATTTGCAGACCGCAGCCAGCTGCGCGCCCTCTTGGAGGCGTTAAGGTCGAAAGTGACTTCCCTGTCCGCATCCTTCCGTGACGGCAATGCTCTCAAGAACGGTGTGCCGGTAGCCATAATAGGTGCCGCGAATGCCGGGAAAAGCACATTGCTGAACGCCCTGCTGGGAGAAGACCGGGCTATCGTCTCCGACATTGCGGGCACAACCAGAGATACCGTCGAAGAGGTTCTGACGATAGACGGCATTCAATTCCGTTTCATCGACACTGCGGGATTGCGCGAGACCGGCGATGAAGTTGAGCGTATGGGCATTTCCCGCTCCTATGATGCCCTGCGCAAGGCGGATGTGGTCGTTGGGGTTCTCGATGGTTCTCTTCCCGGTGATATTGTGATTGCTTCCGCCAAAGAATTGCTCTCGCGTTGCTCTGAAGAGCAGACTTTTATTCCGGTATTGAACAAGGGCGATCTGACCGATGCTTTCGACTGCAAGAACGGAATGCGTGGCATTGAAGCTGATAATTGCGACTTTACCACCGGTTCTGATGGCAAGACCTATGTTTCCCGGAATGACGGTGGCAATGGGAATTCCGGAGCCGGCAGTCTTCCGGAATTTCTGAAGATTTCAGCTAAAACCGGAGCCGGTCTCGACAATCTGCGCCGTGCCATCGTTCAGTCTCAGGCCGGCCGCTTCTCTACAGGCGAAACCCTTGTCACCAACCTGCGCCACTACGAAGCGCTCTCCCGCTCCCTCGACTCTCTGAACGACTGCCTCCGTGGCCTCGACTCCGGCCTCAGCACCGAACTCCTCGCCGAGGACCTCCGCGCCGCCATCTCCGAACTCGGCACCGTCTGGGGAGAAGGTGGAATTTCCAGCCAGGAAACGTTGAACCTGATATTTGTAAAGCATTGCATCGGTAAGTGATTCCCGGATTTGGAACGGGCACACCAAATAGTGCGGAAGGTCCCCGCTTTCCCTGTGGACCTTCCGCAGCACTACAATTGAACATGCTGATAATCAGCAATATAGTCCTTACGCTTGAGGAAGGTCATCAGAGAAAATGGAGACCTTCCGCACTTCGCTGGAATATCATTCCGCATTGCCTGTCTTCCTTCCCAGAATTTTAGCGACGGTATTCCTGTCCATATTCATACAGCGGGATACTTGAGGCACAGACAGATTCAGTTTCTTATCCAAATATTGGAGGAACCTTACTTTCTGACGCGTCGTCATATTGCTTATGTCCGTCTGGAACCAGTCCCGGGCATATTGACCGGCGACAATCAGATATTCGGAATCGGAAAATTTCTTATGGTGCTCAATCGCTTGACGATAAATCATCTCAGCAGAATTCACGGAACCTATTTTTCTGAGAAAGAACGACTGATTATGCCCATAAATTTCCTCAAGGTATTGCCAGTCACAAGCACTGGCAGGTTCAATTTCTCCGGAATCGTTCAGGAGCCAGGGAACATCCGACAAATCCGACCCTGTATGCATAATTGATTCACAACGCCTCGTGGAAAGATGAGAAACTTTTGCAGTATGGACGGATACTTGCCCTCCACAGAAAAAAGCTCTAAACCCTGTCCATTTGTATTGATTGATATTGACGGCTCCGTTGTCCAAAGCATTCCTGGGAATATATGCGAGAACATTCCGGGCATAATCTATTGTTTCAACTTCTGATATGTCAGTTTCTTTACCAAGAAGAATCCCGATATCCCCGTACTTGCGGCGGATCCACATAGACTGGACCTTCTTCAAAGCATTTGCATACCTTTGTGCGCAGTCATACGCCGTTGCCAGCACAGCAATGTGGGCGTGGTTTGAGACAACACCATAGATTACGACTATGACATTCTCCCTTTTTGCACATAAGAAAATATTCTTGACCATCACGTCATAATCCTCCTCGTCCCTGCAAATCAGAGACTTCTCAAGGCCCTCCATACTGATATGGAACAGTCTGACCGAAGCAGTTGTTCCATCAGGCAACATCCGGGTTACATACAGTCTGTTATCCAAAATCATAAAAACCTGGAATTATCCGGAAATTTGAAATCAGGTCATACTTCATTGTCTCATCGTCAAACGACAGCTCAAGCAATGTCTTCTTCATATCATCGAGTTTTATTCCATAACTTGTATGGAAGGTTATTGTTATTATAAAAACTCTGGAGATTCCAAGAGAGGGATTCGGATTCCCGACCAGAACGGCCTGTATCGCTTGCTATTACATAGTCAAGGATTCATCACAGATTACAACAAAGCTAGGGAATAATATTTCATCGTCAAAATTTTATTGGGACCTTCCGCAGTATAGAAATGCTTTCCGCACATATCACCTTGAAAGAAAACGGAAGCAACGGCCTTAGGCTTAGAGCATCATTCATCTGGGAAATTACGTATTACTGCGGAAGGTCCCTGCTTTTCCTTTGGACCTTCCGCACTATTGTAATTGGGCATCTTAACAATCAGCACTTTATTCTCTCATTACGCGGAAGGTCCACGAAAAATTCAGGGACCATCCGCACTTGCTCAGATCCGGGACGGCTCCCTTGTCCCTCCTGACGATTGTCCCACTATGGGACACCTCTGGAAAATCCGGACTTCCTTCAGATTGCTCAGGGTCGGTGAGCTGACTGACGCTTGCGGCAGGCTGCTGACCGACAACTATTGAATTTGCTACTAACAAGCGAACAATGAATTATTTGCCATTGTCATCTAATAAATATCACTATATAGAGAGAAATATAATGTTGGATGGATAATTTTTGCTAAATTTGAGCGTAATTAGGAGTATTATGAGCTTCCCTTGCGCCACATATATTAATATCACTTCCAAAGAAGTCACGCTTCCTGCCTGGCTGGATGACTTTATCTTCTCCACTCTTGAAGGAAAGTATTGCCGAAGTAATTCTGACATGACCGTCATCGATTGGGGGCCAGGTGAGATCCGTAACTACTTGGGGACATATTTTCCCCGCAGTTTCGCGGAATCTTATTGCATCTTCAGATATCGCTTTACCCATTCCGACTTATTCAAAGGTTTTAAAAAGCTAAAATTACTTGATTTCGGTTGTGGAACAGGCGGAGAAATAATCGGCCTTGCAACTGCTGTTGCCGAATGCCGCCCGGAAATAAAGTCATTAAAGGTCAAGGCGATTGATGGCAATCAATATGCTTTGAATCGTTTTGATGAAATCAAAGACGAATTCAATTCAAGAAACGCGTTACAGATTGACTGCACACCTTCTGCCATTAAGATTGATGATTTCTACGATTTGAGCATATTGGATGCAATTCTTGATTACAATTACGATCTTGTCATTTCTTTCAAGGCTGTTTGCGAATTCGTTACCAAACAACAGTTTGAAGAAAAAAATGCTTACGAGCATTTAGCTAAGTTTATGATGCCGCGCATTTCTGTTGACGGGTGTATGTTACTTGTTGATGTTACGACCAAAAACAATGTCGTTCGAGAATGGCTCCCTGATTTAATGGACAAAGGGTTACAAATAGCTGGAGCCTCGGTCATTGAAAGGAATGTCAGTAACAATGAATCTTTTGTTGTAAACCATTCCCGGCAACAAGGTGACATCAGCAAAATCGCTTGGAGACTAATTGAAAAATAAACGATAATACAATATGGCAAAAAAAGATTGGATGATAATCGAGTCCGAACTCGACGAAGACCAGATAAAAGTCTTGATGGCGACTAACGACAAGTCGTGTCTTGTCAGCGGGTGTGCCGGAAGCGGCAAGTCAGTTCTCGCCCTCATCAAAGCACAGAGAATTCAAAAAGAGAAAGGGAACAATTACCAGATTATTGTTTATACAAAGGCTCTGTGCAATTATATGAATGCTGGCCGAGAGACACTTGGCCTTCACAATGATTTTTATTACCACTGGCATTGGCGCAATCGACTTGATTGTCCAAGTGCGGATTATGTGATCGTAGACGAGATTCAAGATTTTACAAGAGAAGAGATTCAAGAGTTTATTGACGCGACAAATAAGAATTTCTTTTTCTTTGGTGACACGGCACAGTCGATATATCAGGGATTAAAGGACACAATGCCTGTTAACGGCATCAATCGTTTGTTCCCCTATGATAAAGAACCCAAGAATTTTTCACTTTATCGAAACTATCGTCTTCCTATACCTACTGCTCGAATAGCGCAGTATGTAGGTGTCGATTTGGATGCTTACGATGAAAAGACATATAAGAGTAAAGAGACAGCTATCCCAAAGTTTATTCGTTACGGTTCATTTAATGACCAGATTAATGCTATTGCTCGTATCTTAAAACGTGGCACATTATCCGATGTAGGCATTTTATTGCCACATAATGAAGACGTTCGTGGCGTAAGCACATTGCTAAATTCTCTCGGCATTGACCACGAAGCAAAATATGATGATAAAGAAGACTGGCACAACAGTGTAAACAACTTGAATTTCAGCACTTCGAATCCCAAAGTCATGACATATCATAGTGCTAAAGGGCTCCAATTCGAGGCAGTCTTTCTTCCAGGCATTTCTCCTCTTTCCGATAGCGATGGCAGAAAGATATCAGAACAAAAGGCGCTATATGTTGCAATGACGAGAACATATCGTTATCTCTATGTTATGTACACGGGGATTCTTCCCGCGCCTCTAAATAAGGTGCCGAGCAATCTATATTCAACTTCAGAAACTGATACTGTGGAGGATATCTAATATGAAGAAATACTACATTCCTACTTCATCATTGAATTTCAACAACATCTTGTCGAGTGAAAGCATCTCACCGAAGTCTTTCTATTCGGCTCGCTCATTTGGATATAGTCGTTGGACATCCATACCGGAGAATCCTTTTGACAACTCCATAGTGCTATATGATAAGTTGTGCGCACTTAGTCGTCCACTATCTGACTATGAAGATCACCCAATGATTGTTGAAGTTTATCTTGATGAATCAGTTGCATCAACTCTCGTCCCTATTGCTGAGCATGTGTTCTTATGCGATCATTCCATATATGTTGATCCATTCTCATCAAGTATATTCTTCTTTACAGAGTCAGATAGGCGCATAGCTTTATCAATGTCCGATGCCAGTATAGAAACAAAACTCGTCCAACTATTCAGAAAGAAGATTTCTGTTATCAATTTGCCATCTGAGCATTTCCCGGTTATTGATTCGTCATCTGAGGTGCAAAATCTAAATGTTGTTGAGATTGAAAAAGACAAGAGGATAAATCGGATGAAGGGTCTTCTATATGGCTATTATATAGGAAGCATACTATCTCCTTCTTTTGATGATTTGTCCAAATTGAACGATGCCAGGGAGATATACAACATTCTTGCTGCAATTTTGGCAAGCTTCGATCATAAGGCGACAGAACTGCAACGTGAAAGATTGAAAGCTCTTTATGCAAAATTCCAACCACCTGTTCCGTTCTTTTCCAAATTGTCATCGATAGTAAACGAAAAATCTTTGTTTGATGCTATTGTTTCCCTTGTTCGTGGAGAGTACGGATATATAAAGGGAGAGTTCGATGTGGATAGAACAATATCTCAGCTCCTTACGGCGGCGACAACTCCGGATTCTAAAAATCCTGTTGTCGAAAATTGTAATAGCATCATTAAGCAAATCGAGTCTTCGATGCTTCATAATGCACGTTCTCTTTCCGTAGAGGATAGCCAAATAGTTGTTATTGATGGAGCATTGGTACACTTGAACATCAATGGAGTATCAGAACAAGACAAGAAATTATGCATCGGTTGGCTAAACGATGTCCTTTCCAAAGATGAGTTTAACGGGAAAGTCAGCACATTCAAGGAGGCGTTATCTGATGAAATCACAAGGAAGGCTAAAGATTTGTGTGAGAATGAGTGGAAGGGGTCCTATCCTGAAATTACCCTTAATGCATTAAGGCGTCACGTCAGGGGGGATGAGTTTCCTCATGAGTGGAAAAACGACATTTATTCTTCAATAGCTGCAGTAGTTGTCCGTGGCGATGATTGGCAAAAACTTCTTCAGTATGTACAGAGTAAGGAAATGACGGATTACCGCCTTGTATTTGCGTTCTATGGCACATTAAATGGGTTTGCCAACTTACCTCGCGATTTCACTGACTTGCTATTTGGCCGAGAGAGCAAGTATATTGCAGAAGTGTACAAGGAGTTTTATGGTCAGTTGTTTGGACGTAGCGTTCTTGTCCCAGCGAAAAATACTGACCTTGTTGAACAGCCTATTCAAACTATAGATGGGGACATGCCGGATTTTGAAAAAGAAAACAAATCATCTGAGCCATTGAACCCTATTCATCTTGAATCATCCGCTGACTTTTCCAGACAAAAAAATGAAAAGACTGAAACCATCGTAGACTTCGATTCGCTTATGTCTGATATTGTAAAGAAATGTCCTGGCGCAAAAAAAGATGAGAAACGATACCTTGAGTTCTATGCTCGATATGGTGAAGTCAATCAAGAGTTCATTAACGATGTTTGTGATGAAAAAGTGTTCGGAAAAAAAATACAACTTGGTGTGAGGCAGGTTCTTTTTAAGAAGTTGAAACCTCAAAGAAATAATAAACCTCTGCCCGAGCGTGATAATCATGTTTCAGATTCGGCTGATAATTTATTCTCCAATATGTATCCGTCTACGGGAACGTTCTTGTCAGATGTGGACTTCTTGATAAACAATCCTGAATTTGCGGCCCTTATGTCCGGCATGAATAAGAAATGGATTGAGGATTTGACGTGGTTCATTGAGGCTCACGATCCTAATAGCAAGGATTATTCATACTATAAAGGAAAGCCCATAGACAATGCAACAATAATCCGGCAATTTGTTGATTTTAAGAAAGGAAAATATCGGATTACTGAATCATTTTTACGGCGTATTTATAAGTAGTTGACAATTATGGCAGAAAAGATCAGCATAATAAATAAAGATGGTAAATTGGTTGAAGCGACAGCGCCTGTTATCATTTCAGCAAGCCGCTCAACCGACATCCCTGCTTTCTACGCCAAGTGGTTTGTCAACCGGTTGAAGGCCGGATATTGCGTTTGGTACAATCCGTTTAACCAACAGCCGATGTATGTCTCGTTCAAGGATACAAAGGTTGTTGTCTTCTGGACAAAAGATCCAGAGCCGATGATTGAGTATTTGCCAGAATTGGACAAAAGAGGCATCCATTATTATTTCCAGGTTACTCTAAACGACTATGAACGAGAAGGCTTTGAACCCAATGTTCCTTCGTTATCACACCGCATAGAGGTGTTTAAACGCCTGTCCGAAAAGATTGGCAAGGAGAAGGTGATTTGGCGTTTTGATCCATTGGTCTTGACAGACAATCTTTCCCCGAGACAATTGCTTACCAAGATTTATCACGTCGGCAATCAGTTGAAAGGCTATACGGAGAAACTTGTTTTCAGTTTTATTGATGTCAGAGCATATCGAAAAGTTCAGAATAACCTTGTCAAGGAGACGCCTTTCTTCACTAAAGAAAATGTTGAGTCCGCAGAGCCGGAAGGAGACAAACGGCTTGAACTCGTGGACGGCCTGGCGAAACTGCGCGAGCACTGGAAGTCCGAAGGCTGGGATTTGACTTTGGCAACTTGCGCTGAAGAGATTGACCTCAAGTCGTATGGGATTGAACATAACCGTTGCATAGATGGCGAATTGATGGAGAGGCTATTTGGAGACGATAAGGAACTTGTTTATTACCTGAGAACGGGCAAGCTACCTGAAACAGGAGGGCTATTTCAGTCCACAATTGCTATACCCTCTGTAGGCAAAGATTTGAAAGACAAGGGGCAACGAAAAATCTGCGGATGCATGATAAGCAAGGACATTGGAATGTACAATACCTGCAGGCATTTCTGCGTATATTGTTATGCCAATACCAGCAAGGATTTGGTCATCAAGAATAAAGAGAAACACAACGATGACTCAGAGAGCATCATTGAATAGAAGCGAATATCACATTATGCGGTTTTGGGAATTTTTAGCCATCAAAATATTCCCACCTGTATCCCTTATATGATGCTCGTTCGCCACGGCAGACACGCGCTACGCTTCCAAATGTTCCATCCACTGCTTTGGCACCTTCGGTTGCCGATGGGTATTCGGCAACAAGTCGACCATCAAGAGTCAGCTGACGGACTTTCTTCCCGTTCATATCTTTGAAGGAGACAGCCATTCTTTTGCGATATTCTTCAGTTGCCCAGGCGTAAGTCATGGCAGAGTATCTGCGCTGCCAGAGGCCTTGTGATGAACCTGTGCCGCGAGTGCGGCATCGGTATACTCTTCGTCAGGGAGACAATCCCCAGAGTCCGTTCGCCCGACTTTATCCCTGCCTCCGAGACCGCATAGGCAACCCTTGACTCATAGCGGTCACCGCCGGTCTGAAAGTCCTTTCTTTCAGGCCCGTCCCCGTATGGGTGTAAAAAGCAAATAAAGTTGCTACAATTTTCAGAAAAGTTGATTCGTCTGGTTTCGGCAATTAAGGTTCGTCAGTTTTGTCGGACTTTTTTTGTTTTGTATAGTATCAAAGAAGAAGTATGCGGCAGCGCGCTGCCGCATACTTCTTCAGCGGCTTAAGGTCTATGGTTTTCATCGTTTTTATCTACCTCTCGTCATCCAGGACTCTTTCCAGTGTTTCCTCAAGTATGTCCATCTTGATTTCCCAGTCCTGTCCGACTGTAGGGTCATATTTCTTTGGAGAGTATACCTCATTGACGATGCCGTACGCATTCATTTCATTTTCCATAAGGATGCGGACCTGCTCAAGAAAGAGTCTTCTCTCTTCCTGAAAGTCAAACAGTGCGATTCTCAGTGCCTCTCTGTTAGCCTTTTTCATTGTCTCTCCTCCTTTTCTTTTTCCAGAAAGCCGGACCTATTCTCCATACGGTAGCTTGAGCCTTCGAGTTTGACGACCTCGCAATGGAACAGCAGACGATCCAGAAGAGCCGTTGCCAGAACCTCATCCTGAAGAACTTCCACCCATTCCGTAGGGGCCTTGTTGGTGGTGATGATGACGGAAGCCTTCTCGTGCAGAGCGTTTATAAGATTGAAGAACGCAACGGCTTCCTCCTTCTTCATCGGCATCAGCATGATGTCGTCCACTCCGAACAGGTTGCACTTGAGGATGTTGTTGTATGCGCACATCGCTGACGACGACACGTCCTTCATCCTGAGTATCCCTATCAGGTTGTCCATCGTCATGAACTGAGCTCTGTAGCCCCTCAGGACGGCATCACGGACAAGTCCGGCAGCCATGAAGGTCTTGCCGGTTCCGGAGGGCCCCATGAAGATGAGGTTGTACATCTGGTCAAGCCAGACGAGTTCACGCAATTGCTTCAGTTCCGGCTTGGTGATGCCGGCGCTGTGGTTGAAGTCGAACTTGTCAAGGTCACAGCAGCGCGGAAGCTTGGCCTGCCTCATTCTGCGCTTGAGGTCGTTCTCCTGACGGGCCTGGGTCTCGCTCTTGAGTATGTTCAGGAGGAAGTCCAGATAGGACGGCTTCTCTATCTGGGCACTGTGTATGATGTCCGGGCATTTGTTCCTGAGATTGCTAAGTCTCAAGGCCTTGGCATACAAGCGTATGTCTTCGGTAGTAATATTCATCTGTGCCATCACTTCTTCCCTCCATTGATTATATCCTCGTATTCGGACACCTGACGCCTCTGCGGAGTAATGTCCCTAGCATCAAGTCCCGATGACATCACGACACGCGTTGGTTTCGGCTCCGACGCCATCCTGTCCGCCATCGTCTTCGCGATGTCGGCCATGTCGTTGGCATTGTACACCTTGCGCTCAGCATACTGTTCCAGCAGACGGACTGCCGTTGTCTTGTCATAGTCCGTAAGCAACGCGGCCATTGATTTGACCGTCTTCGGATAGTATCGCGGCCGGTCCTCCCTGATGGACGCGAGGAAGCGGGATAGCAGGCTGTCATCCTCCCATTGCCCGAAGAAGGTCCTGAGCGTCTGCTCCGATTCGAGGATGTCCCGGCTCTTGCTGCTGGCGTGCCCTTCCTTCGTGATGTATTTTCCCTTGAACGGACTTATCTTGTGGCGGGTGATTAGTGCGAAGCCGTTCGGATCATATAT
>JAZUHY010000094.1:0-2603 GCA_045641985.1 Candidatus Cryptobacteroides sp.
AGAGGAAATTGTTTTATTATCATTCTGTTACGCCGCAGTATCGAACTCGTGGCGTGAACCTGTTATACGCCCAACGCACGGCGATACCACGCTCGCCAACTTCAGATAGATGTGAACAATTGATTTTTAGAGGAAATATAAGAAATTTTGAAAACTATTCCCAATGCCTATTCGAGCGTGACGGTCACTTTCAGGGCTCTGCCGCCCGGGACAGAATAGCATATCTGAATGATGTTGAAGCCTTTTTCCGCCGCTTCCGGCGCATCAAGCAGCGAATATCCCACCCGTGCGCCATCTGCGTGCAGAAGGGCTGTCCTGCCCTTCGATTGCAGATGAACGCCGTCTCCGGCAATCTGCACGTCCGCTTTGGTCACGAATGTGAAGCAGACGTCGGATTTCCGCTTCGCTTTCAGTTCGTCCGTAATCCGAAGAATGCCGTCTTCGCCGATATGGAATGTCCTGACGGCCTTTTCGAGGTCTTCTGAAAAGACCTCGCTCAATTCGAGCGTTGCACCCGCTTCCGTGTTATTGCAGAAGGTGCCGGAAATGGTGGCTTTACCATTCACGTTGAGCAGATGTCCGTTGACGGTAAGAGTGTTATGCCATTGGTTTCCGATGGGGAAGACTTCCCATCTCAACGATTCCTGGGTCATAAGCCAGAAATTCCCGCCTTTCGCCTTCAGGGTGTTCTCGGATTTGGTGTAGGACGCCGCTCCCATATCTGATGCCCAGCGCACGCCATCCCTGTCGAACACGAATGAGCCCGGGTCGGCGTGTCCGTGGTTGTTTGACGCCTTTCCGGCCTTTACTCCGAGATACCAGTTCCCGTCCGTTCCGCCGCAAGGCCCCTTTATCGTGACTATGGGATTGTCCCCGTCGGCAAAGTACAGTCTTGAAGCCGCCTGCCGCCTGTCGTCCGGCTTGATTCGGGCCGCATATCCGGCCATAATGGGAAGGAAACTGCAATTTCCGTCGTAGTACATACCCTTGTCAAGGAATTCCAACTCTTTCTGAACAAGATATGGCTTCTCGTATCTGTATGCGAAATACCAGACAGGGATGGATGGTTTTTCGGCGCTTCCATTATCCGAATAGTTGAACATTTCGTGTGCGCTGCCGTAGCAGTTGACGATGAAATCCGCCGCCTTGTCGAAGCCCTCCATTTGCCCGAGGCCGAAATCGTCCCCGAGAACGGAGTCGAAAGCGTCGTGCATAACAACCTGGTACTCATTGCCATAAACCCAGTAACCGGGACCTTCGGAATAACAGCCGTCCGGAGCATAAATCCTGGAAATCTCCTTGCGGCTGCACCTTACTGCATTATGAATGACATTGCCGGTCAACTGACCGTTTGCCTCACGCGTTGCCAGTGCCGCTATGACGAGACCTCCGTTGCATACCTGATTCCAGTTGTGGTGGCGGTCATAGAACCAGGCTTTGTTGAAATCTGACGCTTCGTAAATGGCCTTGGTCAGTATTGCGTTCTCTATTCTTGATTTCGTTTCAGGTGAAAGTTCATCATAAAGCCAGTCGTAGGCTATTCCCAGACCGGCCGCCAATTCGGCCACATCCAGAAAATGCCAGGCGTTCCAGTCCGGCATTGCGCATACCTCATTTATGGTCTTGAGAGCACTTTCCAGATATTTGCGCTCAGCGGTGAACCTATAGGCGTAGGCGTTGTATGCCAGACGCCTGAGGGCCTTTCTGGACAGTCCCAGAATCCTTTTACCGGAGTCATCCAGCTTCCATTCGACGGGTTCGTCGGGGAAGTTGTCGGTTTCTTTCATAATCTGACTGTGGATTTTCACGAGGGCCGGATTGGAGCCGTCTGTAACCTGTTTTTTTAGGTCGTCAAACTGAGCATCGTCTATGAAAAGCCGAGGATGGCGGGTAGCGTTCCGGTAGCGGAGCAGCGCTTCCAGAAAATAATAGTCGGCATAGGGGAGAGGAACGTCTATTTCCTTTCCGCCTGGAAGATTGCCAACGGAATGTTTGAGGAGGAAACCGCCGTTCTCTCCCGGTTCGGACAGGTATTCCTTCCCGGCAAGTGTCCGGAGCTGTTTTTCCGCCAGTTCCAGATATTGCCGCATTCCCGACAGTTCATACAGCCTGATGAAGGCTGATGCCATTATTGCAGCCGCAGAGGCATCTTTGTAAGAGCCGGGGCAATCGAAATCCCAGAAAGGGACGCCGTCCTCGGGGAGTATTCGGGCCAGCAGTTTCGCTATGTTGTCGGCACACATATAGAACTGTTCGTTTCCGGTTTTGAGATACATCATAACGAACCCGTAGAGGGCCCAGGCTTCGCCTCTTGCCCATATCGAGCCGTCGGAGTGCCCCTGATGGGTCTGTTTCCCTATGACGCTCCCGTCCGTGCCGTTGTAGTCCAGCAGGTGGTAACAGCCGTAATCGGAGCGGAAGTGGTTGTTCTGCGTGGTGGTGGCGTGTTTTTCGGCAATGTCCCTGAGATTGTCGTCACCGCCCAGCCTGTATGCGTTCATCAGGAGTTCCAGATTCATCATATTGTCTATGATGACGGGAAATTCCCAGTCATACTTCTTTTTCTTATCCCAGCTGCGCGTGACGCCAGCCACGGGGTTGAA
>JAZUHY010000095.1:0-38035 GCA_045641985.1 Candidatus Cryptobacteroides sp.
CAATGTGACGGTCAGTCTCGCCGGTGTGACTGAAATATTCCGTTCCAGTGACAAGTCACTGGCTGTAAGTCTGGAAATCAACACGGGAGCCACTATGGTGTCATCTCCTTTCACGGACATTGACAACGCAATCGAAGAAACTGCCAACTGCTACATTGTGAGCAAAGCCGGGGAATACAAGTTCAATGCTACGGTCAAGGGTAACGGGTGGAATACAGATGGAACTGTTGCTGACCCGATTGCTCCCTCTTCCGCCAAGGTCCTTTGGGAGAGTTTCGGAACGGATACAGCCCCGACTTCAGGCGACCTCATCAGCAGTGCTATCCTTGAGAGCGATGGTTACGTCAAGTTCACCGCCACGGGTGAGACGGGCAACGCCGTGATTGCCGTTGTGGATGATGATGAAAATATTCTGTGGTCCTGGCACATCTGGCTTGCCGGTGAGCAGCCTCAGGGTCAGGTTTATAGCAACGATGCCGGCACAATGATGGACAGGAATCTCGGTGCGACGAGCGCAGAGAAGGGCAACCCCGGAGCCCTCGGACTCCTGTATCAGTGGGGCAGGAAGGATCCGTTCCTCGGTAGCAGTAAAATTGACAGCGACACGGAAGCTGCATCCAGTAGTCCTCACCTCGTCGCGACGGTTGACAACGCCATTGAGGGCGGAAACACCACCCTCGCTTTCTCCATATCGAACCCCACCGTGTTCCTGACTAACGACGATTCTGAACCTTGGGACTGGTACTGCACCGATCAGGCCAATCAGAACAATGAACTTTGGAAGAGCACAAAGACAATGTACGATCCTTGCCCCGTGGGCTGGCGCATTCCTGACGGCGGTGATTCCGGTGTATGGAAAACAGCTTCTTCCACAGGGGATTGGGATCCAACCTACAAGGGTATGAGTTTCTCAACTTTGCAAGACGGAGGTACTACATGGTATCCCGCTGCCGGTTATCGCGACTACGGTGACGGTACGCTCCGCCTTGTGGGGTTCTACGGCTACTATTGGTCCTGTACTGTAAACGATACCTACGCTTATTACCTTTACCTCCACTACAGTGGCGGCATCTTTCCTTCTGGCGATGGTAAAATTATCCGTTCGATCGGTCGTTCCGTGCGTTGCCTCTCAGAATAAGCGTGCGAGCCGAGTACAGAGCGGAGCTTGCTTCAGTTCTGCTGAGGATACGAAGAAATCAAGAAGATTTTTATGTCCTCGATGCCATCACGCTGCGCCCAACGGAGAGCGACGGACGTTCAAAGCTTCCGCCTTGCCTTTGAGTTTTCCGTTTTTAAAAAGAGCGTGAGGAGGGTTTCCGCCTGCTCCGCTGACATTATTCCCGGGTCAATGATTTCTGAGTTTGTCCCAGCGTTTTGAGTATGTCTCAAGCGTTTTGATTGAAATCTGAAGACGTGTCGCTGTTTTTCGCCAGTCCCTTATGGCGGCGCGTACTTCCTCAATGATTTCGCCGGCATCCTTCCGGTCGAGCATATAACTCTCGCATGCGCCCAGCAGAGCATTTATGTCCGATTCCTCGGTGTACTGGTCTATCAGCAGGCACTGGTGGGTCTTCGTGCCCGGGTTGATGTCGTATGCCGGAGAAAGTGTCCAGCCTTTGGGGGTCAGGAGAAAACCGTGATTGCGGAAATGGTCGTCAGAGTTGCCGAACAGGACGTTGAAGGCGACCCGGCGGTACAGTTCCCGGAGATTCTTCCGTGCATCGACGCAGCCGCGGAGGATGAAATCCACTATGTCCAAATAGCCGTTGCCCCGGACACGTTCGTAGTCCAGGGTGCCGATTTCCTGCGGAGCGGAGAGAAAATCGAAGTCTGCGAATACTGTGATCTTTTTCATTTCTTCAGCAGTTCAGCGTCCTGCAACTGCCTTCCAAGTGCGTCATCCGCGGCCAGCAGGGTAATATCCTTCTCAAGATTGAGGGCATACAGTACACGAGCATAGATACCAATGGAAACCGTGGGGTCACCATGCTCTACTTTCGAGATGGTAAGCCTGTTAACGGTAGCCCTTTCCGCTATGTCCTGCATTGACAGATGCCTGCGCTTGCGGGCCAGCTTAATCTGCTCGCCCATTTGCTTCATAGCCTGATCCAAGACTCTCGGCATTATCTTTCCGAATGTATCCTTGCCCATAAAATTGTCGTTTATTTTGCGCAAAAATAAGAAGAAATGTTTATTATAACAAACATTCTCTAAATTTATTTTGATGTGTTCTGACCTGTCCCGGGACTATGTTGCGCTTTTCAGTTTTCCGGCTGCGCTTGTACACGTCGGCCCGGAGCTTGTTGGACTCCCCGGCAGGAATCTTCAAAAAGTTTTGGATTATAAGAAAAATGTTGTAATTTTGCACCCCCTTAAAAAGGGATAAAACAATATTATCAAACAATCAATTAACAAACCAATGCCTGGATTAATTGGAAAGAAAATCGGAATGACTTCCGTTTTCGGTGCCGACGGCAAGAATATACCGTGCACCGTTATCGAGGCTGGTCCGTGCGTTGTTACGCAGCTCCGTACAGTTGAGAAAGATGGTTATGCCGCTGTACAGCTCGCCTATGACGAAACCACAGAAAAGCACGCCAGCAAGGCTCTTCAGGGCCACTTCAAAAAGGCAGGAACCACTCCCAGGAAGAAACTCGCAGAGTTCGAGAACGATTTCGCGGGAGAGCTCAAACTCGGTGACGTAATCACCGTCGAGAACATCCTCAAGGAGGAAGTTCCCTTCGTTGACATCATCGGTATCTCCAAGGGTAAAGGCTTCCAGGGCGTTGTTCACCGTTACGGATTCGCCGGTGTCGGCGGACAGACCCACGGTCAGCACAACCGCCTTCGCCACCCCGGTTCAATGGGTGCATCTTCCTGGCCTTCACGCGTATTCCCCGGAATGCGTATGGCCGGCCATATGGGAAACGCCCGTGTAAAGGTCTTCAACCTCAAGGTTGTCAAGGTCATCCCTGAGAATAACATTCTCGTTGTGAAAGGTTCCGTTCCCGGAGCCAAAGGTTCTTATGTATTAGTGGAGGCTTAATTATGAAACTACCTGTTTACAAAATCGACGGAACTCCTTCAGGAAAGGAAGTTGTTCTTGAAGACGCCATCTTCGCAATTGAGCCCAACGATCACGCCATCTGGCTTGACGTAGTACAGTATCTTGCCAACCAGCGTCACGGCAATGCCAAGACGAAGGACCGCAGCGAGATTGCTCACAGTACCAAGAAACTCGGACGTCAGAAGGGCGGCGGCGGTGCACGCCACGGTTCCCTCAAGTCCAACATCTTCGTAGGCGGCGGCCGCGTCTTCGGACCCGAACCCCGTTTCTATCACACAAAGCTGAACAAGAAGGTCAAGGCTCTTGCCCGTTACTCCGCTCTCACATACAAGGCGAAAGAGGAGAACATCATCATGCTCGAACCCTTCGTTATGGAAGCTCCCAAGACAAAGGAACTCCTCGGCATCAATGCAGCCATCAAGGCCGGCAGCCGCAAGGTCCTTTACGTGCTTCCTCAGAATTCAGACAACATTTTCCTTTCATCCCGCAACCTTCCCGAGGTCAAGGTCATCACTGTTGACGAAATCAACACCTATGCCATTATGAACGCCGACAAGCTCGTTCTCATCGATGGTGTGCAGGATATCCTTGCCGCAAGGATGCGCTAAAAAGATACTGAGATGAGCATTTTAATTAAGCCAATCGTAACAGAGAAGTTGACGGCTCAGGGCGAAAAGTTGAACCGTTACGGCTTTATCGTTGATGTTAAGGCCAACAAGCTTCAGATAAAGAAAACAGTCGAGGAGATGTACAACGTCTCCGTCGCTGATGTCAACACAGTCAATTATCACGGAAAAAGAAAATCCCGTTACACAAAGTCGGGACTTCTCCGTGGCCGCACCAACCATTTCAAGAAGGCTTACGTCACTCTTGCAGGTGAGGATAAGATTGACTTCTATGCAAGCATTTAATTAGGAGGGAAAGACAATGGCAGTAAAGAAATTCAAACCGGTAACCCCGGGTCAGAGGAACAAAGTCATCAGCGCTTTCGCTGACATCACAACCAAAAAGCCTCAGAAATCATTGTTGGAGCCTCTCAAGAGCACAGGCGGTCGCAACAACACCGGTCAGATGACTATGCGTTATATCGGTGGCGGTCACAAGAAAATGTACCGTGTCATCGACTTCCTGCGTGATAAGGACGCGTGCACTGCAACGGTTATGACCATCGAATATGATCCCAACCGCAGCGCCCGCATCGCTCTTGTTCAGTATGAAGACGGAGAGAAGAGATACATCATCGCTCCGGACGGCATCAAGGTGGGCCAGGTAATCGCTTCCGGCAGCGGCGTCGCTCCCGAAATCGGCAACTGCCTCCCTCTGAGTGAAATTCCCGTCGGTACTCTCGTACACAATATCGAGCTTCGTCCCGGTCAGGGTGCCGCAATGGCACGTTCAGCCGGTACTTCCGCACAGCTTGCGGCCCGTGAGGGCAACCACGCAGTTCTCCGTCTGCCTTCAGGCGAGACACGTATGGTTCTCGTAAGCTGCCGCGCAACGGTCGGTACGGTATCGAATCCGGATCACAACCTCGAATCCTACGGTAAGGCAGGCCGCAGCCGCTGGCTGGGACGCCGCCCCCACAACCGTGGTGTTGTTATGAACCCTGTTGATCACCCTATGGGTGGTGGTGAAGGACGCGCTTCCGGCGGACACCCCCGTTCACGCAAGGGTCTGCCTGCAAAGGGATACAAGACACGTAATCCTAAGGCTTCTTCCAACAAGTTCATCATCGAGAGAAGAAAGAAATAACAGGAATTAAACTTTAGAGATTATGAGTCGTTCATTAAGAAAAGGTCCATATATCCAGGAAGCCCTGGAGAAGAAGGTTCTTGCTATGAATGAAGGTAGCAAGAAGAAAGAGGTGGTCAAGACCTGGTCTCGCGCCAGTATGATCTCCCCTGACTTTATCGGCCACACAATCGCTGTTCACAACGGAAACAAGTTTATCCCTGTTTACGTAACTGAGCAGATGGTTGGCCACAAACTCGGTGAATTCGCGCCGACACGTACATTCAAAGGCCACTCTGGCAACAACAAGTAATGCATAAGGAGATTTAACAATGGGAGTTCGTAAAAAACAAATGGCCGACAGGCTCAAAGAGCAGAAGAAGGTCACAGCTATTGCAAAGCTCAATGATGTTCCAACATCTCCTCGCAAGATGCGTCTTGTCGCTGACACAGTCAGAGGTGTTGAAGTAAACCACGCACTTGACCTGCTTCACTTCTCCAAGAGAGAGGCCAGCATCCGTCTCGAGAAACTTCTCCGCAGCGCTATTGCCAACTGGGAAGCCAAGAATCAGGACAAGGTAAAAGAACTGGAGAACGGTAACGTCATCGTCAAGACCATTATGGTCGGCGAGGGGCGCACGTTGAAGCGTATCCGTCCGTGCCCTCAGGGCCGTGCCGGCCGCATCCGCAAGCGTTCCAATCACGTCACTGTCATCCTCGATGTAAAACAACCAGTGGAGAATAAGTAATATGGGACAGAAAACTAATCCTATCAGCAATCGTATCGGAATCACCCGTGGTTGGGACTCTAACTGGTGTGGTGGTAATTACGCAGAAAAGATCGCGGAAGATTTCGAGATCCGCAAATATCTCGGCGGCCGTCTCGCAAAGGCCGGTCTCAGCCGTATCGTGATTGAGAGAACCCTCAAGCTCATCACTGTCACAATCTATGCAGCCCGTCCCGGTTTCATCATCGGCAAGGGCGGCACCGAGGTGGACAAGCTCAAGGAGGAACTCAAGAAAGTCACGGGAAAGGACGTTCAGATTAATATCTACGAAGTCAAGCGTCCCGAGGTTGATTCCCACATCGTAGCGGACAGCATTGCCCGTCAGATTGAGAATCGCGTTTCCTATCGCCGTGCAATCAAGATGGCTGTGGCCAATACTATGAGAGCGGGCGCAGAAGGTATCAAGGTGCTTATCGCAGGCCGTGTAGGCGGTGCCGAAATGGCTCGCAACGAAATGTTCAAGGAAGGACGCACTCCTCTCCATACATTCCGTGCCGACATTGACTATGCTCTTGCAGTCGCAAACACAAAGGTTGGCGCTCTCGGCATCAAGGTCTGGATATGCAACGGTGAGAAATACGGCAAGCAGGACCTTACTCCTGCCGCCATCGCCGCGGCCAACTCACAGGCATCCGGACAGAACCGTGGCGGAGACCGTGGCGGACGTCGCGGTGAGCGTCGTGGAGACCGTCGCGGACCTCGCAGGGACAATTCGAAGTGATTTTTCACGCAGGAATCAATTTTATAAAGATGGCTGGGATTTCACTCTCAGCCATCTTTTTGTTATTTTTGTGCCGTAAAGAGGAGGACGGATTTTGGATATCAGGGAAAAAATAGGGCTGCTGCCACATTCTCCGGGGGTTTATAGGTATTACGATTCCGCCGGGGAGGTGATATACGTGGGCAAGGCCAAGGACCTGTTCAAGCGTGTTCACCAGTATTTTGTGCCCGCAGAGAGGTTGAACACAAAGACGCGGCTTCTGGTGTCGCGTATTGCCGATATCCAGTATTCCGTAGTGGGCTCGGAGTCGGATGCCCTTCTGCTTGAGAACAATCTAATCAAGCAATACAAACCCAGATACAATATTCTGCTGAAGGATTCGAAGACCTACCCCTGGATATGCGTGACGGCGGACGATTTCCCGAAGGTTTTTCTGGCCCGCCGCGTCGTGCGTAACGGTTCGCGCTATTTCGGCCCTTACAGCTCCGTTCTTCACGCCCGCTATCTGCTGGAATTCTTCAACAGGACATACCGCCTCCGCTCCTGCAATCTCAAGATTACTTCCGATGCCATCCTGCGCGGAAAATTCCGTCCCTGTCTGGATTTCCATATAGGAAAATGCCGGGGATGCTGCGTGGGAGCAATCTCAAAAGAAGAATACAATGCGCAGATAGAGGAAATCGAACACCTTCTGAAAGGGGGCGTCACGGATGTAATCAGAGAATATAGGGCGCGGATGCAGGAAGCCTCCGACGCACTTGATTTCGAGACGGCTCAGTCGTTCAAGGACAGGATAGAAGCCATGCAGCGGCATTACTCCAAGTCGGTCATAACCGCCGCGGGCGACAGGAACGTGGATGTTTTTTCTCTTGTTTTTGACGGGTTCGAGGCCTTCGGCAATTTCCTCAGAATCCGTGGCGGGGCAGTCATCCAGTCTCTCAATCTCGGATTCAAGTCTCAGATTGAAGAAGCGCAGGAGTCCGTCCTCAGCACGTTCATTGCGGAGATAGAGACCAAGTTCGGCGAACTTTCAAAGGAAATTCTCGTTCCTTTCTTTCCGGACGTTTCCATCCCGGGCGTAGAGTTCTGCATTCCCGTCAGGGGCGACAGGCTGTCCTTGCTGGAACTCAGCGACCGAAACGCCAGGGAGTTCCGTTTCAACTCACTGAAGCAGAGAGAACGATGCAATCCGGACGAATTCCGCAAGGGCGTTATGGAGGAACTCCGGAAGGCTCTTGGGATGAAGGAACTGCCCGAACATATCGAGTGTTTCGACAATTCGAACATTCTCGGTACCAATCCCGTAGGCGCCTGTGTGGTTTTCAGGAATGCCGAGCCGTCAAAAAAGGATTACAGAAAATTTAAGATAAAGACGGTCATCGGAGCGGACGATTATGCCACTATGAAGGAGGTGGTGAACCGCCGTTACAGCCGTATGCTGCAGGAGGCTCCGGAAGACCTTCCGCAACTCGTGGTGATTGACGGAGGCAAGGGACAACTCAATTATGCCTGGCAGTCGTTGTGCGAACTGGGAATACAGGACAAACTGACTGTGGTGGGTCTGGCTGAAAGGATGGAGGAGGTGATAAGGGTAGGGGATCCGTATCCTCTCTTCATAGACAGAAATTCGCAGGCCCTCAGGCTTCTCCAGCACATCAGGGACGAGGCGCACCGTTTCGGAATCACGTTTCACCGCTCACTCCGGAGCAAGGCACAGGTACATTCCGCCCTTCGGGAGATTCCCGGAGTCGGGAGCAGAACGGAGGAGAGGCTTCTGATGCATTTCGGCTCTGTGGCGCGAATTGCCGCTGCGGCTGAAGGCGACATCGCCGGATTGGTAGGACCCGCCCTTGCCGCCCGGATCAAGAAGCACCTTCAGTAAAAATTGATTATATTTGCGCTGCCGGGGACAATATGCCCTCAGGGAGCAATTTGATTCGGCTTAATGCCATAGTGTCCCCGGAGATGATATTATGACAGAAGACAGATTCAACAAACTTTTCAGTATTTTCATTCTGGCAGGGATGTCGGTTTGCGTCATTCTTGCGACGGTTCTCAAGTTTGATTCCGGCACCGGGGGGCGTGTGCTGCTTTTGATTTCCGCGGTGGGAGCACTGTCGGGGGTGGTCAGCACTATTCTTGCAGCCAATGGTAATATCTGGACTTTCCTCTTCGGCCTGATAGATGTCTGTATCTATTCCGTCATTTTATATAAGAACGGCCAGCCGGCCCAGTTGGGGCTTCATCTTCTCTACATCCTCCCGATGGAATTCATAGGATTTTACAAGTGGAGGAAGGTGGGATTCCATAAGGACAACACCATAAAGGCGAGAAGACTGCCGGTGAAATACTGGATAAACGTGACGGTACTGTTCGCGGCTGTCTTTCTTGCATCTCTGGCCATATCATATCATATGCTCAGGATCGGACGGGCGGATATTGTCCCTGTGAAGGTGATTCTGGACGCCCTCATCACGACGGGCAACATTGTGGCGTTCGTATTGATAGCGGGTGCCTATGCCGAGCAGTGGTATCTGTGGATGGTGGTGAACATAGGCTCCATCCTTTTATGGGGGCTCACCCCGATTTTCACTCCGGAGGTGGGGTATGCCGCAATACCTCTGATAAAGTATGTATTCTATATGATCAACAGCATAAACGGACTGCGTATGTGGTATAGGCTCAGCAGGGTGGAATAGGGAGCTTTATTGCATATCTCAATATTTTTTCGTTACTTTGTCCCACTATTGACGAATATTATTAACAAACCTAAATTCATACGTTATGGAGTACGAGGAAATCGTAAAGAAAGTTAAGGCTATCATCGTTGCCAAACTTAATGCAAAAGAGTCCGAGGTGACTGAATCGGCCAATTTTACAAATGACCTGGGTGCAGATTCTCTTGATACAGCAGATCTTCTTATGGAATTCGAAAAGGTGTTCGGCACCAAGATTCCCGACGAGGAGAGCGGCACAATCGTTACCGTCAAGGATGCAATTGATAAGGTGGCAGAGATTCTGGCAAAGAACTAAAAAGGATGGCTTTCAGCCATCCTTTTTTTTATCTTACCCCCGTTGCTGCGCAACTGCCCCTGCCGCTAGTTACTGCGGCACGGCATAGGAGAAATGCAATGTGGGCCTTCTGTTTTCGTCAGGATGGCCGGTCCCGCAGAGGAATGCCTTGTAGAATCTGTCCCGGTCAATCTCCAGGCTGACGGATGTGCTGACGGCGCTGCTGCTGGCCATCTGTGCGGCCATCATATACGAATAATAGTTGGAATAGCTGTCGTAACCGTATCCTCCATACCCGTACCCGCCGTATCCGTATCCGCCGTATCCGCCATACATATTGTTGTAGTACTGCTGATATGCCAGGGTGTTGTAATAATCACTCATTTGCGCGGCTTCGGCATCGTATGTCGTGGTGGACCTGTATGCCATAATCATCAGCCAGACGTCATAATCTCCGTTTGTCAGCAGGGAATCATCACGTGAGATGAGTTCCTGGAGGTGGTATGTGATATCGGGAGCATACTGCTGGAGAGAATAATTGATGTCCCCCTGATCTTCGTCCTCGGAACTGAAATCGGTGATTCCTTCATACAATACTCTTCTGGTGGACGTCCCGTCGCTTGTGTCCACCCCGTGGAGCCTGACGGTGGGACTCAGCATTAACGGGAAATGCTTCAAGCCTTCGTATTTGGCGTCGGGAGCATCATAACAGAAAGTCAGGGAAGCTTTGGTGATGATAATCTTTTCGGGGTCGTGCCCGTTTTCCCTGATCAGATCCGTCACCTGATGTTTCAACTCCTTTGCGGAAATCCGGGGCTTGAGACCTCCTCCGCCTTCGATGCAAAGCCTTGTCTTGTCTTCTTTGAGCACGTCGGTTCTGGATTTGTCCTGGGTGGTCAGATTCAGTGCATTCTGGGGAAGACTTCCGGCGGCGGAGTTCAGAAGGACGGAGTCTATGTCTCCCAACGGGTTGACGGAGAAATAGAACAGGAACGAAGTGTCTTTCCTGACCCCGTCGTACGTGGAATTTACGTGCAGAATGGCATAGTTCCCGGAAATGTAATAATAGTCCGTATCGAAACCAAGTTGGAGCTGCAGCATATTGATCCGTCCGGACTCTCCGGAAGGGTTGTCGGTGCAGAGATACAATCCCTTGATTTTCTCTCTATAAAGTTTGGCATCGCTCAGATCTTCCTGAGTAAGTTTGAGAAACCGGTCTGCATATTCTCTGCTGAAGTCGAAGGACAGGGAATCGGTTCCGTTGATTACCGGGCAGGTGGTTGACACTCTTTTGCTCCAATCCACCTTGTCTTTCAGGTCGGAATTGCAGTCATATGTGTATCTCGGGTCAATCGGTTTCTCGAGCCCGTAAACATAGACGTTCTGCAGGATGTTTTTCTGCGATTCGTCAAGAACCGAAACGGAGTCGGTCGCCAGTGACATATGGAATCGTTTGACAACGGGATCCGTGCCGAAGTCCAGTGTGTCATTGAGGGGCATAGGATAAATGACGGAGGCTCTGGTTGTAAGGCCAAGTTCGTCATCCCTTATCGAACCGACCGTCACCCAGTTCCGGGAATAGCCGGACAGGCTGTCAATCGCCAGGGATTCGACGGAAAGAGGTACTTTCTGTCCCGCAATCATCAGGTATTTCTGATTTTCGGGAATAAGGTTTCCACCTATCTGGTAGTTGGCCTCAAGACAGGACACACAGAGAAGTGCCACCGCCACGAAGGCCGGGAATCTGTTCTTCATTTCTAAAGCTGGTCATAAAATACATTGTAGTCGTCAATGTAGGTGCCGTCGGCAATGGTTTTTGCCTTGTATGGCAGAACTTTGAGGCCGCGGTCCCTGCAATAGTTCACCAGCAGCGGCGACAATCTGTCGCTACCGAGGATTACTCCATCGGCGAACTTGGCAGCTGTTTTGGCAAGATTTGTGCCATCCGGTGACTTGACAAGGAATTCCACGTCTTTTTCGCTTATGCCGCCTGCGATGATCTTCTTGGCGAAATTATTGCAGAAAGTCTCCTGCAAGGCATCGTCATATAGGGAGAATACGATTTTGCTGTTTGCGAAAATGGGATCGTCCTTGTAGCTCCTCTTGAGAAAAAGGGGCACGAGCATCGAAATCCAACCCTGGCAATGTATGACATCGGGAGCCCAGCGGAGCTTCTTGACCGTTTCGAGAACACCTTTTGCGAAGAATATGGCCCGTTCATCGTTGTCGGCGAAGAATTTCCCGTCCGCATCGGCGGCAATTTCCCTGCGGGCGAAATAATCGTCATTGTCGATGAAATAAACCTGCATTCTGGCTGTGGGAATGGAAGCTACCTTGATAATAAGCGGTCTGTCCACCTCGGAAATGATAAGGTTCATTCCGGAAAGGCGTATCACTTCGTGCAGCTGGTTCCTCCTTTCATTGATGCAACCGTATCTCGGCATAAAGACCCGGATTTCGTGCTTCCTTTCCTGAATGCCCTGCGGGAGCTGCCTCCCGATTGTGGAAATCTCCGTTTCCGGAAGGTACGGACTCATTTCCGAAGATACAAACAAAACTTTTTTTGTGCTGATATCACTCATTTTAGCCTGAAAATGGATTCTAACAAAGGTAAGAATTTTTTTTGAAATTTCTATTATTCACTATCTTTGAGGACTAAATCGGACGGTATATGACCAAAAAAAGCAAAAAACTGATACGGAGGAGGCTGATAGGAGCATACGCTTCATCTGTA
The DNA here is from genome assembly GCA_045641985.1 of Candidatus Cryptobacteroides sp. Taxonomy (GTDB): domain Bacteria; phylum Bacteroidota; class Bacteroidia; order Bacteroidales; family UBA932; genus Cryptobacteroides. The sequence goes on from JAZUHY010000095.1 coordinate 12,054, forward strand.
ATAAGCATCAGCCTGGTGCTCCTTCTGGTGGGGATATCTTCGTTCCTGGTGGTGAATGCCACCCGGGTGTCGGATTTCTTCAAGGAGAACCTGCAGATGTCTGTCATTCTCAAGACAGAGGTGTCTGATGCCGAAGCGGAAACGCTGATACCGATTTTGGATTCGATGAAATTTATCCACGGCTCACATCTGGTGACGAAGGAAAAAGGTACGGAAGAACTCAAGGAGATGCTTGGAGAAGATTTTCTGAGTGTCTTTGAAACTTCCCCGGTTCCGGTGTCGATAGAAGTTACTCTCAACGCGGAATATGTGTCTCCCGACAGCCTCGATATGGTTTCATCGAAGATAATGGAGTTGCCTCCCGTTGACGAGGTGGTATGCCGCCAGTCATTGGTGGATGCCCTGAATGCCAATCTCCAGAGGATTTCACTCGTGCTTGGCATATTCATTCTCCTGATGCTGGTCGTCTCTTTCGTGCAGATTGGGAATACGGTCAGAATAAATATCTTTGCAAAGCGTTTTACCGTTCATACAATGCGCCTGGTGGGAGCGACGCGGGCGATTATCCTCCGCCCGTTCCTCGTCAGGTCCATCGTACAGGGACTTGTGGCCGCATTGATTGCGATGGCTATGCTTGGAGGCGGGATATTCTATGTCAGAAAGAATCTTCCCCAGTTCTCCATTCTGCTCGGCTCCCGGGAACTGGTGATGGTTGCAGGCATCATTTTCGTCTCTGCCATCGTGATATGCACAATCAGCACCCTGTTCACCGTCAACAAACTGGTGTCGATGAACCGGGATGAAATATATTATTGATTATGAACAAGATGTCCATTACACCCAAGGGTTTGCGCCTCCTGCTGGCAGGAGTGCTGCTGATGATAGCAGGTTATGTGCTTATGACGGGACCGTCTCCCGTGCCGGAAGTTTTCAATTATGCTATGTTTGACTGGCGCCGGCTTGTTGCCGCACCGCTGGTCATATTGGCCGGCATTGCGGTGATAATAGTTTCGATAATGGGCTGCGGGGAGAAAAAGGAGGATTGATATGGAATGGTGGCAGGCTCTTGTCCTGGGAGTTGTCCAGGGGTTGACGGAATTTCTTCCGGTGAGCAGCAGCGGACACCTGATGCTTGTCCGCGAGATTCTGGGTGTTGACGGGGAAGGGTTCCTTGATTTTACGGTGGCAGTGCATTTCGCCACGGTGGTGAGTACGGTGGTTGTATTCCGGAAGGTTATCGTAGAACTTCTGAAAGGTCTGTTCAAGTTCAGATACAATGACGAGACGGATTATGTCTGCAAGATACTGGTTTCGATGATTCCTGTCGGTGTCATAGGTGTTTTTTTCAAAGACAGCGTCGAGGCTCTTTTCGGAAACGGTGTGACGGTTGTGGGCATCTGCCTTCTTGTGACGGCATTTCTTCTGTCCCTTTCCGATTTCCTGGTACCCCGTGTGCATTATGTGAATAACAGCAGAAACGGCATATCATACTGGCAGGCCTTTCTCATCGGTATCGGTCAGGCTTTTGCCGTGGCTCCGGGTCTTTCGCGTTCCGGCACTACCATAGCGACAGGACTGGTGGCCGGTGTCAGACGCGACAGTATGGCCCAATTCTCTTTTTTGATGGTGCTTGTGCCGATAATAGGCGAACAGTTTCTGGATTGTTTGGATATGCTCTCTTCTCCGGCAGGAGAAAACGTCGCTTCCGTCGGAGCGCTTCCTTTGATTGCCGGCGCCGTCGCCGCTTTCCTCAGCGGATTGTTTGCCTGCAAGGTGATGATAGCGCTGGTGAAAAAGGCCAGGCTTGCCTGGTTCGCCTTGTACTGTGCTCTGATTGGTGCGGCGATATTGATTTTCGGTTTCTGATATGGAGAAGGTCGGGAGAAACGGGGTGTATTTTGTCGCAGACGTCCATCTGGGGTTGGCAACGCCCGATCCGTCGGAGCGGGAAGACCGCTTCGTGCGGTTTCTGAAAGATATTCCGCGCGACACTACGGATTCCCTGTATCTTCTCGGAGATATCTGGGACTTCTGGTATGAATACAGGGATGTGGTGCCCCGTGAGGGGGCCCGGGTGGTGTCGGAACTTATACAACTGATGGATGCCGGGGTTGAGGTGTATTTCATCGAAGGGAATCACGATATGTGGACCTTTTCCTTTTTCGAGAACCTCGGGATGAAGAAGCTCCCGCAACCGTTCGTGGTGGAACTTGGAGGGAAAAAATTCTGCCTTGGCCACGGAGACGGGCTCGGCGGTGCCGGACTCGGTTACAGGATTATGCTGTCGGTATTCCATTCGAAGGTGGCAAGGGCTCTTTTCAGCACCCTGCATCCCTGGCTTGCATACAGGTTCGGCAGAGGATGGTCCAACTCCAACCGGAAGACACATAAAGCTTACGCTTTCCGCAATGAGGAGGAGCCTCTGTATCGTTTTGCCGTCCGGAAAGCATCGGAAGAGCATATCGACTGCTTCGTCTTCGGACATTTCCACGACAAGGTCTGCCTGACACTTCCCGGAGGGGAGAGATTTTTCGTTCTGAAGGATTGGATGGAAGGAGGGATGCCATTTCTTTACTATGACATCGCTTCGGGCGAGTTCCGATTCTAACGTTTGTTGTCCACCTTGCTGTCCAGCCTCTCCGTCTTTATGACGGTTTTCCGAGGCAGTTCCATAAACACGGAGAAGTAGAATGCGTCCCACTGCCCGCTTTCCCATATCTTGATGAGTTCTTCGGTTTTGACGTCTTTCCCGTCAGGGTCATATCTGGTTCTCAGGTCCTGGGAGAAGAGTTTTGCGACCACCTGCCAGAATCCTGCGGCAAAGCCGCCTTCGTATGTGCGGATTATCTCATACCCGCTCAGTCCGCATTCGCGGTCCACGAGGCGCAGGAGCAGCACCCCCTGAGTGACGGTCATACTCCTGATGTCCTTTTCGAACAGCCGGAGAAGCTCCTTCTCCACGTCGTTGATGTAGCGGGTGCGTTCCGACTTCTTGGACACGTCGGCGGCGAGTGTGCTGTCCACCTGAGCTATCATCTTCTTTCCCACAAGCGCGTAGGGGTATATCTTGTTGAAGTTATAGACCAGTTTGTAGTAGGAGCGCCAGTCTCCCCTTTTCATTCTTTTCCCCTTAGGGAAGCACCAGGTGGGTTCGATGGTATCGAAGAGCATCGTGTCTCCGTCGTGGACCTCATAATACATAAGTTCTCCGCGCGGTTTCCTCGTCTGGGCCCCCGCAACGGTTCCCAGAAGCAGGGCCGTCATTATGAGCAGTATCCTTTTCATTTCCGACAGGCAAAGATACTACAAAAATCCGACCATATCAGCACGGTTTCCCGGGCGGTCGAAAACGCGCGGAAATTTTTTCTTTTCACTTTCGTAACTTCTTGAATAATCAGAATTTGAATATTAAGTTTCCGTGTCGAAAAGTGTGAAAAAAATCGAGAAAAATCTTTGCAATTGAAAAAATTTTGTTAACTTTGCCATCCCCAAAAATGGGCCTCGACCGCGTAATGTCCTGATTGATGGGGATTTAGACGAAAAATGATATTTTTAAAGTAATACAACGATGTTACAACCTAAGAGAACAAAGTACAGAAGGGAACAGAAGAACCGTATGAAGGGCAATTCCCAGAGGGGAAACCAGCTTGCCTTCGGTTCTTTCGGCATCAAAACCCTTGAGAACTGCTGGCTCACAGCACAGCAGATTGAGGCTGCACGTCAGGCTATTTCACGTCATATGAACCGTGAGGGCCAGATATGGATCAGGGTCTTCCCTGTCAAGCCTGTTACAAAGAAACCTCTTGATACCCGTATGGGTAAAGGTAAGGGCGATCCCTATGGATTCGTCGCTCCCATCACTCCCGGCCGCATCCTTTTTGAGGCTGAGGGTGTTTCCCTTGAGGTGGCCAAGGAGGCTATGCGCCTCGCAGCCAACAAACTGCCCGTTGCGACCAAATTCGTGGTCCGCAGGGATTATGTCGAATAATTAAACGGAGAAAAGAAGTATGAAAGCAGCAGAAGCACGCGAAATGTCTGTAGCAGACCTGCGCGACCGCATCGAAGTCGAGAAGAAGAACCTCGACACTATGAAAATCAATCACGCCATTTCTCCGCTGGAGGACACCTCCGCATTCAAGAAGACCAGAAAGGATATCCCTCTTATGATCCCTATCCTCGCTGAGAAAGAAAAACAAAACTAAATGAGTAGTCTTATGGAAAGAAATCTTCGTAAGGAAAGAATCGGCGTAGTGGTCAGCAACAAGATGGACAAGACCATCGTCGTTGCGGTCGAAAGGAAGGAGATGCATCCTCTCTATGGCAAGTTTGTCAAGAAGACCACAAAGTTCGTCGCCCAGGACGAGAAGAACGAGTGCGGTGAGGGAGATACCGTCCGCATTATGGAAACCCGTCCCCTGAGCAAGACAAAGAACTGGAGATTAGTTGAAATCGTTGAAAAAGCCAAGTAGTAATTATGATACAGCAGGAATCACGTTTACAGGTGGCAGACAACAGCGGGGCAAAGGAAGTCCTCTGCATCCGCGTGCTTGGAGGCACACGCCACCGCTATGCGACTGTCGGTGATGAGATCGTCGTCGCAATCAAGAGCGCCATCCCTGGCGGTGACGCCAAGAAGGGTACAGTTTCAAAGGCTGTAGTCGTACGCACAAAGAAGGAAATCCGCCGTCCCGACGGTTCTTACATCCGCTTCGACGACAACGCTTGCGTCCTTCACAACAATGCGGGAGAACTTCGCGGCACACGTATCTTCGGCCCCGTGGCCAGAGAACTCCGCGAGAACTATATGAAAATTGTTTCACTGGCACCGGAGGTCCTTTAATTAATAAGCATTATGAACAAGTTACGTATTAAAAAAGGCGACACCGTGTATGTAAATGCCGGTAACGACAAGGGCAAGACAGGAAAGGTCCTTTCCGTAGCGCCTGCAGAGAACCGCGCCATAGTTGAGGGAATCAATATGGTCAGCAAGCATACCAAGCCCAACAGCAAACAGCCTCAGGGCGGTATCATCAGGCAGGAAGCGCCCATTCATATATCAAACCTCAATCTTATCGACCCTCAGTCCGGCAAGCCCACACGCGTAGGTTACAGGATGGAAGGGGACAAGAAGATTCGTTTCGCTAAAAAATCTGGGGAGGAGATCAAGTAATTATGGCAAAGAAAGCACAAACAGCAGAGTCGCAGGCAACGCCTGCAGGATACGTTCCCGCTCTCAAGAAAATGTATAAGGAAGAGATTGTAGATGCTCTCAAGAAGCAGTTCTCTTTCACAACCGTTATGCGCGTACCCAAGCTTCTCAAGATTACCATCAACGAGGGCTGCGGAGAAGGCACTCAGGACAAGAAGGTTGTTGAGGATGCAGCGGCTGAACTCGCTCTTATCACCGGTCAGAAAGCAGTCATTACCATCTCCCGCAAGGATATTTCCAACTTCAAGTTGCGTAAGGGTATGCCGGTAGGCTGCAAGGTCACTCTCCGTGACGTCAAGATGTATGAGTTCCTCGAGAAGCTCATCCGCGTCACCCTTCCGCGTATCCGTGACTTCAACGGTATCGCAGAGAATATGGACGGTCGCGGAAACTATACTCTCGGCATCAAGGAGCAGATTATCTTCCCCGAGATCGATATCGACAAGAATCCCCGTATCCACGGTATGGAGATTACGTTCGTTACTTCAGCCAGGACTGACGAAGAGTGCCGCGCACTTCTCTCAGCATTCGGCCTTCCTTTCAAGAAACATAACAAGTAAGATACTATGGCAAAAGAATCAATGAAAGCCCGCGAGGTTAAGCGCGCAAGACTGGTTGCTAAGTACGCAGAGAAGAGAAAGGCTCTCAAGGAGGCCGGTGACTGGGTCGCTCTTGACAAGCTCCCCAAGAATTCCTCTTCGGTCCGTCTTCACAATCGTTGCTCTCTCACAGGACGTCCCAAGGGATATATGAGAGCCTTCGGCCTCAGCCGTATCCAGTTCCGTGAAATGGCCAGCAACGGTCTTATTCCGGGAGTAAAGAAGGCAAGTTGGTAGAATAATTAAAAATTAATCAATATGACTGATCCAATTGCAGATTATCTCACAAGGGTCCGCAACGCCTATATGGCCGGAAAGAAAGTTGTTGAGATTCCCTCATCCAAGATGAAGGAAGCCATCACGAAGATCCTTTTTGAGAAAGGTTATATCCTCAGCTACAAGGTGGTTGAAGGAACTCCTTACAACACAATCAAAATCGCCCTCAAGTACCATCCCGAGACCAAGATGGCCGCAATCAAGAAGATTGAACGCGTGTCCACTCCGGGTCTTCGCCAGTATACCGGTGCAGAAGATATGCCCCGCGTTCTCAACGGACTCGGCATAGCCATCGTCTCCACCTCCAAGGGTGTCGTTACCGACAAGGAAGCCAGGGAACTTGGCGTCGGCGGCGAGGTTATCTGTTATGTATATTAATATTTAAAGTATAACACAATGTCAAGAATTGGTAAATTGCCTGTAAGCCTTCCGACCGGCGTGAGTGCAGAACTTCTCCCCGGCAACGTTGTGAAGGTTAAAGGACCTCTTGGTGAGATGTCGCAGAAAGTTGACGCGGACATCACCGTCACCATCGAGGGTGGTGAAATCAAGTTCACCCGTCCGACAGACCAGCCCCGTCACCGTTCCATGCACGGTCTCTACCGCGCACTGGTGAACAATATGGTCATCGGCGTTTCTCAGGGTTTCACTACTACACAGGAGTTGGTAGGTGTAGGTTACAGGGTCGCTCTCAGCGGTCAGCTCCTCACCTTCTCTCTCGGTTATTCTCACGATATTCAGCTGATGCTCCCCGCGGAGGTCAAGGCTGAAGTTCCGGACGTCAGGAAGGGTGAGAACCCCCGCCTTGTCCTCAAGAGCTTCGACAAGCAGCTTGTAGGCCAGGTGGCAGCAAAGATACGTTCGTTCCGTAAACCTGAACCTTACAAGGGCAAGGGTATCAAGTTCGCCGGTGAGCAGCTCCGCCGCAAGGCTGGCAAGACTGCGGCCGCTAAATAATTCAGGAGGACAGAGTTATGGCATTATCTAGAATTGAAAGAAGAAGAAGGATTCATTACCGTATCCGTAAGCATGTCAATGGAACTGCCGAGCGCCCCCGTATGTGCGTCTTCCGCAGCAACAAGCAGATTTACGTCCAGGTGATTGATGACCGGCAGGGCAAAACTCTTGTCGCCGCTGCTTCCAATGACAAGGAACTTGCCGCCCAGTGCAAGGGCAAGAACGGAATCGAAGCCGCGGCAATTGTCGGAAAGGCAGTTGCAGAGCGCGCTATCGCAAAGGGTATCACCACTATCGCATTCGACCGTGGAGGATATCTTTTCCACGGCAGAGTTAAAAGTTTGGCAGATGCTGCCCGTGAAGGCGGCCTCGTATTCTAATCGGAAAGACTATGGCAAATACAAATGTTAAAAGAGTAAAAACCTCTGAACTTGAACTCAAGGACAGACTGGTTTCCATCCAGAGGGTTACCAAGGTGACCAAGGGTGGACGTCACTTCCGCTTTGCTGCTATTGTAGTCGTAGGTGACGAGAACGGCGTTGTAGGTTATGGTCTTGGAAAGGCTAACGAAGTTACCGCCGCCATCGCAAAGGGTGTTGAGGATGCCAAGAAGAATCTCGTGAAGATTCCCGTCATCAACACTACCATCCCTCACGAGCAGGAGAGCAAATTCGGCGGTTCACGCGTATTCATGAAGCCCGCCGCTCCCGGTACCGGTGTTAAGGCAGGTGGTGCTATGCGTGCCGTGTTCGAGTCCGCAGGCATTCAGAACGTGCTTGCAAAATCGAAAGGCTCATCCAACCCTCACAACCTCGTGAAGGCCACTATCGCGGCCCTTTCCGAGATGAGGGATGCCTATACTGTGGCAGGCTTGCGCGGAGTTCCAATGACTAAGGTATTTAACGGCTAGGAGGATAGGATTATGGCAAAAATCAGACTTACACAGATCAACAGCAAGAATGGCTGTGATCCCCGCCAGAAGGCTAACCTTCGTTGCCTCGGTGTACGCAAGATGCATCAGACCGTTGAGGTTGAGGATACTCCTGTCATCAGGGGTATGATTGCCAAGGTCGCGCATCTTCTTAAAGTTGAAGAAATCTAAGGAGGACCCGAGTTATGAAACTTAACAATATCGCACCTGCAGCAGGTGCAACACACACTAGCAAGAGAGTGGGTCGCGGACAGGGTTCCGGCAAGGGCGGCACCGCCACACGCGGTACCAAGGGTGCGCAGGCCCGTGCGGGATATGAGCACAAGATCGGCTTTGAAGGCGGTCAGATGCCTATCCAGCGTATCCTCCCCAAGTTCGGATTCAAGAATCCCACAAGAGTGGAGTACAGAGCCGTCAACGTCGCTGACGTAGAGGCTGTGGCAGCCGCTCTCAAGGTTACGGAAATTGGTTTTGAGCAGTTCAAGGCCGCTGGAATTGTTTCCAAGACAGACCTCGTGAAGGTTCTCGGGAACGGAGAAATCAAGACAGCCCTTACTGTGAAGGCCGATGCATTCTCAAAATCAGCCATTGCAAAAATTGAGGCCGCCGGTGGCAAGGCGGTCGTAGCTGAATAGTTATGAAGAAGTTTATAGAGACAATTCAGAACATCTTCAAGATAGAGGAACTGCGTAAGAGAATTGTCTATACGTTCGCCCTTATCCTGGTGTATCGTCTCGGATGTTTCATCGTGCTTCCCGGCATCGATGCATCCATGCTGGCGAAACTCCAGCAGACCACGAGCGAAGGTCTTGTAGGCCTTCTCAATATGTTCTCCGGCGGAGCGTTCGGCAATGCCTCTATCTTCGCGCTGGGTGTGATGCCGTACATTTCGGCATCCATCGTCATCCAGTTGCTCGGAGTGTTCCTCCCTTACTTCCGCAAACTCCAGATGGAGGGCGAAAGCGGGCGTAAGAAGATGAATCAGTACACGAGGTATCTCACCATCCTTATCATCTGTATTCAGGGTCCGGCTTACATCGCCACCCTCCACAGCCAGATTCCGATGGCCGCTTTCACTGCGGTAAGTGTACTGGGTTGGAGCAACTTCGTCTACAACCTCGTTGCGACGGTTATCCTGATGGGCGGCTCGATGTTCGTGATGTGGCTCGGTGAAAGAATCACAGACCGCGGTATCGGAAACGGTATTTCCCTTATCATTATGATAGGTATCGTGGCCCGTCTGCCTTTCGCCCTCGCCGCAGAAATCGGCACGAGATTCAATCAGGTGAGCGGTGGCGCCCTTATGTTTGTCGTTGAGCTTGTCATCTGGCTGTTCGTCATTGCGGCGGCCATCGCTCTCGTACAGGCAGTCCGCAGAGTCCCCGTACAGTATGCAAAGAGAGTAATCGGCAACCGTCAGTACGGTGGAGTCCGTCAGTACATTCCTCTCAAGATCAATGCTGCGGGCGTTATGCCCATCATTTTCGCCCAGGCTTTGATGCTCTTCCCGCTTCTCTTCTCACGTTGGGATGCGACCAGAGGACTTGCCGCGACTCTGAGCAATTATACCGGATTCTGGTACAATCTGATTTTCGGATTGATGGTCATAATCTTCACATATTTCTATACTGCTGTCACGGTCAATCCTACTATGATGGCGGAGAATATGAAGCAGAATGGCGGATTCATTCCTGGTGTGAAGCCGGGCAAGAAGACAGTCGAGTACCTTGATTCAATTATGTCAAGGGTCACTCTTCCTGGTTCAATCTTCCTCGCTGTCATATCAATACTTCCTGCGTTTGCGCAGAAACTCGGTGTAGGCAACCAGTTTGCAAGTTTCTATGGCGGCACTTCGCTGCTGATTCTTGTCGGAGTTGTCCTCGACACCCTGCAGCAGGTTGAAAGTTATTTGCTGATGCGTCACTACGACGGTCTTATGAAGACGGGCCGCCTGTCAGGACGCTCAGGTATGTAGTTCTTTGAAAATTTAAAGGAAGATGGTAAAGCCCAAGACCGAAGAGGAGATTGAACTGTTGCGTGAGAATGCCATCATCGTCTCGAAGACCTTGGCAGAAGTCGGTAAGGCGGTTGCCCCCGGTGTGTCAACTCTGGAGTTGAATAGGGTGGCCGAGACTTTTATCCGCGACAATGGTGCAATTCCTTCTTTCCTTGGTTTTGACGGCTTTCCTGCAGCGCTTTGCATCTCTGTGAACGACACTGTGGTGCACGGGTTCCCCTCGGAATACGTGCTCAAGGAAGGTGATATCGTTTCAGTGGACTGCGGTACGCTCTACAAAGGCTTCAACGGAGATTCGGCTTACACTTTCCCGGTAGGGGAGGTGTCTGCCGACACCCGCAGGCTTTTGGATGTCACCAAAGCCTCCCTTTACAAGGGAATCGAAGCGGCTGTAGCAGGCAACAGGACCGGCGACATAGGATACGCGGTGCAAACGTATGTTGAATCATTCGGGTTTTCCGTGGTCAGGGAATTGGAAGGCCACGGACTTGGCAGGGATATGCACGAGGAACCCGGTGTCCCGAATTTCGGGCGCAGGGGGAAGGGTACGCATCTCGTCGAGGGAATGGTTATATGTATTGAACCGATGATAAATGCAGGTGGAAAGAATGTCTTTCTTGCCCGGAACGGGTGGGAGGTGAAGACTTCGGACCATCGCAATTCGGCCCATTACGAACTTACGGTTGTTGTCCGTCGCGGTAAGGCTGAGCAGCTGTCAACCTTTGATTTTATCGGGAAAGATGCCAATATTGAATTTTAAGTGTTTTTTTAATGTCTAAACAGGTAGCAATAGAACAAGACGGAAAGGTCATAGAGACCCTCCCGAACGCGATGTTCAAAGTCGAGCTTGAGAACGGTCACGTGCTTCTCTGCAATATTTCAGGGAAGATGCGTATGAACTTTATCCATATCCTTCTGGGCGACAAGGTAAGAGTTGAAATTTCACCTTATGATTTGACCAAAGGCAGAATATCTTTCAGATACAAATAAAAATCAATCGATATGAAAGTCAAAACATCCATCAAGAAGCGCAGCGAAGATTGCAAGATCGTTCGTCGTAAAGGTCGTCTTTACGTGATCTGCAAGAAGAACCCCAAGTTCAAGATGCGTCAGGGATAATATTCAATTGTCTAACAATTTTAATGTATAATTTATGGCACGTATAGCCGGTGTTGATTTACCAAACAACAAAAGAGGAGAGATAGGTCTTACCTATATCTTCGGTATCGGTCGCAGCACAGCAGTGAAGCTTCTCGATGAGTGCGGTATCGATCGTGGTATTAAAGTCGGTGACTGGAACGATGAGCAGACTGCTGCCATCCGTGCGAAGGTCGGTGAACTCAAGATTGAGGGCGAGCTCCGTTCAACAGTCCAGATGAATATCAAGCGTCTTATGGATATCGGTTGCTACCGTGGAATCCGTCATCGTTCGGGTCTCCCCGTTCGCGGCCAGAGCACCAAGAACAATGCCCGCACACGCAAGGGCAGGAAGAAGACTGTTGCCAACAAGAAGAAGGCGACCAAGTAAAAATTGATGAATTATGGCAAAGAAAACTACAACATCCAAGAGAGTTGTCAAGGTTGAAGCTTATGGGCAGGCTCATATTTCATCAACCTTCAACAACGTTATCGTTTCCCTTACCAACGCCCAGGGCCAGGTCATCAGCTGGGGTTCTGCAGGCAAATGTGGTTTCAGGGGATCCAAGAAGAACACTCCTTATGCAGCCCAGATGGCGGCTGAGGATGCCGCAAAGACCGCTTTCGATGCGGGACTTCGCAGGGTTAAGGTATTCGTCAAGGGCCCGGGAGCAGGCCGTGAGGCCGCTATCCGCACCATCAACAATGCAGGCATAATCGTGACGGAGATTGTTGACGTCACTCCTATGCCCCATAATGGTTGCCGCCCTAAAGGCCGTCGTAAAGTTTAATTTTAAAAGCTAAGGATTATGGCAAGATATACTGGTCCCAGCACCAAGATTGCACGTAAATTCGGCGAGCCTATTTACGGAGCCGACAAGTACTTCGATAAACGCAACTATCCTTCGGGGCAGCACGGTCTCGCAGCGAAGCGCAAGAAACAGAAAGAATATGGTACCCAGCTCAGCGAGAAGCAGAAGGTGAAATATATGTACGGAGTCCTCGAGCGCCAGTTCCACAACACCTACGACAAGGCTTGTCGTATGGCGGGGCAGAAAGGTGAGAACCTTCTTCTCCTCCTTGAGAGCCGCCTCGACAATGTCGTTTACCGTATGGGTATTGCTCCTACCAGAGCGGCCGCACGCCAGCTCGTTTCCCATCACCACATCACTCTCAACGGTGAGGTGTGCAACATTCCCTCAACCTTCGTAAAGGCCGGCGACGTAGTCGCAGTCCGCGAACGTTCGAAGAGCCTTGAGGTAATCACTGCAAGCGTTGCATCCGGCACCAGGTATTCCTGGATTGATTTCGATCCCAAGGCGTTGAGCGGCAAGTTCCTCAACCTCCCTGTAAGGGCTGAAATCCCCGAGAACATCAATGAGCAGCTTATTGTTGACCTCTACTCAAAATAACAGTTTAACATCACACAATTATGGCAATCTTAGCATTTCAGAAACCCGACAGGGTGATTATGCTCGAAAGCACTGACACTGTTGGATGCTTCGAATTCCGTCCTCTTGAGCCCGGATACGGACAGACCATCGGCAATGCTCTCCGTCGCATTCTTCTCGCTTCTCTTGAAGGTTTCGCTATCAGCCAGATCAAGATTTCCGGAGTGGACCAGGAATTCCAGAATATTCCCGGTGTCATCGAAGGGATGCAGGACATCATTCTCAACCTCAAACAGGTAAGATTCAAGAGAATGGTCGAGTCCGTTGACTCTGAGACAGCGAATATCGTCATCAGCGGCAAGCAGGAATTCTCTGCGGAGGATATATCCAAGGGATTGTCTTCTTTCAAGGTGTTGAACCCTGATCAGCATATATGCTCCATCGAGCCTTCCGTGAAGTTTGAAATATCCCTGACCATCACCAAAGGTCGCGGATTTGTGCCAGCGGAGGAACAGAGGGACGAGAATACCCCCATAGGTACCATTCCCATCGATGCCATCTATACTCCTATCCGCAAGGTCAACTGGAGTGTGGAGAACTGGCGTGTCGAGCAGAAGACTGATTATGAGAAGCTCAATCTCGAAATCGTCACTGACGGTTCCATTTCTCCTGATGCAGCCCTTCAGGATGCCGCCAACATCCTTATCTATCACTTCAAGCTCTTCACCGACGACAAGAAAGTCTCCATTGAGAGCCCTGAGGTGTTTGATTCCAAAGAACTTGACGAGGAGTCTCTCCATATGCGTCACCTTCTTCTCACAAAGCTCTCCGATATGGGACTTTCCGTACGCGCTTTCAACTGCCTCAAGGCGGCTGACATCGACACGTTCGCAGACCTCGTGTCCTACTCCCGCAGCGAGCTTATGAAGTTCCGCAACTTCGGGCGCAAGAGCCTCAATGAGATAGACCTGCTTGTGGAGAAGATGAAACTCTCTTTTGGAATGGATGTTACAAAGTACAATATTGAACCCAAGAAAAAGAACGTATAAAGATGAGACACAATAAAGCAATCAATCATCTTGGTCGCAAGAGCGGTCACCGCAAGGCCCTCCTTGCCAATATGGCTGCTTCTCTTATTCTCAATAAGAAAATCACCACAACTGTTGCCAAGGCAAAAGCTCTCAAGACCTACGTGGAGCCCCTTATCACCAAATCCAAGGAAGACTCCACCCATTCACGCCGTGTTGTCTTCAGCTATCTCAAGGACAAGAATGCCGTTGCGGAACTTTTCCGCACAGTGGCTCCCAAAGTGGCTGACCGTCCCGGAGGATACACCAGGGTGCTTCACCTCGGTTTCCGTCTTGGAGACGCTGCCGATATGGCTCTCATAGAGCTTGTCGATTTCAACGAAGCGGCTCTTGCCAGTGCTTCCAAGCCGGCAAAGAAGACCACCCGCCGCAGTCGCGCCAAGAAGGCAGAGGCCGCTCCCGAGGCCGCTCCCGAGGCTGCTCCCGAGGAGCCTAAGGCTGAATAATCATCTCAACCACAGTTCAGGATCCTGCGGGGTCCTGTCCTCCCAAAGCTGGAAGTGGAGTACGGTCTCTCCGTTGATCGTCTCCACTTTTCCTATTGTCTGCCCGGTACTGATTTTCTGCCCGGCTTTTACGCTTACGGAGCCCAGCTTGCAGTAGAAGGTGAAGAACTCTCCGTGCTGGACCAGAACGCACTGGTTGTAGCCCGGCATTACGATGACCTGACGGACCTCGCCGTCGAAAACGGCTTTGACGGCTGCACCCTTTTCGGTTGCAATGTTCACTCCGTTGTTGAACGGCAGTTTGACGGACTTGTAAACAGGATGGTAGTGCTGTCCGAAGGATTCTATGACAGACCCTTCAACGGGCCAGGGGAGTTTGCCCCGATTGCCGCTGAATTCCTTGGACAACTTGACATCCACAGGTTTGGAGGATTTTCCCTTCTGAATCATTTTGGCAATCTCCTTGTTGAGGGCGTTGACCTGCCTGCGCTTTTCCTCCAGCTGCTTCTGATATTTTTTCTTGTTCCTGTTCAGTTGATTGACAATCTTTTTGGATTGTGCCTCCGCCTCCTTGAGTTTGTCCAGCTGCTTCTGGTTGCTCTTCCTGAGATTGTCCGCCTGTTTTCTCATAGACAGAAGTTCTTCTCTCCGGATTTCCAGCTCTTTCTTGGTCTCCTTTATTTTCTGTGCCTGAACATTCATCTGCCGGGCAATGTTCCTGAAGTAATCGAACCTTCTGACCCCCTGGCCGAAATTGTCACTGGACAGGATATACATAAACCATATTCTGCTGTCGCGGTTTTTGTAGGCGCTGCGTATCAGTTTGCCGTAGTATAGTGACAGGGTGTCAAGCCTTCCTTGAAGTCTGGCGATGTTATGTTCCTCCTTGGCAATTCTGCCGTCGATTGACTTAATCTCTTTTGTGTTCTCTTCCACGAGCTTTTTGCTGGATGACACTTTCTTCCGGACAAGAGAAAGGGAATTGAGAGCACTGGAACTCTTCTTTTCATTCTCCTTCAACTGCTTGTTCAGAATGGCTATTTCCTTCTCCAGTTTGGCTTTTTTGCTCTGCTGGGAAGAGGACTGCGCCACGGCGGTGAAGGCCAGAAGGCAGCTCAATAATATTGCGGTCAGTCGTTTCATTTCTTGTTGTCGGCCAAATCTTTGTAATAGTCCGCCACATCATTTTCGCCAAGGGCCCTGAGGACTTCGGAATAGTGAAAAAGAACTTCCGAGTTGTCTTTGCCGCCGTAGAGCATAGCGTGCTTGAACAGCAGTTTGGCTTCCTTGTCCTCGCCCAGGAGATGCAGTATCCATCCGTATGTGTCCAGGTAGGTCGGGTTGTCCGGCTCTTTGCTGACAGTCACTGCGCTCATTTTCCTGGCCTTGGAGAGTTTCTTCCTTTCAAGGGAAAGGTAATATGCGTAATTGTTTAGAACGGGAAGGTATTCGGGATTGACCTTCAATGCCTTGTCGTACCATTTGTATGCCTCTTTCTTCCTCCCTGTCTCATAGTAGCAGTCTCCGATGGTGCTCATTGCGGGGGCGAGGTAATCTGAGTTGCCGTCTGCAAGTGAAATGATGGCCTTGCTCTCCTCAATCATACCCTCCCGGTCATCATCGTCAGCCAGGATCTGCAGATTGATGAAATGGGCTTCGATGTCCCGGGGATAGTTCTCCATAAGTCTGTCGAAGTACTTCCTTCCTTCTTCCTTGCGGTCCGTGCCGTAGTACCATCTGCCGGCCAGTTTGAGGCAACTGCTGTCTGTGGGATGGGTGTTTGCGCAGTCTGCCACCAGTGTGTCCAGCCGGGCGCCCCAGTTGCGGTAAATACTCCCGTCTATGTGGCGGAGGATGTTGTTGATGTATTCGCATTTGGGATACGGCGGCACGGAACTGTCGGTGGTGAATTCCCGCAGGGTGGAGAAGAAGGCCGGCAGGTTGTTTCTCATTCTGTAAACCTCGGACTTCCCGAGGATTGCGGGAGTGTAGCCCGGTTCGTAAAGGAGAGCGGCTTCATAATTATCCAGGGCCAGGGTATCCCTGTACGCGAGAAGGTTCTGGTCTGCAAGAATCGTCAGAGTATAGGCATTGCGGTATTTGGCCGGATTTTTCTTCAGGAGAGACAGATAGATGTCTGTGGATTCGCGGACCTTGCCGTTGCGGGCATAGACCTTTGCCAGAGTCTCGGCATAGTCGTCGTTCTCCGGATCCAGACGGCAGGCATTCTCGAAAGCCCTGACGGCAGGGTCTGCATTGCCTGATGCATACTCGAACTTGCCGAGATAAAAGAAGACGGCATCGTTTGTGGAGTCCCTTTCCGCCATTTTGCGGAGCCTGTCTCCCATAGCCTTGTCTGCCTTTCCCGTTTCCATAAGCCGCACCTCATCGAGCAGGGCGTTCTCGACGGCAATCTTCTCCCTGGCCGTCTGCCCTGGGGACAAAAAGCAGGCAAGCATAAAACAAAAGCCGGACACAATCTTCTTCATAGTACAAAAATAATATAATTTTGAATGAAATTTTGGTTATTTTAGCACAATAAAACTGACGGGATGCAACTTTTGGGGAACAAAAAGCATCTTGATACAGAAGCGAAATTCCTGGTGGAGCAGTCCATCAAGGGAAATCGCAGCGCCCAGAAGCGTATTTATGACGTCCTGTCCGGAAAGATGCTGGCCGTTTGCCTGCGTTATATGGGAGACAGGGAAACGGCGGAAGACGTCCTTCAGGACGGGTTTGTGACACTTTTCACAAAGCTCGACACTTATTCCGGGGAAGGTTCGTTCGAAGGCTGGGCGCGCAAGATCTTTGTAAATACGGCATTGATGGCTTTGAGGAAGAATGATGCGCTCAAGATGAGTGAGGGTATCGACACCGCGTGGGACATTTCTGATGAAAGTCCCGGTTCCGTCCAGGACATAGGGTACAAGGAACTGATGCGTGTTGTGTCGGAACTGCCCGCCGGGTACAGGACAGTGTTCAATATGTACATCGTGGAAGGGTATTCGCACAAGGAGATAGCTCGGGAGCTCGGGATTTCCGAAAATACCTCCAGATCGCAGTTGCAAAGAGCCAGAATTATGCTGCAGAACAGGATTAAGGAATTGTATTGAGATGTTGGATGACAGGGAAATAAGAGAAATGCTTCAGAATGCGGAGGTGAAGGCGCCTCGTCGCATCTGGTCTTCCGTGTCATCCCGCCTCGATGCCATAGAGGGAAGGAAAACGCCCGAGGCTGTGTGGGAATGGGTCGGCGCCGTTGCCGCGTTGGCGGCGGTCGTGGTGGCCGGAGTGTTCATCGTCGGAGGCGGCCGTGGGACCGTTGAAGTGACAGACGGCCCTGTGCTGGCGGAAACATTCATTGACCTTCCCGCGACAGATCCGGTCCGGGTGGAACAGTCGGCGGAAGTTGCGTGGCCTGTAAGGGTTGTTCCCGTCAAGAAAGAAAATTACGTGTTGTTTGCGGATGCCGGCAATATTCCGGCCGTTGGGGAAACTCGGGAACGGGTGGATGAAGCGGCGGACAGAACGGAGCCGGCCATTCCTGCAGGGAAACCCGCTCCGGCGGAATGTGAGGAAGAATCTTTCGTGACTGACGGTGCCGTTCTGGACAGGATGGAAAAAGAGGATGACTTCGTCAGATCCGGAAGAAGAACGGATATCATAATCGGCGGCGCTCTTTCCGGGAATACGCCATCAAAGTCTTTCCGCTCAAGTATGAGAGGTGGAGTTGAAGCCATTCCCGATTCGGACATAATCAAGGAAACCGGAGCTTCCGATTTCGGAGTCCCCTTCACTGTGGGGGTGGGATTCCGTTGCTACCTCGCACCGAGGTTCTCTATAGGTTCGGGCGTTGACTATTCTCTTCTTACCAGAACTTTTTCCGGCTCATACACTGCGGCGGCATCGTCCGCATCAATCCACGGAGAGTTCCGCAACACGATGCACTACATCGGAATTCCGGTCAGACTATACTGCGACATAATCGATGCGAAAGCCATAGACTTGTATGTGTACGGCGGCGGGGAGGTGGAATACTGCGTGTCCAACAAGTATGCGTTTCATTCTGCCGCGGCCGCCCCGGAAGATTTTGCTGTCAGGCAGAAAGTGCAGGGCCTCCAGTTCTCTGCAGGGCTCGGCATCGGAGTTCAGTTCCGGCTGTCGGACCATATCGGTCTCTATCTTGACCCCGGAGTCATATATTATTTCTATGGTGGCCAGCCCCGCAGTATCAGGACTGAAAGACCCCTTATGTTCAATCTCAACGCAGGTTTGAGGTTAGACTTAAGAAAAAAATAAACAATCAAAACATACAAATAAAATTATACCACCGGAGTGAATGTCTCATTCCGGTTTTTTTTGTTTTTCTTGCACCGGAATTCAAAAACTATGAAAAGGATTTTATTTGTATTTGTGTGTTTCCCGCTGTTCATGTCCTGTGTGGATATGTTCTGGAATGACGGCTTCGGATGGCCGAGGTCCCGGACTATGGAGTCCGGTCGCATCAGTGCCCCTGACGGCCCTGCGGATCCGGAGAACCCCGGTGAAGTTATGAAACTTGACACTGTCCTGCTGTTATGCGGTGTGCAGATACCTCCGGGCTATGACTGGCAGATTGATACCGCCATAGGTCTGGCCCAGGGAAAAGTTGTACTATACAGGGATATGAAGCAGGCATTGTCAATCCCTACCGGATACAACGAACACGTGAGTACAGATCCGGACTCTCATCATCTGATAGGAGGGCATCTGTACACGGAGTTCTCCACCAGCGACCATACCTTTATCAAGAGGGACGGAGAACAACTTCTGGACTATGATGGGAGAGAATATCTCTACGGACTGCTGGAGCGCGGGAGTGACATATATACTCTGGCCAGCCGGCGCTCCGGATTCGGTTTCACCTGCAGAAAGAACGGTGAAATCATATTCGACAGTCCGGGCGGTTTCATTTTCGGCTCCTTCCAGGATTCGACATATCCGGAAACGGGAGCGCTGTATGAGGATGCGGGAAAGATATGCTTCTCTTATAAGGAATACCGATGGGGGAGCAGCGCCTGTGTCTATAAGGAAGGACAGAGGTCTCTGGTGAATGTGGAAGGCAATTTGGATCTGCAGGATGTCAGAATGCACGGAGGAGATATCGTTGCCGTTGGAATCAGCCCTGCGGGTCACGCGTACCTTGTGACAAGGGGATGCAGCACAATGCTTGGGGGCGGTGGTTTCTGGGATTCGTGCAGGCTTCTGTGTTCCGACCGGGATATTTACATTGCGGGCAATGTGAGTGATTCGAGCGGAATCCGGGTCAGATCTGTAATAATGAACGCTGCCGACGGCGTGATTAAGGAAGAGAGGAACGGAGACGCCAGGGCGTTCTGCGATGGATCCGGAGTCTGGTTGGAGCCGATGGAATATGCCGGGTACTTCTGCTTCTCAAAGGGCTGCCTCTGTTCCTTCGCAGGTGACTGGTATAAGGCACTGACACCCAAGAATGGATGCTGCCCCATTCTGATGAAGAACGGGGAAATGCGGGAAATAGAGATGAACGGATATCTTACAGGGGTGGAAATGGCCGTCATTCCTTCCAGCTGACAGTCCTGACTCCCTCTGGAGATACGCTGATTCGGACTTTGAGGGTTTCTTCAGGCAGAAGGCCTTCGATGTTCTCCGGCCATTCCATAAAGCACAGCCCGCCGCTGTCAATGTAGTCGTAGAAACCTATGTCGAGTGCTTCGGCGTCCTTGGTGATGCGGTAGAAATCGAAATGGAAGACAGGTTCCCCCGATGCGCTCCTGTATTCGTTGACTATGGCGAAAGTAGGGGAACTGACGGCATCTTCCCGGACTCCCAGGACCCGGCACAAGGCGGTGGTGAAAGTGGTCTTCCCGGCTCCCATCTGACCGTAGAATGCTATGATTCTGTGATTGCCGATAAGCTTGAGGAATTCTTCGGCCGCCGCGTCTATGCCGTGCAGACTTTTGATTTCGATAGAGTGTTCCATACGGGACAAAGATAATAAAGATAAACGTTATGTTGATAAGAATTTTCAGTGCCAAATGCATCGGAGTTGATGCTGTCAGGGTTGTTGTGGAGGTTAACATAAGCTCCGGTATCGGTATCCATCTCGTCGGACTGGCGGACATTGCCGTAAAGGAGAGTCTGCTCAGGACGACCACCGCCCTGGAATCGCTGGGCTATCGCGTGCCCGGCAAAAGGATTGTGATAAATCTTGCTCCGGCCGACCTTCAGAAAAACGGCAGCGGCTATGACCTGCCGATTGCCTTGGGGATAATCGCCGCATCGGAACAGAAGGCTCTGACAGACATTCACAAATATCTGATAATGGGAGAATTGGGGCTTAACGGGACTTTGCGCCCCATACCGGGGGCTCTGCCTTACGCCGAGCTTGCGGAGAAAGAGGGGTTGTCGGGCATAATTCTGCCGGAGGAATCGGCATTGGAAGCCACGGAATTTGAGGGATTGAAAGTTTTCGGGGTGAAGACTCTGGATGAGGTGGTAAGAATCCTGGAAGGGCGCACGGACGTGTCGGATCTGCTGATATGCAATTCCCGGACATACAGAGATCTTCTGAATAACCGCTCCGGCGGGCCCGCCACTTCGGCGGGGATACCCGATTTTTCGGAAATCATCGGTCAGGAGGAAGCGAAGAGAGGGGTGGAGATAGCCGCTGCCGGGAACCATAATGTGATAATGCTCGGAAGCCCGGGCTCCGGAAAGAGCTCCCTGGCGAGGGCAATGGTTGGCATAATGCCGCCGCTTTCCAGAGAGGAGGCGCTGATGACAAGCAAGATATACTCGATTGTGGGACGGAGGGACGCAAAACTCGGGCTGATGCGTCAGAGACCGTTCCGCGCTCCCCACTGCAGCTCGTCCCTGCCGGCTGTCATAGGCGGTGGCAGCGGAGAGAATATTACGCCCGGGGAGGTTACGCTTGCCCATAACGGAATACTTTTCTGTGACGAATTTCCTCAAATGCCGAAGTCCGTGGCGGAGGCATTGCGCGCCCCGCTTGAGGACAGGAAGGTCGTGATATCACGGTTGAAGTCAAAGGTCGAGTACCCCGCATCCTTTATGCTGGTTGCGTCGGGCAATCCCTGCCCCTGCGGATATTGGGGAGACGGTGACCGCTGCGTATGCACGCCTTACCAGAGAATGTCATATCTTTCCAGAATATCCGGGCCCATCCTCGACAGGGTGGACGTACATCTTTTTCTGAGGAGAATTACATCCGAAAGATTGTCCGCTCCGGCCGGAATGGAGTCCAGCGCGACCGTCGCCGCCCGGGTTCTCAAGGCCAGAGCCGTTCAAAGGGAGCGCTTTTCCGCGGAGAGGGAATCAGGCAATCTGATAATGACCAATGCGGAGATGAGCAATAGGGAGATAGAGAGATACTGCCCCTTGAGCGTGGCCTGCAAGGAGATGCTGACCAGACTTATGGACAGGATGGGCCTGTCGCTCAGAGCTTATTTCAGGATTATAAAGGTAGCGAGGACCATTGCAGACCTTGCCGGAGAAAAAGACATCCTGCCCCGTCACATAGCCGAGGCGGCGGGATACAGATTCCTTGACAGGGAGAAGGAATTGTAGACCTCAACTTCAATCGTATGTACCATTAAGTCAGACGCGCTACTAAATGTAATGCGCTGTAATACGTAAGCCTCCGATGAAGTACGTCTTGACGGATTGAGACAAGTGTAGCCGCCGCTGCTGGGTATTACCCCGGCAGTGGCGGCTATTGCTTGGTAGTATCGGATACTACCGGACAGTGCCGGTATTCTGTTGCCAGTTCCCGGGGAGAAGTTCAGCAAGGTCTCCCTTTCCGAGTTCGTATTCCGGAAGCCGCTTGAGAACATCCTCCATCCAGATTCTCGGATCCACACCGGCAGCCTTGCAGGAACTGATGAGCGAGTATGCGATTGCAGCGCGGCAAGCTGCATCATCGTTCCCACAGAACATATAGTTCTTGCGCCCTTATGTTGGCAATGCAGTTATGTTGGCATCGTAGTATATTGTACTGTACTTTAGTTTGTTAGCCTCCTTATCCACAACATAATGTATCGTATATTGCCATAGGCTCTCAAATGGGCCGAAGCAATATATGATAGAAACACTATTCCAAATCAAAAGAAAAGTAGAGGCGCACATAAACGCCTCACTTTTACAGGAACGAGAGTTGTTCCTCGCCAAGAAACTGTCTGAGGGAAACGGCATCCGCTCACTTCAGATGACTGCAGACCAGTTATTGTATGCCACACTTCATTTGCCATTGGTCAATGAAGGGACCACAGTAAGTCTGTCGGAAATATTGGTCATGCAACACAACTACGACGGTTCGAAATCCACATTTTTGGTGAGCACCGTCACACAGTGGCTGAATGACATGGGACGTCTTGATCCGAGGTACAACGACTCAGGCATCTTGTTCAATCGCTTTAGCTCAATCTGCCATTACAGGATGCGTTATCTGACGTACCCTTTTTACGAAGAAAGACACTCTTACCTAAAGTACCTTGAAGCACATGGTATGTCTTTCAACCGCCTACATGAGTATGCTTGGATGCAACTTGCCATTATTGACCGGCTGTCTTTGACAGGACGGGATCACGTGTACGAGTCGGACCTTGAAAAGGTAATAACAGATAGAGAGTCAGAAGACTGTTTGCAGGGACGTACACCTTCTCAAAAATGGATAAAAACATTCAGGGCCGTTGCATATGGTTGGCTTTCATATGCAGGCATCCTGCATCGAGGGCAGAAATCAGATCCTTTGGAATACAAGGTGGTGTTCGATTATGTTCAATGGGCTCGGGATAGCAAGGGACTGGCAGATGCCACATTGACAGGCAGGGAGAGAGAACTGAAGTGCTTCATGTCTTTCATCCAGCGCAAGAGCGGTTTGACATCTTTGTCGTTGGAACAGATTGATGAGTATCTGAGTTATCGCCATAACAGCGGATGCTGCCGACGGTCAATGGCGACTATCGTTGCAACCTTGAGAGACTTTTTAAGATATGCCGTTGCAAGTGACCTGTGCTCGCTTGTTCCTGATGCCATTAAGGCGCCTCGTCAGTTCTCTATGGAAACCTTACCATCTGCACCCTCTTGGGACGAGGTGGAGCGACTTGTCGGGTATTACGGAATCTCTGACGCACGAGGAAGGAGGAATACGGCCATTATGGCGCTGATGACTGTATATGGAATGAGATCCTCAGAAGTGGCAGACCTTCGCCTGCACGATATCGACTGGAATAAAGAGCGCATCTACCTCCGGCGAGCAAAAAGAGGCGGTATACAGGCTTTCCCTCTAGACAAAACGGTTGCCGGACTCATCTCAGACTATCTTCTGAATGGACGAAACAATACGATGGGACGAGATCATCTCTTTCTTGCGTTGTGTATGCCATATGAGAAAATCACGAGAGGCATTGTTTACAATCTGGTTGCCGGAGCTTATAAGGGACTTGACATACATGTTCGTCATATTGGCGGACACTCTCTGCGTCATGCCTGTGCCAGCCACCTGGTGAACAACGGCGGGACGTTGAAAGATACTTCCGACCTGTTGGGCCATCGTATGCTTGATACCACCCGAATATACGCGAAGATAGACTTGTTGCATTTGCGAGAGGTCGCCGAAATGGAATGGGAGGGCATACTATGAAAATAGAAGAAGCAACCATTATGTACATATCGTACAGAATGAGCCTTGGAGAGAGGGCGCGAACACTCAAGTTCATTATGAATAACTTCTGCAATTATATAGGGCCAGATAAGGACATCTCAAACATATCGGAGCAGCATTGTCTCTACTACCTGAATGCACATGGTATCAGAGAAGGCGTTGCCACCGCATACTGGTTCAGCATATATGCAATCTTGAATGGGTTCTTCATGTGGGCGATAGCCAGAAAATATATGAAGGCCAATCCTTTGCCAAAGGATAAGCCAGCGAAAAATGAGGGCTTTGTACCCTACATCTACTCCAACGAGGAGCTGAAACGAATCTTTGAAACCGCCTTGACTTACAGGAAGCGATTCAATATTGAATACCCTGGGGTCATCCAGACGATGCTCAAACTGACATATTGCCTTGGGCTACGTCCCAGTGAAACCACTCATCTCGTTGTAGATGACATCCGTCTTCAAGATGGCATTGCATTCATTCGGGAAACAAAGTTCTACAAAAGCCGTATAGTTCCTTTTGGTGAAGAGGTATCCCGAATGCTTGAAGACTACTTGCTATGGCGTTCCGAAATAACACTGCGCAGATGTGTCGCCGATAACCACCTCTTTATTGATAAAAGAGGAAATCCTGTTCGGCTATCTTCGTTCCAGCAGGCTTTCAGCTTCATCAGGGAAAAAGCTGGCATCCATCGCGCGGATACTGCTTTCTCAGACGTTCGGCTTCAAGATCTTCGGCACACCTTTGCAACCAACCGTGTCGCCCAATGGTATAGAGACGGGAAGGATGTGCAAGCACTTTTGCCGGTATTGTCTACATACTTGGGACACAGCAATCTTGATAGTACGGCTGTGTATATCTCCTTCACAAATCAGCTACTGAATGAAGCAGGTAAACGCTTCCAATCATATGTGATGCTATGAAACAGTCCGATAAAGAACTTATAGGATACTGGCTTCGAAAGTATCTTACAGAATATCTGCCTATAGTGAGGAATCTGTCCAGAAATACGATTGCAAGTTATAGGGATGCGTTGCGTCAACTACTTGAATATGTCATAGATAGGGGACTCTCTCCTGATATGCTGCGTATTGAAGAACTTACTCCCGATCTCGTCGTAGGCTTTCTGCATCACATTGAGCAGGCCAAGAACTGCTCTATTCAGACGAGGAATCTCCGGCTTTCCGCCATACACAGCTTTGCAAGTTACATCTCGACATCGGAACCCCAATACTTGTATTGGTATACTAAACTGAAGAATATCCCCATCAAGAGGTCCAGTCTTAAAGAACAGGATGGAAAAGCTATCCCCAA
Organism: Candidatus Cryptobacteroides sp.; assembly: GCA_045641985.1. GTDB lineage: Bacteria > Bacteroidota > Bacteroidia > Bacteroidales > UBA932 > Cryptobacteroides. Next base: position 37,122 of record JAZUHY010000095.1, read on the forward strand.
AATCGTGTATCTGGAAAAGGATGAAATAAAAACACTGCTTTCCATGCCGGACAAAATGACATCCCAAGGAGCTCGAGACTATGCTCTATTGATGTTCTTGTACAATAGCGGTGCAAGAGCGACAGAGGCGGTGAATCTTCGGATACAAGACATCGCTATCGGTAACGGTGTTCAGCCATCTTTGGTAGCAATCCGAGGTAAGGGAAATAAAACAAGAGTATGTCCATTATGGGATAGTACGGTGAAACTATTGCAGCCATATATGAAAAGAAGTTCCGAGGAACCGGTCTTTCTAAACCGATATGGCAACCCTATCACCAGGTTCGGAATATATGAACTGGTATCAAGATATGCAGCCAAGGCTGCGGAAGTCATGCCGTCAATCGGCGAAAAGAATATCAGTCCTCATACGATACGTCATTCGACCGCATCCCATCTGCTTGAGGCGGGAGTTGATATCAATACCATCCGTTCGTGGCTGGGGCATGTATCAGTTAACACTACCAACATATATGCGGAGGTAAACATCAGAATGAAGGCCAAGGCTTTAAAGACTTGTGAGGTGCTAGTGAAGGGTGCCCCAAAGTATAATCCAAAAGATAAAACGTTAATCGGCTTCTTGAAATCTCTATAGACAACTATACGTTATGTTGGCATTGTACTGTACATCTTGTTGAATATGAGAAGTTCCCTTTACGATGCCAACATAACTGCATTGCCAACATAAGGGCGCAAGAACTATATGTTCTGTGGGAACGATGATGCAGCTTGCGGCGCTGCAATCGCATACTCGCTCATCAGTTCCTGCAAGGCCGTCGGCATCGATCCGAGAACCTGGATGGAGGATGTCCTCAAGCGGCTCCCGGAATATGAACTCGGGAACGGAGACCTATCCGAACTCCTTCCCGGAAACT
>JAZUHY010000096.1:0-37675 GCA_045641985.1 Candidatus Cryptobacteroides sp.
GGCCCACAGAACGACATGGCTACGATCCGTCTTGTCGCCCAGCCGGAGCCTGCCGTCAAGCCGGAGCCGGTTGTGGAGCAGGCGGCGGAACCTGTAATGGAACAGGTGGAAGAGCCGGAACCGGTCGTTGAGTCGGAGCCGGTTGTGGAGCAGGCGGCGGAAGTCATCGAAGAACCTGTCGAGGAACCTGTCGAAGCGCCTGTTGAAGAATCTGTCGTGAAGAAGGAGCCCGTTACGGAAGAAAAACCCGTTGCCGAGGAGAAGCCTTCAGCATCACCTTTCAAAGTGGTCGGGAAGGTCGACCTCAGCCAGTTCGAGCGCAAGCCTGTCAAGCGTGAGCGTATCAGCAAGGGAAGCCAGAAGGTGGACGTGGCCAAGGCCGGTGCCAACATAGACCGCAATGCCGGAAAGAAGGAAGCCGCGCGCCAGCAGCAATTGCAGCAGTCACAGGGAAAACGCAGACGCGATAAGGGCGAAAAGTTCAAGCCGGCAATGACTGAGGCGGAAGTCGAAGAGATGCAGAAAGAGATTCAGAAGCAGGTCAAGGAGACTTACGCCAAGATGAATGAAGGCAGGAAGAACAACTTTGGAGCCAAATACCGCAAGGAGAAGAGAGAACTGGCGGCCCAGCGCACGCAGGAGGAGATGCAGCAGCTCGCTGCCGAGAACAAGGTCTTGAAAGTGACCGAGTTCGTGACGGTCAACGATCTTGCCACCCTGATGAACAATACTCCTGTCGTGAAGGTCATAGGAGCCTGTATGAGCCTTGGCCTGATGGTGTCCATCAATCAGCGTCTCGATGCCGAAACCCTTGTGCTTGTGGCGGAGGAGTTCGGCTACAAGGTTGAGTTCGTGACCGCCGGGATTTCAGAGGAAATCAACGCCAATGAACAGCCCGACAGACCCGAAGATCTGAAGCCCAGGCCGCCTATCATCACCGTAATGGGGCACGTTGACCACGGCAAGACTTCGCTTCTCGACAATATCCGCAAGACTAACGTGATTGCCGGTGAGGCCGGAGGAATCACCCAGCACATAGGCGCTTACAGCGTTAAACTCTCCGACGGACGGCGCATAACCTTCCTCGATACTCCCGGACACGAGGCATTCACTGCAATGCGTGCCCGTGGAGCCCAACTTACCGACCTTGCCATAATCATCGTTGCCGCAGATGACGCCGTGATGCCCCAGACTGTTGAGGCTATCAACCACGCGCAGGCGGCAGGCGTACCTATGGTATTTGCAATCAATAAGATAGACAAGCCCGGAGCAAACCCGGACACTATCCGTCGCCAACTCTCGGAAATGAATATCCTCGTGGAGGACTGGGGCGGAAAATATCAGTGCCAGGAGATCTCAGCCAAGCAGGGACTGGGTGTTCCTGAATTGCTGGAGAAGGTTCTTCTTGAAACGGACCTTCTCGAACTGAAGGCCAATCCCGACAAACTTGCCGTCGGAGCCGTCATTGAGTCGTCTCTGGACAAGGGACGCGGGTACATCGCCAATATGCTTGTCCAGGAAGGAACGCTTCACGTGGGGGACTGTGTCCTTTGCGGAAGCTTCTTCGGGCGCGTGAAGTCGATGTTCAACGAGCGCGGTCAGAAGATACAGGAGGCGGGACCGGCCACTCCGGTATCCATCCTCGGTCTGAACGGAGCTCCCGCCGCAGGTGAGAAGTTCAATGTGATGTCGGATGAAAAGGAGGCAAAGAGCATTGCCGGCAAACGCGAGCAGCTGATACGTATCCAGGGCATAAAGACCCAGAAGCATATGACTCTCGAGGAGATTGGTCGCCGCATCGCCATCGGCAATTTCAAGGAACTCAACATCATCGTCAAGGGAGACGTGGACGGTTCTGTGGAGGCTCTGTCGGACTCCCTGATAAAGCTTTCCACTGAGGAAGTCCGCGTCAACGTGATTCACAAGGCCGTAGGTGCCATTTCTGAATCCGACGTGCTGCTTGCCGAAGCATCCGATGCCGTCATCGTCGGTTTCCAGGTCCGTCCTTCCATCGAAGCCCGCAAGGCCGCGGAGAAGGAGGGCATCGAGATTCGTCTCTATTCCGTCATTTATGACTGTATCAACGAGGTCAAGGACGGTATAGAAGGAATGCTCGAACCCGAGAAGAAAGAGGAGGTCATCGCCACCGCCGAAGTCAAGCAGATTTTCCATATCAGCAAGGTGGGCACCATAGCCGGATGCATTGTCCGTGACGGCAAGATGCTTTCCAAGAGCAAGGTCCGCCTTATCCGTGACGGCATCGTCATATATTCCGGAGAACTGGGTTCGCTTCAGATTGTGAAGGACCAGGTCAAGGAGGTTGGTGCCGGCAAGGAATGCGGTATGAGCATATCTGGATACAACGATATAAAGGAAGGCGACTTTATTGAGGCCTTCCATATCGTGGAAATCAAGAGAACGCTTTAGTTGGCCGGGTAGAATACTTCTGCGGGGATGGTGACGAATGAGTTTGTTCCGGGTGTACGCCACCCGAGATCAATCTTTTCGTCATTGTGCCCTTCGAAGTATGGCATACGGAATTTGTGCAGACCCTTTTCGAGGTATGCGAATCCCGTGGTCACTATGTTGCCCCTGTTGTAGTTGTTGTCGATGACCAGATAATCGTCGATGTACAGTTGGGAACCGTCGTCGGTGTCCATCCTGAAGGTATATACGCCGGATTCGGGCGCCTTGATCCATCCTTCGAACACATAGCCGAACCAGTCTTTCTCCGCGTGCTTCTGCAGGGAAGGTATGGACGTGATTCCCGTCGTTTTAAGACGCTCGGGAGTGAGGTCATCCACGCCGGTGATGCTTTTGACAGCGGGATCCGAGTAGAACTTATAGTTCAGTCCGTTCTTCTTTGACTTTGTGCCGCTTGCCTTAAGGTACAGGAGAGAATATTCGAAAGTGAAGCTGCTCTTGTCTCCGTTGAAGGTGCGCGCCTTGAGGGTGCAGGAACTGCCGAGTTTCACGGGAGCGGAATAGAGGGTGCCGTTGGTGGGGGAGGGCTGGCTTCCGTCAGTGGTATAATAGGTTGCACCGGCCTCGCAGATGAGAGGGAGAATCACCTTCCCGTCTTCGCAGGCGATGTTCCTGTCGTCCAGAACGGGCATATCTATATCGCTCTGTTTTGTGAAAAGCAGGGACATAGGGACGGTGAGGCATTCCGTGGAGCTGATGAACATATTGGTCACATTGTACTGGATGCTCATATCGATTTTGGGACGCTCCTCATCGAAATAATGGTGGGCGGGGATGCGGATTTCCTTGGAAGGAAGGCCGCAGTCCAGGAAATAGTCGATGTCGGACTGATTGAAGATGCGGACGCGGAGGTTTGCTCCACGGTCTTCAACTTTTTCTATCTTAAGCGATCCCCTGAACAGCTTGAGCAGCCATTTTGCTTCTCCTGCAAGGATATTGTTCGCGTAGGCTACGCTGCGGCGTGCCTTCAGGGCATCGTGTATGGCCTCTACACTGCGCTCTTCCGCGAAGACGAATGTCATAGGGCGCATAATTTTTTTCAGGTCGTAATCGAAGTTCATAGGACGGTGTTCGTCGGAAGCTCCGATGAATGCGAGATTGTATTTGCGTATATGGTCGATTGCAAGCGGGTAGAACTCATATGAGTTGAAAACTTCCATACCCTGGATACGTCCGGCCTCAATCTCTTCTATCCAGAACTGTCCCAACTCGCTGTTCTGGTCGGGCCATCCGGGGTGGTTGCCCGTAACCCAGGCGCCTTCCTTCTGAGCCTGCACGAGTGCATCGTGAGTCTCTTTCTGACCGAAGTCCTGAGGTATCTTGTAGTCATTGCAGTCCTTGACAAAAAGAACGTTCATATGTCCAATGTCGCTCTGGTTGTGGGAGATCTCCATTCCCTTGATAAGCAGGATGTCGCGTGTCCGGGCCTCTTTCAGGGCCTGGCGGTAGGACTGGTCGTAGTCCCAGTCGTCGGGTCTGCCGAAAGCGGGCTGGTGGTCGGTGATGGCGATTGCGTCAAGTCCCTCGGCGTAGGCTTCCATTACCCTCATACGGGGAGAAACCTCTCCGTCGCTGTTGATGGTGTGCATATGAAGATCCACCTTGAGTGTGGTATAGCCGTCTATGTCCGGAATGTCTATCTTTTGAGGATTGAATGCGCAGGGGGGACCGTAATTCTTCTGCTTGATGTACTGCACGTTCCATTCGGACGGTTGTGCCGATGCGATGAATCCGGCTGTGAGCGCCGCTGATGCGAGAAATAGTTTTAATGTCATTTTCATATGATTATATTATTGGTTCGTTTGTCGTGTTCCGAAAAATTTTTCTATGACGAGGGCAATGGCTCCGTCTCCCGTGACGTTGCAGGCGGGCCCGTAGCCGTCAAAGGCCAGGTAGAGGGCCATCACCAGAGCCGTCTGCTCCGGCCCGAAACCCATAACGGATTCCAAAAGTCCTATGGAGGCCATAAGCACTCCGCCCATCACACCGGGAGCGGCTACGGCGGCTATTCCCTGCAACATCACGAAACTGGCGAAAACCCCGAAAGGCAGGTCAATTCCGCTCAAATATGCCACGGCAATCGCGCTGGCCGCGAGTTTGATGGTGGAGCCGCACATATGGACCGTGGAACAGAGGGGTATCGTGAAGTTTACTATGTCTTCGCTTACGCCGTTCCTGCGGGTGCATTCCGAAGTCACGGGTATAACCGCGGAACTCGAACAGACAGAGAACGCCGTCAGGTAGGCGGGCAGCATATTCCACAGGCATTTGAACGGATTCTTGCCGACTACCGCGCCCGCTATGCAGTATTGTATTGTCAGGTAAATGATAGAAAGCGTCATCCCCGTGATGATAACCTTGAATCCGGCACCCAGGAGAGCTCCGAGCACACCCTTTGCCGCCATTTCGCATATCATCGAAAAGATATACCAGGGAAGCAGGGGGATGATGACTTTCCCGATGGTTAGCTTTACTATGGACCCGAATTCGTCGAAAGCCTTCTTGAGCGCGGATGAAGCCGTGAAGATTATGCCCACACCTGTCATAAAAGACAACACAAGGGCGGTGAGTATGTCGCAGACGGGAGGTATCTTTATGTCAAAATACGGTGAAAATTCCTTTGCGCCCATTATGTCCGTTGACAGTTCTCCCGGAGTGAGACAGTGGGGGAACAGGCCGGATACCGAAACGTGTGTGAAGAAGCCGGCGCAGATGGTGGAAGAGTATGCGATGAGCAGAACCGTAAGAAGCATCCTGCCCGCTCCGCGTCCGACGTTGGCTATGGCCGGGGTCACGAGCCCCAGAATGAGCAGCGGGATGATGAATTTGAGCAGTTGGGCGAACAGTACGTTGAATGTCTTGAGGATGCGGACAAGCCATTCGGGCGCAACGCTGCCGAGCAATGCGCCGCACGCAATGGCCAGAACGACCTTCAGAAACAATTCTCCCTTGAACTTTTTCATTTGAAATCACTGATTATGACGGTATCTGTACCCAATGCGAACAGTTTGTCCGCAGAACGCCGTCTGCCGCGGGCGATGCAGCGGAGCCCGGCATCGTGGGCTTTTGCGATGAGCTCCGGGCTGATTTCCTCCGGGAGTACCATCTGGCATCCGGCATCGGCGGTATCCTGAACCGAGCCCTCCAGACAGCGCTGTACCGAGGGGGAGATTCCGTTGAAGATAGAAAGGACAGTCCGGTCCGGAGAACTCACATATACGTGATTCCCGGCATCGAATGCGAAGATAAGCCGAGCCAGACAGGTTAGTGACTTTTCGTCCCAGCCGTTTCCGCAGAGGCGAAGGCTCATTATGGTATGGCAGGAGAACTTGCGGAGGATGCTCTCCAGAGTACAGTTGCCATGGAGTATTGTGCCCTCAGGCGATACGCGGAGCTCCAGACCTATTTCATCGGCATCCAGTGCAATTGCGGCCCCGATGGCTGCCAAAGGGCTGCGCCTGATGAGTCTTTTCATTCCTCCCGAAGCGCAGATGCGTGTCGTGGGAGCTTCCGCCAGCGGCAGGACTATTGCGCTGCCTCCGGGCCGGTACAGCCAGGGCCTGCGCCCTATTTCCATATATTCCGGGTGAGTTGCCGGAGGATTGCCGAATCCGGCCGGTTTGAGATATTTGACGGCAGGGTCTATCGTAACGTCCAGCGAACCTGTACGACTTTTCATATTGCCGAGAATCTCTCCTGTCGGGGCTACGACCATAGATGATCCACCGACCGTAGCTTCCTTTCCCATACTTACGGAAGACCGTACCAGGTACGCTCCCGTATTGTAGGCGCAGAATTGATTTATGAATTCGAGCGCTTCGTGTTTGTCGCTTCTCTGAAGGGAGCAGCCTATCACGATGTCTGGTTTCTGCAGGCCTATGGGGCCGAGCATTTCATAATAATAGAAATCGTAGCAGGTCAGGAAAGCGTACCTGATGCCGTCAATTTCAAGAATGTAGGGCTCCGTCCATTCCCTTGTGTATGAGACGTCGAATCCGAGATGATCCCGTTCCCCGGCGGTGACGTGGCGCTTATAATATTTCCCTACGCATTTCCCGTTCCTGTCGAACGCGAACGTGGTGTTGCGTATGCCTTCATCCACAAAGTCGATGGCGTTGACGAAGAGCGTGGCTCCGCATCTGACGGCCGTGGCCGCGCAGGCCTCAAGCAGTCTTGCATTGTTGGCGTTCACGCATTCCATATAGTCCTCACGCTCTTTGTAACGTCCCGGCACATCGCTGAACTCGGGCAATACTATAAGGTCGAGCGCCGGTCCGCACCGGCCCAGCTGGTCAATCAGCCAGTCGAAACTTGCAGGCGTGCCGGACGGGCCGGGCGCATAGGGAGGCTGGATTACCCTGACATTCATTTCGTGGGACTGTGCCGACAGCGCCATAAAGGCGGCTGCGATGAATGATACGGCGGTTTTGATGGATTTATTCATAGCGGCTTGTAAGTATTCTGATCATCTCCTCCTTGCGTGATTGCAGGAAGGCGTCAATCCGTTCCACGCTCATACCCGCTACGTTTTCCAGCACCGGGATGGTAAAGAAAGGCATCACGGCAAGAGTGACCACACTGTTGTAGATGTCATTCATCGTACATTCCCTGGCCTTGCCTTCGGAGATACATTTCTTCAGGCGCTCGGAATGCATACCTATGCTGTCCTTGCATACGGTGTTGAACGCATCCGTGTATTTGCGGAGGAAATCCGGATGGGTCCTCGCGATGTCGCTCAGGAGGTAAGGGAATCTGCGGTTGCTGTTCAGTCTGTCGAAAATCACCTCCGCAGCCTTGACGGCCACGCTTATCACATTGCCGTCAGCCTGCATAAGAGGTTTGAGGCTCCGGAGCAGCTCATATACGTGATTGTCGAGAATCTGTATGAAAAGCCGCTCCTTGGTCCTGAAATAGTAATTCACCATAGCGTGGGTGACTCCCGCCTTACCGGCAATGGATGCCGTGGATGTAGCGTCATAACCGTTTCTGAAAAATTCCTCTTCCGCGGCCCTGAGTATCTCTTCCTCTTTGGTCATAAGTGCAAAGATATCATTTTCTGTGGAAAATCCTATAAACCACCGGGACAACAATCAAAGTGAGCAATGTGGACAGGGCCATACCTCCGATGATGACCCAGCCGATGCCGTTCCTGAGTTCGGCGCTGGAGCCGGATGCGACCGCGACGGGAATCATACCGATAATCGTGGAAAGGGCAGTCATCAGGATAGGCCTGGTACGCAGCTTCACCGCCTCCACCAGAGCGCTGTCAATGTCCATTCCTTCCTGCCTCCTTTCGTTGGCGAAGTCCACGAGGAGAATGGCGTTCTTGGCCACGAGACCTATGAGCATAACGAGGCCCAGCATAGCATATATGTTGAGGGAGGTGGCGGAGAGGGCCAGGGCCAGAATTGCTCCGAGAATGGAGAAGGGGATGGAGAACATCACCACCAGAGGATCCGCCCAGTTGTTGTAAAGCAGAACCAGTGCGAGGTACATCAGAACAATGGAGAGGAGTATCGCTATGGCAAAAACGCTCATGGAATCCATCATTGACTTCATGTTTCCGACAGTCGCCACGCTTATTCCCATCATTCCGGCTTTCCCGCTTACCTTGTCAAGGAACTGAGAGGAGGCCTCTCCGGCTGAGATGCCGACCACGTTGGCGCTGATGGTGACGGATGGATTCCTGTTGTACCTTTCCAGTCTGTTGGGACCTGTGCCTATGCGTACGTCCGCGAACTGGTCGAGAGTGATTCTGCTGCCCTGTTGGTTGATGAATGTGAGGTTGCTGACGTCATCAATGTTGTCGCGGTAGAAGTTGTCGGCTCTCAGATTGATGTTGTATTCATTGTCGTCCCTGACGAACTTTATGGTGGTGTTACCCTGGAATGCCATTTGGAGGGTAAGGCCCACGTTGTCCAGCGAGAGACCGAGGGCGGACATCTTCTCCCTGTCCACGGTGACATCGATTTCAGGCCTTCCGCTTCCGGTGGAGAGTTGCTGCTGCAGAGTTCCCGGGATGCTCTTCATCGCGGCGAGGGCGTATTCGCCGAACATCGCGACGGAATCCGCCTTGCTGCCGGACAGCACATACTCGATGTCGGCGCTGTTGCCGGAACCGTGGAGCGATGCCGCCATTACCTGAACTTTCGCATCCACCAGATAGTCGGTAAGTTCCCTGCGGAGCCCGGAGATGAAGAAGTGGACCGATTTGTCGCGCTCAGAAGGAGGAATCATCTTGCATTTCAACTCGGCAAGATATGGCGTTCCCTGATTGCTCCCGGTGCTGCTGTTGGTGAGTCCTACCATCGATACCACCTCGGTGATTTCCTTGCGGTTCAGCAGCCAGGCTTCAGCCTTGGCCACCTGTATGGAGGATTCCTCGATGGATATGTCTTTGGGCATTTCAAGCATCACGGAGAATTCGCTCTGGTCTACTTTGGGCATGAATTCGAATCCGATGAAGCCCATTGGGAAGAGGGCGCAGACCAGAATGGTAAGCGCTATGACAGCAATGCCTACCCATCGTTTGTGATTCAGCGCCTTTTTGAGAGTATCAGAGACCAGGTTGCTGAAACTGCTGACGAGGCCCTCAAACCAGGACATCGCTCTGCCCCGGAATGTAGCGGTGTCGAGAACATCCATCTTGCCGAATCTTGAAGTGAGCAGAGGCACGAGGGTGAGGGCGGACAGCAGGCTGAAGAGAATGGCGAAGATGATGACTCCGCAGAACTGCCTGAGGATGTCTGAGACGAGGCTGTTGGTAAGCGCAATGGGAAGGAAAACAATCACGAGCACGATTGTGACAGTGATTACGGTGTAACCAATTTCCTGCATTGCGTCTTTCGTCGCCTGCAGCGGGGACTTGCCCATTTCCATATGGCGGCATACATTCTCAATTACCACGATGGCATCGTCGACAAGGACGCCTATCACGACAGACAGTCCGAGAAGCGACATAAGGTTCAAGGTGAAGCCAAATAACCGCATTCCTATGAATGTGCCTATCAGAGAAAGAGGCACTACCAGCATCACAATAAGGGCGTTCCTCCAGTTGTGCAGGAATATCAGAATAACGAACGTGACGAGCAGGATGGCGAGCAGCAAATCCTCAAGGACCGATTTGATGGATTCTCTCGTGAAGTCTGAGGTGTCGGATACGATGTTTATGGCCAGGGCCTTGTCTGAGTGTTTGAGTTCCAGACTGCGGACGGATTCCTTCACGGCGTCGCTGAGGTCGATGGCGTTGGCGTTCTCCTGCTTGAAGATGTTGATGAGTATGGCTTCCTTTCCATTGACTCTTGCCAGCGAGTTGACGTCTGCGGCGGTTTCCACCACGTCCGCAATGTCGGAAAGCCGTATCTGCGTGCCGTTGGGCATTGTCATCAGCACAAGATTCCTTATCTCATCCACGCTTTTCAGTTTTCCGGAAAGACGTATAGCGGTGTTGGTCCTGCCGTCCTTGAGGCTTCCGGTGGGAAAATCCAGATTGGCTCCCTTGAGTACTCCCATTACCTGGACGGGGGAGATTCCGAGCTCGCGCATTACGGACATATCCATATTCACCTGAATCTCCCTCGGATGTCTTCCCACACTCTCAACCTTGGCCATACCGGGAATCCTCTGAAGTTCGGGGATGATGTCCCTTGTGACAAGGTCGCTGAAATCCACGGCATCGAGATTGGAACTCAGTGCCAGGGTGATGATAGACTTGGCATCGACACTTATTTCGTTGACTATTGGTGAAAGGATTCCGGCCGGGAGTTCGGCCTTCTTTGAATTAATCTTGTTCTGGGCGTCGGTGACGGCTTTTTCGATGTCGGTTCCGTAGGTGAAGGACACGAATACCATTGACATTCCCTCAAAGGAGTAGGAACGCATTGATTCCACTCCGGCCATTGAAGACAGCACGTCCTCGAGTTTGACGGTCAGAGAACTCTCAACCTCTACGGGGGACGCTCCGGGGTATATCACCTGGACGTTGAGGGAGGGCGGAGTGAACTTGGGCATCAGTTCCGCCTTCATTGACGAGTATCCCAGAAGCCCCAGAATGCCTATTACCAGAAACAGCACGATTACATAAACCGGTTTCCTGATTGACAGATCTGAAATTTTCATATTTTCCGCTTTTATTCGTTGACAACTGTTACGGGAGCGCCTTCCGCTATATTCATTAGACCGGCGACTATTATTTCGTCCCCTTCGTTGAGGCCTTCCAGAATTTCAATTCTGTCGCCAAGCATATCTCCCAGGCGTACTTCCCTGCGTTCGGCGATACCGTTTTCAACTACGTAAACGTTGGCTGCCAGCACGCTTCCTACTACGGCCTTGCGGGGAATGAGAAATCCCTGCTGTTCGCCGGAAACTTCGAAACAGGCCTTGAGGTACATACCCACGTGCAGGTCCGGATCTTTGTCGAGCAGAATCTCGACAGGATAGTTGAGGCCTCGGTCAGTCTTAACGCCAATGCTCTTTATGGCTCCGTTGAAAGTCTTCCCGGACAGTTCATTGACGCCTGCCGTGACCTTCTGACCGACGGAGATAAGACGTACCTTCGATTCAGGCACGTTGCAGGTTATCTTGATTCTGCTGTCATCCACTATTTCAAACAGGGGGACATTCGGAGCTATGAGCGAGCCGGTCTCTACGAAACGGGCATTGACTGTACCTGAAATGGGCGCTTTGACGACCGAATTGTCCAATTTCCACTTGCTTACCGTAAGGCGGCTTTCCGCCGCCACCAGCTGGGTGCGTATGTTGTCAAGCTGCTGATTCGTGATGCCTCCGGCTTCGAAAGAACGGGTGAATCGTTCCTCGTCTTTTTTCAGGGCATCGTACGCGGCTTTTGCCGCCTTGTAGTCGGCTTCCAGGAGTTGCGAGTCAATCTTAAGCAAGGGCGCTCCCTGCCTCACGCGGCTGCCCCTGTCAACATATATTTCCTGAACCCGCCCGCTGATTTCGGATACGAAATTCAGTTCCCTGTCAGCCTGTGCCACACCGTTGGATGTGAAACTGCGCCGGCTACCGTCTGCGGTCACGGTGTATGTCGTCACTACTTCCCGTTTGCCCGCTTCCACGACGGACGATGTCTGCTCCTGCATTTCTTTCCTGTTCCCTATGAGCAGGAATACCATTCCGGCCACAGCCAGTACGGCGATGATGATTCCTATTGTCTTTTTCATATTCCGTATTTTAATTCATTATTTCTTTTACTGTTCCATTGGCCTTCATAAGGTCAATATATGCCTTTACGCAGTTGTTGAGCGCGTTGACGTAGTTCATCTGCGCCTGAATGTTGGAAGATGAGGCGTTGAGGAGGTCGGAAAGAGTGGCGATGCCTTCGGTGTAGTTGCTTTCAGTCACTTTCAGGACGTTTCCGGCGAGGTCTCTGTTGCGTTTCTGGGAATTGATGGTCCTCTTGTTCTGGTCCATCTGCATCCTTGCATTGTTGTATCCCATGGTAAGGGACTGGATGAGCATACGTTCGTCGGAGAGGGATTTCTTCAGCTCGATCTCAGCCTTCTTGATTTTTGCATTTTTGGACATTCCGTTGAAGATGGGAAAGCGCAGGTTGAGCGACACCATAGATACGGGGAAATGGTGGAATGTCTCACCGTAGAAGTGGTCACCCATATAGTTCTGTGAGTAGTTGGCACTCAGCGACAGCATTGGAAGGGTTTCGGATATGGCCGACTTCCGCTGGAGGTCAAGCATAGTCTGCTGCGTCTTGAGCATCCTGAAAGGGGTTTGCTCCTCAATGACGTAGTCGTTCATCGACTCATCGAATATGAGTGCCTCGATGCCATCCAGGTCTGCTGTAACTAGTTCGAGCTTTTCTCTCATAGGAAAGCCCATTTCGAGTTTGAGAAGGTTTTTCTGGATTTCAAGGGCCTGGACAAGGGACAGTTTTTCCGTTTCCAGATTCGCCCTGGTGACAGCTATACGGTCTGCGTCCACATTCCTTAACAGGCCAATGTCCCTGTTAGCTTCCATAACCGCGCCCAGCCTGTCCATCACTGCCATGCTCTCGTCGAACAACCCGATGGAATATTGGAGTATCTGGGCATTGAAGAATAGTGTCGTGGTCTTGACGATTACGTCGTCCGTGTCAGCATCTATGCCCAGTTTTGCCATCTCTTCCGCTGCCCTGGCTATTCCGACTGCATTGAAAAGCGAAAAATTCAGCAGCTGCTGGGTAAGGGAAACGCCCCAATTCGCGCTCAGGTCCATACCCATAGTGACAGTCATATATTTATCTGCATTCGGGTCACGCATCGGTTCCGGCATCATCGAATTGACGAAGTTGGGCATTGCGATGGTGGTTTTCTGAATGTTGTAGGAGAAGCCGCTGGATGCATTGACCTGCGGAAGGAGAGACCCTGTTATCTCCCTTCTGGACTGGAGCGCCGCTTCCATACCGAGACGGTCTTTCTGAAGGGCACTGTTGTTCCCTATGGAGAATTCGAGGCACTGCTGCAATGTCATCGGTTCCGAACTTTCCTGAGAAAGTGACGGAATGGAGAGGAGACAAAGTAATAGAAATGCGATACACTTTTTCATATTCTGTTAACTATATTGTTTAACGATATTGTTAGTGCAAAGTTATAAAAATGTTGTTTATCTTTGCAAATATATGAGACATATTTTTGCGGCAGTTATTGTTCTGGCAGCGTTCGGTGTGAGCCTTGACGCTGCGGATTTCCATAGGGACAGTCTGCGGCAACGGCACGAGGTGCGCTTCGGCGTGGGTGATATGATGTTCGAGACTCTTATGTGGAACAATCAGCTGCACAAGCAGTACGCTTCCGATGCGCTGTCATTGTTCCCGGAAAAAAGGGATTACTGGTATCTGCCCCATTTCTCTGCGGAATATTCCTGTCATTTCCTTCCGTGGTTGAGTGTGGGTTGTATCCTGGATTTCCAGATGACGGGGTGGACAACGTATGTCTATAACGGACAGAACGAACAGGTTGGAACCTCAAAGGAGAATTTTACCAACCTGTGCATAATGCCCGTGGCGCGTTTCAATTATTTCAGGAGGGAACACGTCGGACTCTATTCAGCGCTTGCAGTCGGCATTGATTTCAACGGAGGCACCGAGCTTGACGGGTTCGGGAAACATACCCAGGTGGGTGTGGCGGCGGATCTGAGGCTCATAGGAGTGACGATCGGCGGCGGTCATTGGTGGGGATATGCCGAGTTGGGCGGCATATTTGCCTTGAGGAACACGGGAACTTTGTTCCTGCTGGGAAGCGAACTTGTCAAATGCGGTGTTTCTTACAAATTCTGATGCATATGGTAAAAAGGATACTTATGTTTCTGACAGTGGCGGCGTTGTTGTTGCCCCTTCAGTCCTGCAGGATGTCTTCCGTGGAATGGGTCGATTTCTCGGACCTTGACGTGACGAAGAGTTTTGTGCCTTTTTCCTCGAGTCGGGAAAATTTTGATTCAGAGACTATTACATCCTGCTCCGTGCCCGGGGGAGAGTTTGTCGGAGATGTGCTGGGCGGTGAAATGACCAAGACCACGAGCACTACGGGTGCCGGGCTGTTCACGTCGCTGATATCGATGTGGAGGAGTTCTCAGATAGTGTCATACTGTGGCAGCTATATGAGCACGGACATCGACGGGAAGCCTGTACGGCTTTCCGGAAGAATCGTGCTTCCGGCGGACGGGAAAGTGTCCAGGATTATGGTGGCGGCGCATTTCACGATTGCGGCGGACCGGGAGGCTCCGAGCAATTCCGTCACGATGGAAAGTATGTTTGCGGCGCGTGGCATCGCGGTTATCGAACCCGATTACATAGGCTACGGCATCACGGCGGACAGGATTCATCCGTATCTCTGCGCAGACGTGACCGGGAGGAACGTGGTAGATATGTACTATGCGGCCCTTCCGTTCCTGGAGAAAATCAACTGCAAACCCCGTTATGACGACATTTTCATTCTCGGTTATTCACAGGGCGGCGCCGTGGCGATGACTGTCGCCCGGGAATTCGAGTTGCGCCATCCCGACGTAGAGATAAGGCTCACGATGTGTGGAGGCGGACCTTATGATATCTGTGCCACATACGACACGATAGTGGACAATGACTATTCCGACATTCCCTGCGCCATTCCCCTTATCATCCAGGGTATGAGTGAAGGTGTGGGACTCAATTTGGACTATTCCCGGTTTTTTGTCCCTCACATTACCGAAAATATGGATGAATGGCTGAACTCCAAGAAATATACCGTTGCCCAGGTGACGGAAATGATAGGCTCCCATCACATCAGTGATATGCTTACGCCTTCAGCCCGCGACAAGGCCAAGGAACTTATGACTGACCTGTATCGTGCAATGGTTGACAACTCCGTGATCAACGAATGGATTCCCCTGTGCCCCGTGTATATGTTTCATTCCATTGACGACAACGTCGTACCTTACGTCAATTGTGTGCAGATGCAGGACAAAATGATAGGATATAACGTCACGTTCAACTGCGGTCATTACGGAAACCATCAGGCGGGATGCCTGCGTTTTATGTTCTCCTGTCTGGACCTGTTGAAGGAGCACGGAGACATTGACTGGTCAATTTAAGGAGGGGACAGGCATATGAAAAAGTTATCCGTTTTGTTGTTATCCGCCCTGATGACTGTGGCCTGCAGCCATAAGCCCGAGATATCGGTTGCGGATTCTCCGATAGATTTCACACTCTCGGAATTGAAGGGTACCCAGGTCCTGATAACCGTTTCTCCACAGGATGACAAGTGCCGGTATATGTTCGACGTCATATCCGTAGAGGAATACAACAGTTTCTGCGAGAAGCATTCCGAACGGGAAATTATGGAACATATTCTCGGGACACTGTCCGGGCAGTATGATGACAGGTGCGATATGTACAGGGAGATGGGCGCATCGTATGTTGCCGGATTCGAAGATATGGCCGTGTATTTCGGAGATGCGACTTATTTCTTTATCGGGCTGCAGCCTTCGACGGACTATTATGTGCTTGCATTCTGCGTGGACCCGTTCAGCAGAAAGCCTTGCGGCCGGCTTTACCGCCGCCTGTTCACTACGACGGAAATATCCGCTGAACCGAGTGATATGCGCCTGACTTTCCTTGTCCAGGACGATGGGACGCGACTGTATTACTACAGCAAACCCACAACACCTGACGCAAGGATTTGCAGGGATCCGTATCTGGTCGATATCGTGCCGGACAGAATATTGTATGCGGAACCGTACAACGGCGATGTCGTGAAATATGCCTATGAATGGTATATGAAAATGTCGGAGGACCCGGAAGTGCTGCGCCTGTTCCTGCATTCCGACATTTCACGTGAAGAGGTGATCCTTGTTGACGGAGTCGTGGAGGGCGAAGGATATACCATTCTGGGAGCTCCATACAACATCAACAACATATCCGCGCTGTACAGCCTCCATTTCATATACAGGAAAGGAATGTACACGGAAGAATACAGGAACGACCAGACAGGGGAGTAACACGGCGGAAACGGGGATAAAAAACAGGGAGAAGACGTTTTTTGACCCGAACCCCGAAAGTTGGACAAAAAACTTTCGGGGTTTTGTTATGTCAAAATTAAAGAAACATGGCTATGCAGAACGATTGAAGTATATGCATATGCTTGAAGAAGGCTACAGCCGCAACTACATCCATTGTAAGTTCGGAATTAACACAGAACTTTTATTAAAACTATGGAAAGCATACCAAAAATGTGGTGAATCGGCTTTGAATAAACAGAAAAATGTACGTGCAACATTAGGATTAAAACTGGCCGCCATCAAGGACTATGAAGAAAAACATTTATCTTTGGTGGAGATAATGGCCAAATACGGTCTAGGTGAGACAACTTTATATTCATGGATAAAGTCATATCATGACGGCGGGGTAGAAGCATTATCCATTGTTAGACCCAAGGGCAGGCCACCAGGTATGGGAAGACCAAAGAAAAAGACAGTAGAGCAAATGACCGAGCTAGAGCGTCTCCAAAAGGAGAACCAAGAACTCAAGACGGAGCTTGCACTGTTAAAAAAAGCGAGAGCCTTAGTCGAGGAAAGGAACGCCCGTCTGTACGAGATTGGGCACAAGCCATCGAAGGACTAAGGCAAGAAGGACATCCTCTCCAGTTCATGCTGGGCAGGATGAAGATGGCAAGATCCACATTCTACTACAATCTAAAACAGCTTGGACAATCTGACGGATATGATGACATGAGGCATCGTATTCAGGAAGTCTATGCCAATCATCATGGCAGGTATGGATACAGGCGCATTACTGCTCAACTTCGTAATGAGGGCATTGAAGTAAATCATAAGACGGTGCAGAAACTGATGCGTCAGATGAGCCTCAAAGCCAAGCGCAGGAAACAGCACTACCACTCGTATAAGGGTGAAATAGGCAAAGTGGCTCCGAACATACTCGAACGGGACTTTGCAGCCTCCAGGCCGAACCAGAAGTGGACGACAGACGTGACCCAAGTCAATATCCATGACCGCAAACTGTACCTATCACCGATACTGGATATGTTCAACGGAGAAATAATCTCTTATACAATATCCTCATCTCCGGACCTAAAGATGGTTATGTCTATGCTGAATAAGGCCTTTAAGAAGGTCAAAGACACAGATGGTATGATAATGCACTCGGATCAAGGATGGCATTATCAGCATATGGAATACCAGCAAGCACTTAAGAATCATGGAATTATACAAAGTATGTCCAGAAAAGGCAATTGCCTTGACAACTCTATGATGGAGAACTTCTTTGGACTTATGAAAACAGAGTTATTATATTTGCACGACTGGTCATCAGTTGAAGAGTTTGAGAAGGAGCTCCGCTCCTACATCCACTACTACAACTATGACCATATCAAACTGAGACTAAAAGGAAAGAGTCCGGTGCAATACCGAACTCTTTACCAATAAGCTTTTAATGTTAAACCGTCCAATTTTTGGGGTTCACATCATTTTCATCTTCTCCCTTATATTTTGCCTGTCCGGGCAATTACTGCTCGTCCTGAAGGCGCAGATGCTGCACGTAGATAGCCTTCTGCATAGCCTTGCGCTTGATCTCTGAAGGTTTCTCGAAATTCTTGCGTGCGCGCATTTCGCGGACAGCGCCGGTCTTCTCGAACTTTCTCTTGAACTTCTTGAGAGCCCTTTCGATATTCTCACCTTCCTTTACCGGTACGATAATCATGCTTGTATCACCCCCTTTTTCTTCAAATGGACTGCAAAGGTAGAAAATTATTTCAAAATATCAATAAAATCCTTCATTCCTTCGGTCGCAACTTTGCGGATGTGGCGGATTCTTGGCTCGAACAGCGGCACGTCAGCGGGATCTATGACGTATATGGCGGCCTCCGGTGAGGCGTAGCGGTAGAGTCCGGCTGCGGGATAGACCTGCAGCGAAGTGCCCACAATCAGAATAATATCCGCCTTTTCCACTATGCCTATCGCCTGCTCCATCTTCGGGACAGCCTCGCCGAAGAAAACGATATGGGGTCTGAGCTGGACACCGTTGGCGCCTTTGTCACCGGGATTCACTTCCTCATATCCGATGTCGAATACATATTTCTCGCTGAATCCGTCCCCGTCGTTGTATGTGTTCTCAGGCCTGACTTTCGTGGCTTCTCCGTGGAGATGAATCACGTGGGTGGAACCGGCACGCTCGTGCAGATTATCGACGTTCTGGGTGATGACGTCCACGGAATATACGTTCTCAAGGGATGCGATAAGCCTGTGCGCTTCATTGGGCGCGGCCTCCGCCAGCTTCGCCCTCTGCATATTGTAGAAGTCGAGCACCAGTTTCCTGTTGCGGTACCATCCTTCTATAGAGGCGACCTCCATAGGGTCATAGTTGTCCCACAGCCCTCCGTTGTCGCGGTAGGTGCCCAAACCGCTCTCGGCGCTTACGCCCGCGCCGGTAAGCACTGCAATTCTTTTCTTCATCACTTGGAAACTGTTTTGAAATAATTCCTGGTCAGCCAGTATTCGAACAGGGGATCGAGGATTGTGGGGTTGTCCTTGTCGTCAAAGCTGATGATTTCCTTTTTGCACAGGGCATCCTTGAGCCTTCTTACGTTTGCGGAAGAGTTCAGCCCGTACTTTTGAATCACTTCGCTGCTGCTGAAATGTGTGTTCCCCTCGATGACGGCGCGGAGCAGGCGGACCTGAAAGGTCGAGAGTCCGTTCATCGTGGTCTTGAACCGTGGCTCATGCACCGAGATGAGAGTATTCAGGGACTCAAGCAGAATGGGCTCCATAATGTATCCTTTGGACAGGGAATCGCATATGGCGCAGAAGTGGTTGATGTACCAGATGTTTCCGCGGAACAGATTGAATACGCTGAGAATCAGCTCCCTGTCCACCACCTTGCCGCTGGTGAGGAATCCGCTTACTGCAAAATCGATGACAGCCCGTACGTCGATTTCCTCCATCGGCAGGCTGCTGACCGTCTTGTGGAAATAGGCGTGATGGACGAAAATTTCCTTCATTGCATTCACTTCTGAGCCGAGGAATACGAAGGAACACAGTTTGTTGGCGTTTTCCTTAATCGCGCTGTCGAAGGCCCTGCACAGACGGTCTCCTTCCTCTATAAGAAGTATGTTCTGGAATTCGTGGATGGTGATGACCAGCTTTTCGTCCCTGTCGGAAGTTATTCTGTAGGGCAGCGAAAGCAGGGCCTTGATGTCATCGGAGTCGATATCCCAGTTGAAGGAGATAATTGTGCCGCGGGTTTCGAACTGCTCGGGGTCGAAAACGAAATGGGTGCCGGAGAGGTAGTTCTCCACGAATTCTCCGTATTCTTCGGGAGTCGTCGCGAAATTGCCGATGATGCAGCCGGCCAGTCCCGAAGCGAAATCCGCGATACTGCGTATGTTCATCAGGGAGAACTCGCAGAACGTAAACTTCCTGCCGGACGACTGTATTTTCAGAACAGCCTGCTGGAGAATGGATCTCTTGCCTGTCTTTGGGGGGGAGTATATCGTCACATTCTCGGCCTGTGAGAGCATATTGGTCAGAATTGAAAGCTGTTTTTTCCGGCCTATGAAATATTTCCCCGTGACGGGGGCTGAATAATTGAAAGGGATATCCATATAACAATATTGTTTTCGCAAAATTACAAAATTATTTGTCGGATAAAAGTTTTTTCGCTATTTTTGCAGTCCAAAAAATATTAGATAGCCGTTAAGCCATTGATAAAGAGCTGCTTTTTGGAGCAGACGCTTGCGGCTGAAACTTAAAAACAGTTTTATTGAAATGTTCGCAATCGTAGAAATTGCAGGCCAGCAGTTCAAAGTTGAGGCTGGCAACGAAATCTTCGTTCAGAGACTCCCTGAGGCCAAAGGCGCCGATGTGGAGTTCAACAAGGTTCTCCTCCTCGAAAACGAGGGAAAGGTAAAGGTGGGTGCCCCTTACGTGAAAGGCGCCGTTGTGAAGGCTTCCGTCATCGATGACGAAGCGCGTGCAGACAAGGTCCTTGTGTTCAAGAAGATTCCCCACAAGGGATTCCAGAAGTGCAACGGTCACCGTCAGCTGCTCAGCAGAATCAAGATTAACGAAATCGCTTAAAAAGGGTAAAGATTATGGCACACAAGAAAGGTCAATCAAGTTCTAAGAACGGTCGTGAGTCACAAAGCAAGCGTCTTGGGCTCAAGAAATTCGGTGGCGAGGTCGTTAAGGCCGGCAACATTATCGTCCGTCAGAGGGGAACTGTCCACAATCCCAGCACAAACGTGGGAATAGGCAGGGACCATACCCTTTATGCTCTCATAGACGGAACAGTGAAGTTCACCCGCAAGAAAGAGAACAAATCATACGTTTCAGTCATCCCTTTTGAGAACTAATCTCGGGGTGCGGAGATATTACACAGAGGCTTACATTTCGGGATTGAGGTGTAGGTCTTTTTTAATTGAAAGAGACTATGCTGACTTTAAAAATGCTCCGCGATGATCCGGAGGCGGTTATCGCAAAGCTTAAAATCAAGAATTTCGATGCCAGGCCCGTCGTGGAAAAAGTTCTTGAACTCGACGGACTGCGCCGTTCTCTCCAGACAGAGAGCGACACCATCATAGCCGCCCAGAAACAGAAAGCCGCCGAAATCGGAGGCCTGATGAAGCAGGGGCTCAAGGACAAGGCGGAAGAAGCCAAGAAAGAGGTTGCCGAACTCAAGAACAAGTCCGGTGAACTTCTTGCCAGGATGGAGCAGGCGGCTGCAGAACTGGAAAGACAGATAGTTCTTCTCCCCAATATCCCCTGTAATCTCGTCAAACCCGGCAAGGGCGCTGAAGATAACGAGGTTGTCAGGATGGGTGGCCCGGAACCCCAGCTCCCCGCAGAAGCTCTTCCTCATTGGGAACTCGCGAAGAAATACGATATCATTGACTTCGATCTCGGTGTCAAGATTACAGGAGCGGGCTTCCCGGTATATAAGGGAAAGGGCGCAAAACTGCAGCGCGCGCTCATCAATTTCTTCCTCGACTGCAATGCGGAGGACGGATATCTTGAGGTTGAACCTCCCGTTATGGTCAACAGGGATTCCGGATTCGGCACTGGTCAGCTTCCCGACAAGGAAGGTCAGATGTATCACGCCAACCTGGACGATTTCTATCTGGTCCCTACCGCCGAAGTGCCTGTCACCAACATCTTCCGCGACGTGATTCTCGCCCAGAACGAGATTCCGCAGCGGCTCACTGCCTATACCCCCTGTTTCCGCAGGGAGGCCGGTTCCTATGGCAAGGATGTGCGCGGTCTGAACCGCCTGCATCAGTTCGACAAGGTGGAGATTGTGCGCGTTGAAAAACCGGAGGACAGCTACAAAGCCCTTGACGATATGGTCGCGCACGTGGAGTCCATTGTCAACAAACTCGGTCTGAAGTACAGGATTCTCCGTCTTTGCGGAGGCGATATGTCCTTCACTTCCGCCATAACCTATGACTTCGAACTCTGGTCCGCCGCCCAGCAGCGCTGGCTGGAGATTTCTTCCGTCTCCAATTTTGAAACATATCAGTCCAACAGACTCCATCTCCGCTATCGCGACGAGAACGGCAAGACCCGGCTGGCGCATACGCTCAACGGGTCGTCCCTTGCTCTTCCCCGCGTTGTCGCGGCTCTTCTCGAGTTCTGTCAGACATCCGACGGAATCGTGATTCCGGAAGTTCTACGTCCATACACAGGATTTGACAGGATTGACTGAATCACGCACAATACTCGGAATCGATCCCGGAACCAATCTCCTTGGCTTCGGGATTGTTCGTGTAGATGAAAAGTCCAGACCTCATTTCGTGGATATGGGCGTTCTGGATTTGCGCAAGATGCCGGACCCCTATCAGAAGCTGGAAATCATACACGAAAAGGTTGGGGCCCTGTGTGATTTGTACCATCCGGATGATATGGCCATAGAGTCTCCGTTCTACGGCAGGAACGCCCAGGTGATTTTCAAGCTCGGACGCGCTCAGGGCTCGGCTATGATTGCCGCCATTTCCAGGAATATACCGGTATATGAGTATGCACCGCGTAAGGCCAAGATGGCCATCTGCGGCAATGGAGCGGCCTCCAAGGAGCAGGTTGCGATGATTGTGCAGAAGACGCTTGGCATAAATATTGAAGCAAAATATCTGGATGCAACTGATGCTCTGGCCCTTGCAATGTGCCATTACTACCAGTTGACAAGCCCGCTTGCGAGTACCCAGGCCGCGACGTCCTGGGAAAAATTTATTCAGGCCAACCCTGAGAGGGTTAAATAATTTATGAACAGGCTGTTATTCAAATTCGCCGTTCTTCTCTGTATGCTTGATATTCCAATTCAGGCGTATGCTCAGAGTTCCGTCAAGGCAGTGCTCAAGGATGCTTCCACGGGAGATCCCGTGAGTTTTGCCACCGTATCAATAACCCGTCCGGGGGCTACCAAGCCGGAGGCCTATGTGCTGAGTTCCGAAAAAGGTGAGGTGCTCCTGAAAGCCGTAAGGAAAGGAAAATTCATTTTCAAGGCAGAGTTGATGGGCTACATTCCTTTCGAGAAGGAAATCAGTGTCAGCGGTCAGCTTGACCTTGGCGCGATTGAGATGAAAACCGATGCCCAGGCTCTCGATGCTGCTACGGTGTCCGCCACGGGCAACCCCATCATCATCAGGAAAGATACCATCGAATATAACGCCAGCACTTTCAAGACCACGGAAAATGACGTTCTGGAGGATCTTCTGAAAAAGCTCCCCGGTGTCGAGGTGGCCGAGGACGGTACAATCACGGCAAACGGCGAGACCATTACCAAGATTACAATCGACGGCAAGACCTTCTTCCTCGATGACCCTCAACTGGCCTCGAAGAATATTCCGGCCAAACTTGTGAACAAACTCAAGGTGATAGAAAAGAAATCGGACCAGGCGGCGTTCACCGGAATCGATGACGGAGAAACGGAAACAGTCATTGACCTGAGTGTAAAACCCGGAATGATGAAAGGGCTTATAGGAAATGTCACCGCCGGCGGCGGTCACGATGTGCCATCGTCGGATGCGTCGGGGGACTGGCGTTTCCAGGGAGCCGGTTTTGTGGGCAAATTCTCGGACAAGACCCAGATAAGCGTCCTTCTCAACGGCAACAATACCAACAACCGCGCCTTCAACGACCTCTCCGGCTCTATGATGCAGGGTATGCGCGGCGGTGGCGGCGGTATGGGACGGGGCCAGGGCGGATGGGGCCGTGGCAACGGTATATCCACTTCCTATATGGGAGGCGTCAACGGTGCCTGGTCACTCTTTGAAGACAGGATGGACCTTGGTGCGAATTACCTCTACAACAACACTAACAGGGACGTTACGGAGAGCAGTTCCAAGAGGGTATATCAGGAAGGCAGCGGGAACGACCTCCTGTATCAGACGGACGGCGTCAGCAATTCCAGGTCCGGAGGTCACAGGTTCGGCGTGCGTCTGGAGCACAAATTCTCCGAGAATACCAAAATCATTTTCGAGCCGCGCATCAATTTCGGCAATGGAAGTTATATGGAGAACAGCAACGACACCACTTTCCGCAATGACTTCTCACACAAGATAAACGATGCCTTCACGAGGAACAGCGGCTCAAACAGGAATCTTTCGACCAGCGGATTTATGCTGCTGCAGCAACGTCTGGGCATTCCGGGACGTACCTTGACGGTGATGGGACGGTACAGTTTCTCCAACAACGACCTTTCCGGCACGAATTTCAACGGCTCCAACACTTTCGGGGATGACGGAACAGTGATTGATTCCGCCCGCGTCAATCAGACTTTCGACAACAGGCAGAAGTCTTCGAGTGCGATGGGCCGCGTCACCTACACCGAGCCGCTCGGCAACCATTTCTATGTGGAGGCCAACTATATGTACAGTTGGAACAGGTCTTCTTCCGACAAGGTGACCCGTGACGAAAAGAATGTTGTGGTTGACGCCTATACCAACAGGATAGTAAACACGTACGTGAACCAGGCAATAGGTGCAAACTTTATGTACCAGAACGATAAACTCAAGTTCCAGGTCGGCGTCAGCGCAAGGCCCACCAAAACCGTGAACGACACCAGGCGGGCACAGAGGGACACGACAATCTCGATGAACGTCTGGAATTTCGCCCCTTCGGCAATGGTAATCTGGGATATCAGCGAGAATTCGAATTTCCGCCTGTTCTACTGGGGCAATTCAAGCCAGCCTTCCGTATCGCAGCTGATTCCTGTTCCGGACAATACCGACCCCCTCAATCTGGCCTTCGGCAATCCGTCCCTGCAGCCCTATTTCTCCCACAGGATAAACGGGGACTTCCGTTTCAACAACAAGCAGACATTCACTTCGGTCAACGTGCGCTTCAACGGAGGCTTCGTGCAGAATCCCATTGTGAACGCCATCTGGTACAATGGAGGGAACCAGTATTCGATGCCTTTCAACGGGCCGTCTTCCGGGAATGCAGGCGTGAATATGTTCGGCAATTTCCCGATAGCCAAGTCCAAGTTCTCCATAATGAACGTGACCCGGGCGAACTGGTCGAGGTCTTCGTCATATGTAGGGACGGACATTCCGACCCGGAAGTATCTCTCCGGGAGCGGGGAGCTTGACTATGACAGCTTCCTGAAGGATTACGGCGCCGGTCTCCTGAATTTCACGGAGAACAGGACCACCACCTTGAGCATTATGGAGAGGCTTCGCGGCACTTACCGCTCCGACAATCTGGAACTTTCCCTCAGCGGCCGTACCCGTATGAATCATTCCTGGTACACCATTTCCTCCGCCGCAGACCAGACAACCACCTGGAACAATCAGATCAACACTACGGTCAACTGGACCTGGAATGCGACGGGAATAACCCTTAAGGCTGATTTCGATTACAACTGGTACAGGGGTTACACTACCGAACAGCCGTCGGAATATATACTCAACGCAGAGATTCAGAAACTGCTCTTCAAGAAGAAGGTGACCCTCGCGGTCAAGGGATATGACCTTCTCGGTCAGGCCAAGAACCTGACGGTCACCGATTCCGCCAACTATCATCAGGAGGCGGTGAACAACACGCTCGGGCGTTATCTTATTCTGTCTCTGACGTATCGTTTTGGAAATATGGATCACGCCGGGATGATGGGACCGGGAGGTCGCGGTCCGGGCGGACCACGCGGATAATATGATGTTGCTGGAACTTCTCAAGGCCTTCACGATAGGCGTATGCGCTTCCGTCCCCATAGGACCGACGGCGATTCTGGTGTTGCAGAAAACTCTGAACGGAGGAAGAAGGGTGGGATTCACCACCGCTCTGGGAGCCACGGTGATAGACACCACATACTCGGCTCTGGCCGTGTTCGCCGTGTCGGCCGTCAGTGATTATATCCTTTCCCACCAAAGCATCTTCCTTATCGTGGGGGGATTGGTCGTGGGAGCTGTCGGGGCAGGTATGGCGTTCAAGAAAATCACTTATGACAATTCCGGTTCCGTCAGTGCGGGCAACACTCTGCAAGCTATGCTCTGCGCCGTTTCCAATCCCGGAGCAATCGCCGTTATGCTCGCTCTGGTGGCTCTTTTCAAGATTGACGTCCAGCTGGCTCCGGTGTGGGCAGTCGTTCCGAGTGTGGCTCTCGGCTCCGTATCATACTGGCTGCTGTTCACGGGGGTGTTCAGCCGTGTCCGCCGCGCCATCCGCAAAGAAACTTTGCAAAGAATTAACAGAGTTGCGGGATTTGTTGTAATTTTGTTGGGAATCGTCCTCGTTGTGCGGGGCATAGTAAGTTTGTGAATATGACAGCCAAGGATTTCTTCAGCAATTGGATAGTACGCAACCTTCTGTTGGCGGTATTGTTTGTTTTGGGCATAATTGTGATTGTGAACCTTCTGCTTGGAGCCGTCACTCTGCACGGCAGGAGCATTACCGTGCCCGATATGACGAATATGACCTTCAACGAAGCGCGGCAGGTGGCGTCGAAGGCGGGAGTGCGCGTGGAAATAGGGGATTCGGTGTATGTCCGCCAGATGAAAAGGGGAGCCGTCTTTTCCCAGAACCCCAAGGCCGGATCGTCGGTCAAGAAAGGCCGCCGCATTCTCCTCACCACGAATGCCGTCAATGCCAAGAAGGTTTCGATGCCTTCACTGGTAGGCTGTTCAATGCGTCAGGCAAAGGCCGAACTTTCATCGAAAGGACTCTTTCTGGGCAGGATGACCTACATAGAGGACATCGCCACGAACAACGTGCTGATGCAACTCTACAGGAACAGGGAGATAAAGCCGGGTGAGATGATAGACAGCGGCTCCAGCATAGACCTCGTGCTCGGGCTGGCTCCCGACCAGATTCAGACCTATGTGCCGGACGTTACGGGGATGAAATATCTGCGCGCCGTTGATGTGGTGCAGGACAATTCCCTGAATGTTGGCCGCGTGGTTTTTGACAGGAACGTGAAAAGCTACAGCGATTCTCTCAACGCCGTTGTTTACAGGCAGAGTCCGGAGGCCGATGAAAATCCTCTCTCGAGAGGCAGCGAAATATCAATCTTCCTGAAAATCGAATAGAATGGACGGACTGGAGACCGAACAGGAAATGTTTGAACACTTCCGGCTCGTTGTTGACGGCGGACAGGCTCCATTGCGCATTGACAGTTATATGGCGGCGCATATGGAGGACACTTCCAGGCATCGGGTGCAGCTTGCCATAAAGGAAGGTTTCGTGCAGGTGGGGGACAGGACGGTGAAGGCCAACTATATAGTCAGGCCCGGCGATGTGATACGCTTCATAATGCCATACAAGAGGCGCGGAATGGAGATTATCCCGCAGGATATTCCTCTGGACATAGTTTACGAGGACGATGACGTGCTGGTGGTCAACAAGCCCGCCGGTATGTGCGTGCATCCGGGACACGGCAATTTTGACGGTACTCTGGTGAATGCCCTGGCACATTACCTGGGACTGTCACAGGCTCCCGGCGCAGAAGATGAGAGATTGGGCATTCTTGTGCACAGGATAGACAAGGACACGAGCGGCCTGCTTCTCGTAGCCAAGAACGACGAGGCACAGCTGCGTCTTGCAAAGCAGTTCTACGTCCATTCGATAGAGCGCAAGTACCTGGCGATTGTATGGGGTGACATCAGGGAGGATGAAGGAACCGTTGATGCCGGAATCGGCAGGGATCCAAATGACAGGCTCCGCTACCGCATATGCAATGACCCCGAACTCGGCAAGCACGCCGTCACTCATTACAAGGTGCTCGAAAGGTTCGGTTACGTGACGCTTGTGGAATGCAGGCTGGAAACCGGAAGGACGCATCAGATCAGGGTGCATATGGCATCCATCGGTCATCCCCTGTTCAATGACGAAAGATACGGAGGCGCCGAAATACGCAAGGGGACGATATATTCCAAATACAAACAGTTCATAAAGAATTGTTTCGAGCTCTGTCCGCGCCAGGCCCTCCACGCCAAGACACTCGGTTTCGAACATCCCGTGACGAAGAAATGGCTACGGTTCGACTCCGAGATGCCGTCCGATATGACGGCGTTGCTGGAGAAATGGCGCAAGTATTCCGCTAATATGCCGGACGAAGAAGATGAATAACAGAAAACTCATAATCCTGGCGGCGCTCCTGTCCGCGGTGCTGATGAGCCTGCCCTGGCTCGTGCCCGGCACGGGGTGGGTGGCCCTGTTCGGTCTGGTGCCGCTTCTGTGTGCGGAGAGAATCGCGGGTATCTGCGGGATGAAGCGTTTCTGGCTTGTGCATTACCTCTGCTTTGTGCTCTGGAATGCCCTCACCACATTCTGGATATGGAATGCAACGGCCGGAGGCGCCGTGTTCGCCATTCTGGTCAATGCGGCTCAGATGTCGATTGTCTTTGGCATTTTCAGATTCAGCAGGCGCCGCTTCGGAGGCATTCTTCCATATATTTTCCTGATGGTTATGTGGATAGCCTGGGAGAGATTCTACTTCGCCGCTGAAATATCCTGGCCCTGGCTCACTCTGGGCAATGCCTTCGCCACCACCACCAAACTTGTACAGTGGTATTCCGTTACCGGCACGCTGGGCGGCTCGTTGTGGATATGGGGCACCAACCTTGCCGTCTTCGGGCTGATGTGTTCCTTCTCCGGCGGAGCCTGGTGGAGGATGAACCTCAAGGCCCGTTTTGCCGCGCTTGCCGGGACCGTGCTGCTGCTTGGAGGCCCTGTCACCGCATCCCTGCTGATGTATGGCGGATATGAGGAGAAATCCGAATCCGCGCTGAAGATTGCCGTGGGGCAGCCCAATATAGACATCAATCAGAAATTCTCCACAATGAGCCAGGCGGAGCAGACCGCGGCCCTGCTGCAACTTTTCTCGCAGGCAGGAGGGGACATTTCTCTGTACGTGGCACCCGAGACTTTCTCTTCGGACGTGATACTCAATGATATGGGAAGCAGCCCTACCGTCAGGAGCCTTGCCGGATTCCTGGAATCCCGCCCGGAGTCCAATCTTCTCTTCGGTGCTTCCGCCTGGAAAATTACCGACAGAAGGTCAAGGCCTTCATTGCTTGCCAGGCCCTACGGTGACGGATGGATAGAATCGTACAACAGCGCCATTGTCCTGGGTTCCGGAATGAATCCGGAAGTGTACCACAAGAGCCGGCTTGTCGTTGGGGTTGAAAAGACTCCTTTCCCGAAACTGTTCACCAGAATAGATGATATGCTCGGCGGGGTGATGGGGCGTTGTGTGCCTCAGGATAAGGTGACCTGTCTGCACCTGATGGATGGAACGCCTTTCGGCAGCCCCGTGTGCTACGAATCCGTGTACGGAGAGTACTGCACCGCTTATGTAAGGGAGGGAGCGGAATTCCTGACGGTTATAACCAATGATGCCTGGTGGGGCGACACACCCGGATACCGCCAGCACCTGAGTTATTCGCGCCTGCGTGCCATTGAACTCAGAAGGGACATAGCCCGCAGCGCCAATACAGGGATTTCGGCTTTCATAAATCAGCGCGGGGACATTGTGTCCGCCACGTCCTGGTGGCAGGCGGCTGTGCTTGAAGGGGAAGTCAATCTCAACACGGAAATCACTCCGTTTGTGAAATACGGCGACATAGTGGGGCGCATCTGCACCCTTGTCTTTATTCTGATGATTCTCGCGCTGATTGTCAGAACAGTGTCGGGTGGTTCTCGTCAAGAGTCTTCATAACCCGCTCCATCGTGGCTTGGCGTATCAGCGCCGAGCGTGATGAGACCTTGAAACGGCGGCAGTACTCGTCAATCACAGCCATCTCCCTGTCGTTGAACAATACGGTTTTGCGGTGAGTCCTGAGGAGGGATTTCTGTTGCTTCCGGAAGTAGTCCGGGGCGACTGCGCCGCTTTTGCTTTTTTTTCTCTTTCCGGCCATTATTCAGTGTCTTTGATGTGCTTGTCGTAAACGGACTGGATTGCCCCCGCGACAGGGAGCATTTCCATAAGGCTCTCCGGCTCCAGTCTCCTGCCGATAATGCTGCCCTGAGGTTCAGTGAGGTACATTCTCGGAGTGGATATCACTCCGTAGAGCCTCAGGTAATCGCTGTCGTATTCCGGGTCCCACAGGTGCGAGATGCTGACGCATTTGTTGCGCACCCTGAATTTCGCCCTGAACTTGCGCCATTCCGTCTTGTTCTGGCCGCAATATACCGCGTAGAAGTTGATGGGGAAGCCGGCCTTTTCCAGAATGCCGGGGAGAACCTCCGCCTCCAGGCGGCATTTTGAGCAGGACGTGTCGAAAAAGAAAAGGACGGAGCTTCGGCCGCTTTCGGGGAAAGTGACCTGCCTCCCCCTGTAGTCCTTCATTGTCAGGAGCGGGGCATCCAATCCGATGAGAGTGCTTCTGTTGAAATCGGCGAACATCTGCGCCTCGAATTTCTCCATCTCCCCGGTCATCTTTATGCTGCCGTCGGCGAACCACCTGTCGAAAACGTGTATGGCGACTTCCTCTTCTCCCATCAGTTTGGAGTCCCTGTAATGGTCGAAGACAGCAAGGGCGACGTGCTGTCTGGTGAGACTGTCCCGGCAGCTTGCAATCAGATTGTCGAATTCCTCTGTCTTGACCTCTATGGACTCCGGAAGAAGTGTCTCGTAGAACTGCGTGAGAAGGCTGTCGAGACCCCTGTAGTCGTTGCCTCCGGCAAGAATCGGAGACAGTAGCGACAGGATTATGACAGCGGCCCGTTTCATTTGACTTTCGGGAGTTTGACTCCGGTCGGTTCGAACATTGAGGTGTCTCCGTGATGCCTCAGGATGTCCCTGACTGCAGAAGAGGAAATGTGTGCATATTCCTGCGCTGTCGGGATTATGATAGTCTCGATTTCGGGAGCGAGGCGGCGGTTGGCATCGGCTATGGCTCTTTCGTTCTCGAAGTCCAGCATATTGCGGACTCCCCGCACAACGTGCCTGATGCCCATTTCCCTGCAAACGTCAACGGTAAGCCCGTCATACTTGATGATCTGCACGCCTTTGAGACCCTTCGTTGCCTGGCGGATTATCTCCAGCTTCTGCTCCATATCGAAGAAACCGGTCTTGTCCTGATTGATGCCGGCCGCGACGACAACGGTATCAAACATAGTGAGGGCCCTTTTGAGTATATTGAGGTGCCCTGCGGTGAAGGGGTCGAATGACCCCGGGAATAGTGCTATAGTTGCCAATTTATGGGTTGTTTGTTTTCCGATGCTAAGATAGCATTTGTTTTTGAAAAATGACGGCATCCGAAGAATGCGCCGCGCGCGAGAGGGGAGGGGTGCGCCGCCAGAAGCACGTGGTGTCTGGACGCATCTATGAGCGGAGCCTTGCTCTTGGCGTAATTGCCCCAGAGAAGGAAAACCACGCCGTTGCACTTGTCCGATATTGTACGGATGACGGCGTCCGTGAATTCCTGCCAGCCTATGCCGCTGTGGGAGGTGGGCTCTCCTGCGCGTACGGTGAGGACAGCGTTGAGAAGAAGTACTCCCTGTCTCGCCCATCCCTCAAGATTAGGCTTCCCGGACATCCTTATGCCCAGGTCGGTCTCTATTTCCCTGAAAATGTTCTTCAGCGACGGGGGAGCGGGGATGTTGTCGGGGACGGAGAAAGACAGACCCATAGCTTGCCCCGGTCCGTGGTAGGGGTCCTGCCCGAGTATCACGACTTTCACCTTGTCCAGAGGGGTGAGTTCAAATGCCTTGAAAATCCGGTTTCCCGGCGGGTAGATGGCCTTGCCGGCCACCTTCTCCCCGTGAAGGAAGCGCACAAGTCCGGCAAAGTAGTCTTTGTTGAACTCATTCTGTAGGGCCTGCTTCCACGTGTCTTCCATCTGCACGCGTGAGGGGTCGAATCCATAAGTTTCTTGTGGCACGGATATCAAGGGTTACAAACTGTTGACCTGCAATCGGAAGCGAAGTTAGTAAAAGTTTCGGGAAAATGTTCGGGTAATGTGGCATTTGGAGGAATTTTCCAATATGTCACTCGCGTATTGTTCCAATCAGCGTGACGGTGAGGACGAAGGCTAGGATTTCGGCGACGCAGACCGCGCTCCAGATGCCGTCGATGCCGAGGAAGCGGGGGAGAATGAAGACGGTTGCCAGTTCGAAGACCAGTGTCCTGACGAATGCGGCGATTGCAGAGACCTTCCCGTTGCCGAGGGCCGTGAACCAGGCGGAGCAGAACATATTGAATCCGCAGAGCAGGAAGCTGAGCATATAAATCCTCAGCGCGTGTGTGGTAAGGGCGCAGAGATCCTGGTCGTATCCCACGAAAATGGCTGACAGCCAGGGGGCTGCTATCTCTGCGACGGCAGCCATTGCGATGCCGGACATCCCGATGAGGATGAGGCTTTTGCGCAGCAGGCTGTGGACTTCGGCCCTGTTGCCCGCTCCGTAGTGAAACGCTATCACCTGTGATACGCAGAGGTTGTACCCTATGAAAACCGCCCCGAAGATGAAGCCCACGTACATTATTATCCCGTAGGCGGATACTCCGTTTTCTCCGATGTAGCGCATCAGCTGGAGGTTGTAGGCAATTCCCACGACGTTGAAGGCCACGTTGCCAACGTATTCCGAAAGGCCGTTGCCGCAGCTCTTTCCTATTGATTTCCAATCGGTCCTGACTCTGCGTGTAAACTGCAGATGGGTGGTGTTGCGCCGTGAACTGAAGAAAAGCAGGGGATAGATGCCTCCGGCGGCAAGGGAGATGGCTGTGGCGATGGCGGCGCCGGTCAGGCCCCATCCGAAGACGATTATGAAAATGGCGTCGAGGAAGATGTTCAGGCATCCGCAGATGATGCTCATCCTGGTGCCGAGTTCCGGCCGTTCTGCTGTCATATAGAAGGACTGGAAGGCCATCTGGAGAATGAACAGAGGCATTGCCAGCACCACGATGCGCCCATAGGCCACAGCCAGCGGCACCATTTCGCCCTCCGCTCCCAGTGCGGTTACGACCGGCTTCATCAGCGCGAAGAGCAGCACCCCTATGACGATGCCCGCTTCCGCGCAAAGCCGCACGAGCTGCGTGAAGATTGAGTTGGCCTTGTGCCGGTTCCCTTCTCCTAATGTCTTTGAAACCAGTGCGCTGCCTCCGGTCCCTATCATCAGCCCGACAGCCGAGACGAGGGCTATCACCGGCCAGATTATGTTCATCGCCGCAAATTCGGTTTTCCCCGCAAAGTTAGATACGAAGTAGCCGTCCACTACACTGTAGATGGATGTGATTATCATCATCCCGATTGTCGGAATGGCGGCAAGCGCAAGTGTGCGGAGCGAGTAGTGGGCCGAGAGTTCTGTCTTCATGAAATTCCGCGCAAAGGTACAAAAACTTGGCATAATACGCCAGTCGGCTCCCTTCCCCGGTTGCGTAACGGATGCCGGATGTTACAAGTCGCTGAAATAACGCAGATTCCCCCGAAGGCCGCAAATCCTGGCGTAGAGGATAGGGGGCTTCAGAAGGGGGTGGCATCGCCCAGATAGCAGAGAATGCCCCGGTCAAGGTAAAGCCTCTGGAGGCGGGACATTGTCGCGTCCGTGACGTCGCCACCTGTGGCATAGGGGTAAACCTCGCCCATCTGCTCCCATTTGGTGAGTCCGAGGCGATGGAAACGGAGCAGGTTTATCTCATACAGCCCGTTCTTCTGCATGAAGTCTATGGTCTGACAGGCATTTTCGTCGGTGTCATTGAAGCCGCCGACGATGGGCGTGCGCAGTACAGGACGACCTTGCCAGGAAGAGCGGCCAAGCGCTTCGATGTTGCTCAGTATGAGTCGGTTGGAGACTCCCGTGCCTTCACGATGGCGGGAATCGTCCATATGCTTTATGTCGATGAAGGCGAAATCGACCTGCTGCATCAACTGCAGGAAGGACTTCTGCGGCACACAGGCAGAGGTCTCCACTGCGGTGTGAATCCGGGCCCGGTGACAGCGCTGCAGCACGGCATCCATAAACTCGGGCTGGCCTAACGGTTCTCCGCCACTGAATGTGACGCCTCCCTCACTGCCCCAATGATTGAAGTCGCGTTTGAGAATGTCCATCAACGAGCTGACGGTATAATACCTGCCGCAAACCCTCAAAGCCTGTGACGCACAGGCTTCCGTACACTCGTGCGTGGTACACTGGCGACAGATGTCCCAGCGGACTTCGGGCCCTCTGTCGGAAAAGGCAAGCCCTGAACGGGGACAGCGGTCGGCGCAGGACCTGCAACCGGACGGCCACTTGCACACACGCCCGGCAAACATCAGGTGGGGATGCAAGGTGTAGTTTTCCGGATTGGCGCACCACCTGCAGCGCAGAGGACACCCCGACAGAAAAACTGTGGTGCGGCATCCCGGACCGTCGTGGACGGAAAAACCCTGAATGTCGAAAATGAGGGCCTGCGGTTCAGAGGTTATGAGCATATGATGTCTTTGCCGTCGTTATTGACGCTGTCATTGCATTTGTTCGAAACGCTCGCAACCGCCTGCACCGCAGGAGGCATAGGCCCAGTTGTGTTTTTCGAAGGCCGTGCAGGTGCCCATACCCTTGTCGTCGGCATTATGGAAATGCGCGCAACAACCGCATTTCGGGGCGGGCACGAATGACGGACAAGCCTGGCTCCCCTCTCCGTCAATGGGAAGGATGGCCTTGCTGAGGGCGCACATTCCCTTTTCGCAGTCGAGATGAATATAATTTTTACAGTCAAAATGTTTCATATCGTTGTGGAGTTTATGCGTTGTCGTATTCCGTTCTGTAGATGACCTCATCCTGTATTGGCTTGCCGATTTCGCACCAATATTGGGTAAAGCCCGCTACACGGACCATCAGGTCGCGGTAGTTCTCCGGTTTGACCTGTGCGGAGCGCAAAGTCTCCGAGTCGATGATGTTGAACTGTACGTGGAAGCCGCCCTTGCGCATATAGGCCCTTACGATATCGAGCAGTTTGCGTGTGCCCTGAATACCCTTGACGCTCGAAGGGTGGAGCTTGAGGTTCATCTGGGCATTCTGCTGCGTGCCGTGGTCGTAGATGGTGGCCGACTCGAAGATGGCATAGATGCCGTTCTTGTCGGTGCCCGCCGCCGCAGAAACGCTGCCGTCGGAATAGGTGGTGCCTGCCAGACGGCCGGCCGGGTCGGCCAGGGTGATGAAGCCTTGAGGTCCGTGGGTGGAGACGGAAATCTGGCACATATACAGTTCCTTGCCGTAATAGGAATGATAGCGGCGTGTCAGAGGGAGCATAGTGTCCTCATACCATTTGAGGAACCGGTCGGCTTCCAGGTCGGCATTGCCAAACTTGGGAGCATTGACGCAGTCGGCAAAAATCTGTGCATATTTGGGGGCATCGGGAGTGGCTTCGCGGTAATCGGGCGAGAAACCCCCCGTTTCGTATGAAGTCTTGAATCCGAAATTGTGCAGTATGGCGTCTTTCATTTCATCAAGTGAATACCGGTGATCCTTGAACACGTTTTTTTGGAGCGAGGCCAGTGAGTTGATGAAGGTGACTGTGCCGCAGGATTCGAAGTTGATGGTGGCATTATAGCGTCCTCCCATCATACCGAGATCGCGTCCTTTGGCAAAGCAGTCGGGCTTGAGCAGCGAGGCGACGATGGGAGGATTGTGCTTGCGCCAGATATCCATCTGTATGTTGTTGACTTTATTGACAACGTCGATGATGAGGTGCATATATTTCACCCATTCTTCCTGAATGGCTTCCAAACTGTCGAGGGTACGGTCGTGCGGAGGCAGTACCTGCTTCTTTATTCGCTCGTCGAATCCGTTCGTGAGCACCAGCTCCAGCACCTTCGGCAGACCCACGAAATGGACGCCGCTGCCCGCCGTGGGACCCGCCCCTCCGGGAATCCAGGTGGTCTTTCCATTGTACTTGAGCGGGAGGAAGCATCCGGGCGAAGATTCAAGACATCCTCCGAGGCACCAGGCGCGTGCATCGCGGAGGTTCATTCCTTCCGGTCCGTAGTTGAACATCATAAAGTTCATACCCGCCTGGTTGTTCATCCAGGCAGGATAGCCCATACCCATTTTAGTACAGGCGGCGGCTTTCATAAGGAAGTCCTCCGGCATTTTCTCGTCGTAAAGGACGGAGAGAGTGGGTTGAGTCGTGCGGCAGCGCATCCCGGCCTCTACAATGAGGTATTCAAGCGGAGTGACGGCCGAAAGTCCCTCGTGGTTGAGTCCGCCGAGGGAGAGGTTGTTGAAAGTGTTGCCTGAAAGCACTCCGCCCGTCACGCCGGCCGACGCGAAACACTCTATGCAAGTGATTTTGATACGGTAGAACTCCAGCAGCTCGATGACCTCCTCTTCAGTGGTGATGCCGTCCTGAATGTCTTTCTCGTAGAACGGCTGAAGCACCTGCCCCAGACGTCCGATAGACTGTCCCGACTGCGGGTCCTCGTTCACAACGCCATAGTGGCAGCAGAGGGTAAGCTGCAAAGCCTGGCGGAAAGTCTGCGGGGCCTTGTGAGCGATGTGAGACATTACGGCCTCGATTTCCTGATAATTCTGCTTGAAGGCGGGGTCCGGTTCTATGGATGCAAGGTATCGTGCACGGTCGGCGTAATTCTGACACCAGCGGCTCATACCTTGTGCAATGATTTTCATAGCCACATAGTAGTAACCCCTGCCCATACCGAGAATGCCGTCGTCGCCGGCCTCGCCCATAGTCTCAGAAATGTGTTGGTCGCAGAGCTCTATGATGCCGTCCCAGCCGTATTGCAGGGGGAGGTAGTAGTTCATCACTTCGCGGCCCTGGGGGATGCAATAGGAATCGAACATACAGAGCACCGATTCCATAATTTTCTGTTCGATGTCGTATTGGGGCGTGTATGATGCATATCGGTTGCTGAGTTCTTCCACCGAATGGCCGTTCCAGGACTTGGATACTTCCACCAGGGCGGGTATCTCTTCTTTTCGGATACCGAACTTCTTGGCAATGGAGAGGATGTTGCCGTAACTTTTGACGACGTTGCCGCCGCCGGTACCTACGACGGAGACGGCATCGGCTTCACTTTCGGCCGGCGCTGAGGCCTCGGCAAGAAGCGCCTCGGCCTGTGCATTGAAGAAACTGGCCGTTACCCAAGGGTAAGGGAATGCTCCGCGGACGTTGCGTGTCTTGTTCATCACCAGGCGCTCGTAGGGCTGTATGGTTGGAGTGAGGTGCGAGAGAGCGGACGCCATAGCTTTGGCGCGGCGGACAATGGTGATGTCCCCCTCGTTTTCCTGCCACACGCGGTTGTACCAGTAGGGGTATTCCATATCCACCGTATTCTTCAGGGTATAGTAGATATCCATCAGACGGGCACATCCCTCCGCTTGAGGCGGTATGTCGGCCATATGGGGCTCATTGAACTGCCCGGTATCCATCCCGCGGGCTTTCAGCAATTCAGACAATTGTTCTTCGTTTGTCATAACAATGTGATGTGTTGTCTTGATTGAATCAATTTGACGGGGCAACAACTTTTTCTGCCGCAAACCCCGGATTTGCAGTGTGGTTAACTGCACCAGGGCTTGTGTGACAAAAGTAATGAATTTGTGCTGAAAATGAAAGTCCAACAAATGATATGTATCTCACCGCTTCTGATGCAAAGTGTCCCTGGTCGTCGATTACGGTGTAGAACGAACCTGCCTCCTTGACAAACACCAATCCATGCCGGAGCGCATCATCGGGTAGTGTTTCATAGAGTGTGTCCGGAGCCTGTCTCACGGAGCCTCTAGATTTGCAAATATAATGTTTCCGTTCTATTCGGCAACGGCCGAAGTGGAGCGAGTCATTACATCAGCGACCGGCATCACGATGATTTCCGGTGGAAGTCCTTTCCGCCGAAGTTGAGGGGCGAAGGGTAAGTTTATCAGAAGTATGGCAATCTGACGGACTTGCGGGATGTTATTCGACGTAGAACTATCTTCTGGCAATCACGGCCACGTATGTAAGTAGAACAACGTTCATCAGAAGGGCGTAGATGATAGCAGGTGTGGCTGTCACCGCATTGGCGAAGACGAGATGAACCACCGGGGCAGCATGCGATAAGCATAAGTCCTATGAAGAATTCAGGCTACGGAAACCGCCGAACCTGATTTGTCCGGCTCGCTGTAAACATATCCGTCATTTCGTCCGTATGAGCGGATGAATTAATGTTGGCAACTACGCGAGGGGGCTGGCGTAAGTACTAGTTTCTTACACAACTTCAAGCCGGACCTGCTCCGGCATCTCTTCCGTAAGGGGATTGCGGGTCAAGCCCGCAATGACGCAAACGAGCCCGCA
>JAZUHY010000097.1:0-30845 GCA_045641985.1 Candidatus Cryptobacteroides sp.
CTCCGGGAGAAAAATTCCGGCGAGGATATGGGAGTTGAACTGAATTATATTTATCTTTGCCTGAACAGGTTCGACAAGAGCGCGGAGGAGTCGAAGGACCCGGTTGACCGCTTCATGTACACTCTGAAGAACATCGCGGGGCTTGAGGAGATGCCCCGGAGCTTCGGGGACAGCGGGGAGATGGTGGAGCTGTACGAACGTTCGATGACTGCGAACCTGCCTGCGGAAACGATACACGAAATAGAGATTCACAAGAATATGACAACCGAAAACGACATACTGGTTGCTATCGCCGAGGCCCGCGAGGACGCCGCGCTCGAAGCTACCGCCAAGGCTCTGGCGGAAGGTGAAGCCAGGGGTGAAGCTAGAGGCAGGGCGGAAGGAATCGCAGAAGGTGAAGCCAGGGGTGAAGCCAGAGGCAGGGCGGAAGGCAGGGCGGAAATTGCGAGAGCAATGCTCGCGAAGAATACTCCTGTCGATTTCATAGCCAGTGTCACCGGGCTGACAAAAGCACAGGTGCAGGCCATCGCCAGGGCTCTTTAACGCGCTCGCCCTTCCGTTATTGCGGACTTTCTTCGTCATTCCGGACTTTGATCCGGGATCTCCCACCCATCTTCGTCATTGCAGGCCTGGCCCGGGATCTCCCATTGCAGAGGGATGCCGGGCTTCATTTCAATCCAAAGGGAAGCTTGCTTAAAAATATAAATACGGCGGAAAAGAATGGACCTCACTCTTTTTTTATAGGAAAGCAATTGATAATAAATTGTTTGGAAAGCAGGATTGCATACAGATTTCCCGGGGCAGAATTTCAATCATCGACTATTTATTTATTCAGATATTCAATACAACGGCATCGTTCCGCATATTATTCTGAATATTTTATGCATAATATTCATACAGAAGAATTTTTAAAAATTTATTGAATTTTTTAAAAAACGGTTTTGCTTAAAACTTTTAATCAAAACCGTCTTAAAACTTAAAATTTGTAAGCCTCAATGCGAATTTACCCTCAAACAAGTAACGAAAACCATCGTAAATACCCTATTATTCTCGCATATGAGCGTTAATAATAATTTGGAATGTTCATTTTTTTTTGTCACTTTTGCCACTTGATTTCCCTTTTTGGGGGCTATGCGGGCGTACACGTGCTATAGGAATCTGATGAGAATCAAAACTTCTAAGCAATAATAAAGGGTACGGTACCGCATTGTAATTGAAACTAAATTAAGTAGTTAGTATAAATTATTGTTTAACCTAAAAATCAACCAAATGAGAAAACTTAAAGTTTTTCTTTCGGCACTTTTAATCACTGTGGCTTCTGCTGCATTCGCACAGAACATCACAGTCACAGGTGTCGTGACAGACGCTTCCAACGGGGAGCCTCTTTCAGGAGCTGCAGTTCTCGTTAAGGGTTCTCCGGCTGGAACGGTAGCCGACATTGACGGCCGCTATTCCATCAGTGTATCCCCAGACGCGACTCTCGGCTTCACTACCATCGGTTTCAAGGACGTTGAGATCGAAGTTCAAGGACGTACCGAAATCAACGCAAGTCTCGAACCTGACACAGAACTTCTTGATGAAGTTGTGGTAACGGCAATGGGCATCTCCCGTGCGGAGAAGACCCTCGGTTACTCGGCAACCACAGTCAAAAGCGATGAAATCGTAGGCGCACGCACAACAAATGCGGTACAGGCACTTTCCGGCAAGGTCGCCGGTGTGCAGGTACTCTCGACATCATCCGACCCGGGTGCTGCAACAAACATCATTATCCGCGGTTTCAGCTCAATCAGCGGTTCCAATCAGCCTCTCTATGTAGTTGACGGCGTTCCCATTCAGAACAGTTCTCTTTCCTCCGCATCTGGAGACAAGTCAAGTTCCATTGCAGGTATAAGCAACATTGCCTCCAGCGATATCGAGTCTATGACCGTTCTCAAGGGCGCAGCCGCTACCGCTCTCTATGGTAGCCGTGCGGCAAACGGTGTCATCATCGTTACCACGAGAAGCGGCAAGAAAGGTGACGGCAGAAACTTCTCACTTGAGTACACCGGAGGGATGCAACTTCGTCAGGTATCCCAGATTCCAATGTTCCAGAACGAATTCGGACAGGGATGGAACGGGACTCAGACATTTATCGAAAATGGTTCGTGGGGCCCCAGACTTGACGGATCCACTCAGGTTTACGGTCCCATCTGGAATCACCAGCAGCGCATCCATACTTATGATGCAAAGGTCAACAACTTCCTCGATTTCTTCGAGCTTGGCATATCTCATAACCACAACGTGACGTTCAGCGGCGCTTCCAACGATGACAAGCTTACATACTTCTTATCCTATTCATACAATAAGGATAATGGTATTATGCCGGGCGATCAC
Source organism: Candidatus Cryptobacteroides sp. (assembly GCA_045641985.1). Taxonomy (GTDB): domain Bacteria; phylum Bacteroidota; class Bacteroidia; order Bacteroidales; family UBA932; genus Cryptobacteroides. The sequence continues at coordinate 2,374 of JAZUHY010000097.1, forward strand.
GATTCCTACAAACGCAACACTATTGCATTCAGGAGCAGCTATCAAGCCACAAAATGGATGAAAGTATCTTCCAGCATCAACTTTGCAAGAGCTGAGAGCCGTATGGTGGATACAGACCAGGGCACTTCCGTAATCGACGGTCTCTATGAGTTCCCCCGCGATATGTCAATCGTTGACCTCAAGGACCTCTCAAATCCCTTCAACACGCCAGAGGCCTATCTCACTCCTTATGGAATCACCAACCCGTACTGGGCGCTTGAGAATAATTATGACAACACCGAATCCAAGCAACTCAACGGCAAGATTCAGGCTGATTTTACACCGGTAAAGGGACTTACCCTCACATATCGTATGGGATTTGACTATACCAACTACAACAAGAAAGTCGGCTACCCTCAGATTGCTCTCGATGATGCTCTCATAAATGACGACAAGGGTTATGCTCCTTCCAAAATGAATCAAAATGGTTGGGTAAGCCGTTCTTTCGGCGAACTTTATGAAACAAACCATGACTTTCTTGCCACCTATACGAACAATTTCGGAAAATTCAGTCTCACCGCTCTAGCTGGCGTAAACATCAATGAAAGAGGTTCATCTGCAATGGCCGGTAAGACCAGCACTCTCACGTTCGATACAGGATTCTGGGATCTGAGCAACGGTGCCGACAAGACATCAATTTCGGAAAGCGCTTCCAAAAGGCGCCTCACCGGCGTTTTTGCTGACGTGACAGTCGGTTGGAACGATGAGGTATTCCTTGACGTTACGGCACGTAATGACTGGTCATCAACTCTTCCTATCACTGCCAATCATTATTTTTATCCCGGTGCCACTCTCAGCTGGATATTCTCAAACCGTTTTGCAAAGAACAATGTACTTTCATTCGGTAAAATCCGTTTGGCCTACGGTAAGACCGGTAACGATGCCGGTGTTTACAGGACCAATATCACCTACACCCCGGCTTATGCCGATGGAACTTATTCTGGCAGCGGTTTGGAATTCCCTCTGAATGGCGTCAATTCATTCGTTGCAGCAGCGTCAAAGGGAAGTTCTACTCTCCGTCCTGAAATGACGAGCGAATTTGAAGTGGGAGGCAACCTTCAGTTCTTCAACGGCCGTATCGGAATTGACGCCGCGTACTATAACAGGAAGACCTCAGACCAGATCTTCTCTCTGCCCGTTGATCCCTCAACAGGATACAACTCAATAGTCACCAATTTCGGTGATATCACAAACAAGGGCGTTGAACTCGTTCTCAACACCACCCCGGTTCAGACAAGAGATTTCCGTTGGGATTTGAACTTCAACTGGTCAAAGAACAACAATCTTGTAGAATCGCTTCCCGATGGCCTCGACGGTGGCAAGAGCACAATTCAGGCCTTCGCTGCAGGCGATGATGCCGTATATGTTTACGCAGAAGTAGGCAAACCTATGGGAGAGTTCTATACCTATCTTCCCAAAAAGGATGCAGCCGGCCACACTATTGTAGGTAACGACGGATATCCCGTACTTGAAACGGAACTTAAGGATACCGGCAAGAATTTCCAAAGCGACTGGACAGGGGGAGTCAATACCAGCATCAGTTGGAAGGGCTTTACATTAAGCGCAGTCCTTGACGTCAGGTACGGTGGATATATGTTCTCCAGAACCAAGAATCTTATGCAGTTCACCGGCAACGGAATCGCTACCCTGTACAACGGCCGCGAACCCTTCATCATTCCCGGTTCTGTATATGAGGACGGTACCCCCAACACTACACCTATATTCCTCAACAACCAGAGTTATCAGAACTACTTCAACAACTTTGGAGCAGGAGAAGGGGGTGAATTCTATCTCCTCAGCCGCACAAGCGCCAAACTCCGCAACGTCAGCCTGACTTGGGACGTTCCCAGGAAATGGATGAACAGAATAAAGTTCAGCGGAGCCTCTATCAGCGTATTCTGCAACAACGTGTTCACTTGGACTCCTTCAGACAACTATTATATCGATCCTGAAACTTCTTCATACAGTTCAAGCGGAGACCTTGCAGCACAGTTCGGTGAACTTTACTCCAATCCTGCTTGCCGTGTTTGGGGTTTCAGCGCAAACATCAAATTCTAATCAGGAGGAATCAATATGAAAAAGATACTTAACATTGTTATCGCTTTTGTCATAGCATTCTCTGCAGTAGGCTGCAAAGACTATTTCGACATCAACTACGATCCCAATATCCCCGCCACCGAAAACATCACCAACAGTATGATTCTTCCTGGCGTGGAGGGAGCACTCGCTACCAGTTATGGTGATTTCCTTCGCATAACAGGCGGATATTTCTCAGAACATTATGCGCAGACATTCGGCACATCCAACTACGTTGGTTACTCACAGTTCTCCATGTCCGCATCTCAAAGTTCGAGACTATATACTCAGTTATTCCAGAAGGTTCTCGTAAATAGCAAGACCATTATGGACAGGGCTGTCGAATCCAAGAACTATGGAGATTATATCGCAGCTGCTTCGCTATTCGCCTTTACCTATCAAACTTTGGTGGACTGCTACGGTGAGGTTCCCTATACTCAGGCTTTCGACTCCGACCAGTATATGGCTCCGGCTTATGATAACGGTGATGTTGTTTACAACGGCATTCTTGCAACCCTTGACGATGCCCTTGCCAAGGTGGGAGATGGCCAGCCTGTTGCCAAGAACCTTCTTTATCCCGGAGGCAATTCAACGGATTGGATTAAATTCGCAAACACGGTAAAGCTCAAAATTCTTTCCCGTATGTCAAAGGTGTCCAATTCCCAGGCCGCACTTGATGCCCTTATCGCCGAGGATAATTTCATCACTTCAGATGCACAATATGCCGGCTGCTGGGCAAACGCCGAAACTCAGGCTTCTCCGTTCTATTCAGAAGAATTTGCTCCCTGGCACTCTCAGGACAATGTTGTTGCCAATGCAGCACTCGTCGCCGCCATGCAGTTCGACACCTATACCGACCCCCGCCTTGGAGTATGGTTCAAGAAAAACAACAGCGGGAAATATGTGGGAGCTATTTCGGGTTGTAACCTCGGCTCAACCGCATCTTCGCCCTATAATTCCGCAGCTGGCCTCTGCCGCCCGAACATCACCTTCGACACGCCTGTTTCGCTGATTTCGGTAGCTGAAGTCGAATTCTTCAAGTCCGAATATTATGCGGGGAAGGACAACGCAAAAGCAGAAGAGCATTATAAGAAGGCAATCAAGGCCTCTTTTGCATCTGCAGGCCTCACAGAGGATGATGCTGAGGAGAACATAGAAATGTATCCCTTCGACAAGGACAACAGCAATGAATGTATAGGTATAGCCAAATGGATTGCCCTCTCCGGATGCAACAACTTTGAATCCTGGTGCGAACTCCGTCGCCTTGGCTATCCGGAATTCGGCCCGGTTAAGGGTTCTGATCTGTGGACAGGAACAGATGTCAACACCTCTGCTGTGAATGCATTGATTCCCGGTACCATATACACTCCCTATCAGGTATTCGCTCAGGTTGGTGAAGGAAATGTGCTTGAGCGCTGGCCTTATGCAGACTCTTCACAGTCCCGCAACTCCAACTGCCCTCAATTCCCCGGTTATACTACTCCGGTGTTCTGGGCCAAGTAATTTCAGGGAAACTTAAAAATGAAATCAGCAATGAAAAAGTTAATATTTACAACACTTAGCGCAATTTTGCTTCTCTCCCTGGCCGGATGCCACAAAATTACGACTGAAGGGGTGACAAGGACAACGTATTATCCGGTTATTACCCTTGAGGGTGATTCTTATATGATTATCGATAAGGATTCCAAATATGAAGAACCGGGATACTCGGCAACACTTAATGGTCAGGATGTTACTTCTGATGTCGAAGTCAACTCAAATGTGAATACGGCCGTATCAGGTGTTTATTCCGTAAGTTACAGTGCAGTCAACGAGGATGGTTTTTCTGCTTCTTCTACACGTACGGTGGTTGTACTCGATCCCAATGATCCTGTAGAGGGATTCTACCTCTCCGATCCTTCATGTAACCGAGGAGGAACTCTTTACGGCAAACAGTATGAGATTCTTATTCTTAACGAAGGCGATGGGACTTACTTTATTGAGGACGGCCTTGCCGGATGGTATTGGTTGAGAGCAGGTTATGGGACCAGTTACAAAATGGAAACGAGTGTCAGCATCTCAGATGACGGAGTCGTCAGCCTTGTGGACAGTTATATCGATGGTTGGGGTGATGGTCTGGATTCTCTTGAAGGAACCTATGATTTTACCGGCAATACTCTTAAATATACAGCAAAGTATGCTGGTACTTTAGTGTTCAATGTTGTTTTAAATAAAGAATAACGTTATGAAAAAAATAATCTATATTGCAATAGTTATTCTCGCGTCATTTGTTCTTGCTTCCTGCCAAAAGGATCCTATTGGCGGCACCAAAGTTCAGGAGATGTCCGGACAATGGTATGTTCAGGTGGACATCGTTGATGCTTCCGGCAATGTGGTTTTTGAAGACTTTAATGAAGGAAGAAGCATCCTTCTCACTTACAATACCGCAGCCGACACAGATAATATCCTGTATGTAAACGATCAGGGCAAATTCTGGAATTTCACCGTTCAGGTTCCCTGCTCGCTTAGCGGCAAAACTTTCGGATCTGAAAGTCCTGTTGCGAACGAGGCTTACGAATGTAAGGTAACGCTTTCCAGCGGAAAAATCGTTGTTGACGGAGCCACTACCCCCAGTGGTCAGAAAGCGGATTACATCGAATTTCTGGTCAACTTTGATGATGACGATCTTGAGAGTGATGGCATGCCCGGTGTTTCTTACCCGGAAGCATATGGTGGCGTCGCCTACAGGATTTCAGGTTGGCGTTACACAGGATTTGTGAATGACGACTAGTCTTATCCAAAACATCCTATAATCGAGAGGGGGTCGACCAAAAAGGGGCGACCTCTTCTTTTATAGAGCGGAGCTCCGCAGCGGCAGCAGTTTGCCCCTGAGAGGACCCCGCTCTCTTTGTTCGCTCCGGCCCCTTCCACCATTTCCTGCGTCCCGTCAATGTATTTTTATTTATAGGGCTAACAGGCAGTTGGCAGAATGAAATTTTACGATTGCCGCGGATGCTTACAGACCAGCGTATCCGTTATCTTAGAATATTGAGGACCAGATTGTGTTTCATCTCTTCCACCATTGGCTCAGCGATGTCCTTTTCCATATAGTCTTCAAAATTCATGAATACTGTTTGGACTTCATCAATGATTTCCTTGCCGTTTTTCACCTTGATTGCTTCAGCGACCTTCAATAAATCGTCCAACGTGAAATTGTCATTCTTGCCATTTATGGTCATCTGATGATGCGCTGTCCATTCGCTCGATGGTCTGAAAGCGTATGTCACGTCAAAGGCCGGAGCAAGGCTCCATTCTCCGTGGCTATCCATCAGGAATTCCACGTTCTTGGTGTGATCATCCTGATTGCGCCCGATTACGTTAAACACCATTCTCCTGAATGCCTGCTCAGCTTCAGAATGTTTGAGACCGAGAATTCTCATGACGCTGAACATCTGCTCGTAGGAGAATGCTCCGGGCATATTGAAATCCATCCCCGCAAGGCCGCAAAGAGATACCTTGTGAAGTTTCCTGTTGCCTTTTCTATCATATCTCTTCGTCAGGAAATGCCTTCTGTCCCTGTCGGGAAGCAGGCGGCTTTCCATCATATTTATCTGACAAGCCTTTGCCATTTTGTAATATGAGTACTCAATGCTGGTGAAATGCTGAGGGTCCCCCAGTATAGTATTAGTCACACCGTCAAGTTTGAGAAGACAGTGTTCAAATCCTTCCGGTGCAGGCACCTGCCCGGAGCGGATTTCTCCGGTTTCCTTGTTGTATGCGACAACGGCCTTCGCCCTGGAGCCTCCGGCTGACGTTCCGATGCTGATTATTGTTTTCAGAGCTTCGTCTTCCCTGTCCAGATTGGTAGCGACGCCTTCCCTTTGCCGTAATATTTCTGCAGCGATATTGATGAGCCCGTCAAGTTCGGTAATCTTGATTGACCTGGAGAGTTCCGGTCTCATATCTGTAACGAATTCCAGTGCTCCCATGCCTCTGTCTCCCATATATAGGAGCCTTTCCATAACGTTGCAGGTTCCGCTATCCCGCCCATTGCGTGCGAGCCAACTGTCCATGAGAGCCGTTCCCCATTTGTCCGGAAGAATGTCCGCTATGAATTCGGGAAGCCCTTTGAAGGTATCGTTTTCACTTCGGGGAATACGTTTTGAGAAGATTCTGCCCTTTTCAAAAGGGTACAGGATTGGAGATACATTAAATCCGGTATTACCGAATTCATCATAATACTGGAATGTGATGAGGTTGTTCTGCTCATCAAGGTATAATGCTCCGAGATTATTTCCCCAGAGCCTGACTGTTGCACTTTTTACCATTCGCTCTGCCCGGTGTTTTCCTTTTTCTTTCCCGACCGCACTCTTTGAGGATTTTTCCCGGCTCGTGCCGCAGCGATGGGGCTGACCGGAACGGGGGTGTTGAGGACTGAAAGTACATCCAGTCTTTTCAACCCTCTTAGAAGCGCTACGATGTTTCCTGTGGAAGTTGAATTCCCGTTTTCGATGGAAGATATGGTCTTCCTCGTGAGTCCGGAGCTTGCAGCAAGATTCTGCTGGCTATATCCTGCGTTTATTCTCATCTGCTTGAAGTGCTCTCCAAGAATTCGCAGGATATGGTTGTCCGTCATTCCGTATGTTATGAAATCGGCCATAATCGTTGTTTTTCACAAATATAAAAAATAATGTTACAAAATCTACTCATAATATGCAAAATATTGACTTAATGGGTGAAATTCGTGACATTATCAGATTTCCGGTTCACAAATTCCGAAGTGTGCCTGTGACCGGGATGCGCAACTTTTTGTATATTTGCAGACTGCAAATAAAAAGCTCAATATAATGGACAGAAAAGTACTTTTGATGATTCTTGACGGTTGGGGCGAGGGACGCCACGACCACAGCAATGCTATTTACACCCAGGGACAGCCGTTCATCGACAGCCTGCGTGCAAAATATCCCTTCAGCCATCTCCAGGCCTGCGGCGAATACGTCGGCCTTCCGGACGGGCAGATGGGCAATTCAGAAGTGGGACATATGAACCTCGGCGCCGGACGCGTTGTCTATCAGGATCTCGTGAAAATCAATATGGCCTGCAAGGCTCACAAGCTGCAGGAGAATGCAGAGATTGCAAAGGTTTACGACTATGTGAAGACCAGCGGCAAGAAACTCCATTTCTTCGGTCTCTGTTCCCACGGCGGAGTGCACTCCAGCCTCAACCATCTGTATGAGTTCCTCTCTGATGCCAAGAAACTGGGACTCGAGAACGTCTATGTCCATTGCTTTATGGACGGCCGCGACACCGACCCTCATTCCGGCCTCGGCTTCGTAAAGGAACTTGAGGAGAAGATGGCGGAGACGACCGGCAAGGTTGCAACCGTATGCGGACGCTTCTATGCGATGGACCGCGACAAGAGATGGAACCGCATCAAAGAGGCATACGATATGCTCGTTGACGGCAAGGGCGACCGGTTCGAGTCCGCCCAGGCCGCAATCCAGGCCTCCTACGATGCAGACGTGACCGATGAGTTCATCAAGCCCGTAGTCATCACGAAGAACGGCCAGCCCCTCGCCAAGGTGGAGGAAGGAGACGCCGTGATATTCTACAATTTCCGCAACGACCGCGCACGCGAAATTACCAACGTGCTCACACAGAACGATATGCCCGAAGAAGGAATGCACACCATTCCCCTCTATTACTGCTGCCTCACTCCCTATGACGCATCATTCACGGGGCTCCATATCCTCTTCGACAAGGAGACGGTGCACGATACTCTGGGAGAGACTCTGGCAAAGGCGGGCAAGCGCCAGCTGCGCATCGCCGAGACGGAGAAGTACGCCCACGTCACTTTCTTCTTCAACGGTGGACGCGAGACCCCGTTCGAGAACGAGGACCGCATTCTGGTGAATTCTCCGAAAGTGGCCACCTACGACCTCCAGCCCGAAATGAGCGCCCCTGAAGTGGCGGAAAAACTCATCGAAGCAATCAAGTCGGAGAAAGAAGACGCGATTATCCTCAATTTCGCCAACGGCGATATGGTAGGGCATACAGGCGTGTACGAGGCAATCTGCAAAGCCGTCAAGACAATTGACGGACTTGTGGAGAAAGTGGTGAACACAGCGGTGGAACACGGCTATGTGGTGCTGCTTACCGCAGACCACGGCAACGCCGACTATGCCGTCAACGAAGACGGAACCCCCAACACCGCCCACTCGCTCAACGAAGTGCAGTTCATAGTCATCAATGCCGGCGATGAGGTCAAGACCGTGAAGGACGGTGCCCTGTGCAACGTGGCTCCCACCATCCTCAAGCTGATGGGAATACCACAGCCCGCCGCCATGACGGCCGAACCTCTGATTTGAGGGTTTCTTCCTGAAATACCATAAACTATGGGCGTGGCCTGCCTTCTTCAAGGAGACCACGCCCATTATCCATTAATTAATACTATTCCAATCCACGGGCTCTGAGGAGGGCTCCGGCATCAGGATCCGCACCGCGGAAGCGCTTGTACAGAACCATAGGCTCCTCGCTGCCACCCGCCTCAAGTACGTTGTGGCGGAAACTCATAGCGGTCTCCTTGTCGAAGATTCCCTTCTGTTTGAAGAGTTCGAAGGCATCCTTGTCGAGAACCTCGGCCCAGAGATAGCTGTAGTAACCTGCGCTGTAGCCGCTGGAACCGAAGATATGGTTGAAATAGGTACTGCGGTAGCGGGGGATGATTTCGCCGATGAGGCCCATCTCGCCGCATACTTTCTTCTCGAAAGCATCCACCTCTACTCCTTCGACGGAGGTAAGTTCGTGCCACTTCATATCCAGAATTGAAGCCGCGCAGAGTTCTCCGAGCTGGAAGCCCTGACCGAAGTTTGCGGCGGCCTGAACCTTTGCGACAAGTTCCTCGGGAATCACCTCGCCGGTCTGCCAGTGGAAGGCATAGGTGGCAAGCACCTCGGGTTCGAATGCCCAGTTCTCGTTAATCTGAGAAGGGAGTTCCACGAAATCGCGCTTTACGTTGGTTCCGCTCGTTCCCTTATATGCGCACTGGCTGAGAAGTCCGTGGAGGGCGTGGCCGAACTCGTGGAACATTGTCTCCACCTGATCGATATTGAGCAGAGAAGGCTGGTCTTCAGTAGGTTTGTTGAAATTGCCCACGTTCACGATGACGGGACGCACACCCTCACACTGATTGATGAAGTTGTTCATCCAGGCACCGTCCCTCTTGCTGTCGCGGGGATAGTAGTCGGTGATAATCACGCCGATGAGGGAGCCGTCGGCATCGGAGACCTTGAAGGCCTCGCACTCGGGATTGTAGAGTGCCACGTCGGTTATGGGCTCGAAAGTCACGCCGTACAGACGGGAGGCATTGCCGAACACGCCCGCCCGCACGTTCTCCATCTTGAAATACTGCATAACCTCGGACTCATCGAGTGCATAGCGCTCGCGGCGGAGTTTTTCCGAATAGTACATATAATCCCAAGGCTCGATTCTGCTGCCTGCGGGCACGGTGCCGGCCTTGATGTCCCTGTCCATAAGTTTCTGCATATCGGCAACTTCTTCCCTGGCACGGGCCATAGCGGCATCCATAATGTCGCCGAGGAACAGGTCCACTGCCTGAGGGTTGCCAGCCATCTTGTCGTGGAGAATCCAGGCGGCGGGAGTATCGTAACCGAGGAGTTTGGCCTTCTCTATGCGGAGTTCCATCAGACGAATGACGTTAGCTTTGTTGTCCTTGTCGTTGCCGTTGTTGCCGCGCTGTGAATAGCCCTTGAATACCTTCTCGCGGAGGGCCCTGTCTTCAATGGAGGCCATCTTGTCGTAGTAATTGGCCACCGAGAATCCGAATTCGGCCTTGAAGGCATTGCTCTCGTCGAGGAGATTGTTGCCGAAAGTGAGGACAAGGGAGGCAAGTTCGCCGTTAATCTCCTTCAGACGCGCCTGCCCGGCCTCATCCAGACCTATTCCGTTGTTCTCGAAAGACTCATAGATGCCTTTGAGGAGCATCTGCTGCTCGCGGGTAAGCCCGCTCTGATCCGCATCATAAACAGCCTTGACCTTCGCATAAAGCGCCTTGTTCATAAAAATCTCGTCGGAATGGGCTGTAATCAGCGGCATAGCCTCATCGACGATGGCGTTGAGTTCTTCGCTGGCATCACTCTCGCTCACGTTGAAAAGCACTCCGGTGACTTTTTCGAGGATGGCGCCACTGCGGTCCATAGCGGCAATCACGTTCTCGAAATCGGGGGCCTCGGCATTGTCAATGATAGCCTGTATCTCGGCCTGCTGCTCAGCTATGCCGGCCTTGATGGCGGGAAGATAGTCCTGATTGGCGATTTTGTCGAAGGGAGGGATTCCATAGGGAGTGTTCCACTCTGCAAGGAAAGGATTCTGATGGCAGGATGTAATAGCCATAAGCGTAGAGATGATAAATAATGCTTTTTTCATATAATGGATTATTGGTTTTACTGATACCACCATTCGTCACGGGACGACTCCACCCTGTCGGCGGCGGAGCCGATTTTCAACGGCAGGTTTGCAAAGAAATTGATGCCGACCTGCTCCTCAAGTTCGGAAATGGTCATTGAGTAGTCGAGGTAGTTCTCCCCGGGGATAGCCTTGTTCTCCAGGAAAAAAGCAATGCCGGTGAAGCCCTGCTGACTGCCGGTCCTGCCGATACGGCCGGAGCTGTCATAGCCCAACAGGGCCTTGAAATATCCGCCGGGTATCGTTACAGGCTTGCCCACATTGTCATAGACCTTGCCAAGACTCCCCTCCAGAGTGCAGCCGGTGACCACGTACAAGGTATCGAAAGACTCCGAGCAGTCTCTTACATACTGCTCCAGTTTTGCCCAGATACCTCCGTTCAGGGTATAGTTCTGCGGAGTCAGATTCACTCCGTAGAATGTTTCAACGTTATATTTGTAAACCCTCCTGTCGGCCGAGGGAATCTGATGTCCGCGTGCCCAGGTCCTGCCGCTGTAAGTGCTGAAAAGGACAGGTTGGTCTTCCTCCGGGAGCTTGGGGTCAAGCCCCCACTGCTCGGAACGTCCCCCCTTGCCGCTCTTTATGGTTTTGTTCATAGGGTATGCCACCCAGTGCGCCACAAGATTGGTCTTGTCCCAGGCATATGAATAATTTCTGAGCATCTTGCCGTCAACCTCCATCGGATGGGTGACGAAGATAAGTGCATCCTGCATCTCCGGCAGTTCCATCCAGCCTGCCGCCACATTCGGTGCCGTCCCAGCTGCGGGAGAGCCGCCGCCCACCGGACTCGGAGAGCAGGACAGCAGAAGCAGTGAGGAAAGAAGAAATGATGCGCAGCACATATCTGCAAATCTAATCATAATTTTTTGCAGTAAAGTTAATCATTCTTCCCGAACTCGCCATCAACTTTTCAATACTCTCCCAAAGCATTCCGGAGATTTGCAAAAGGTAGTGGCAAAATATAGCCTTAAAGGGTGTCAAATCTCCCTAAAAATGCCTAACTTTGCTATGTTTAAATTTTTAGCAAAATGAAAAAAACAATCAAATTCTGTTTCTACGCATCCATTCTTGCAGTATCTTCATTGCTCTGCAGTTGCACACCCAAGGAAAAGATGAACCCTGAGGAGATTGTCAGCATCCTATATGGAAATGTCATTACGATGAAGACTGAGACCGATCGTGCCAAGGCCGTTGTATGCAAGAATGGGCAGATAATCTATGTAGGTTCGAGGGCTGAAGCGGAAAAATATAAGACATCCTCTTCGAGAGTGCTGGATTATGGTGACAATTTCATCTACCCCGGTTTTATGGATGCCCACGTGCACGGAATGGGAGTGGCTACAAAGGCGAACAGTTTCAGTCTGGTAGAGGTTGCGGTAAATCCGGAATCCACTCTGGAGGAATACGCCCAAAAGATGAAGGAATTCATTGATGCGGACAAAGAGGAGAAAGGGAAGTATAGGGAGGTCTATAAGGGAAATTCATTTGTTGTAACATCACGGGAGCCTCACAGGTCCATTCTTGACAAGTATATACCCGACGTGCCCGTCATCATCGAGACGAGCGACGGCCATTCGGTGTGGGTGAACACCAAGGCGATAGAAAAATTCAACATCAATGAATGGACAAACAGTTATAGTTCGGACCAGCTCCGCGTCGATGAAGACGGAGTAACCGGTTATATATCAGAAACCCCCGCTCTTAAACTTGGCGGAATGACAATGCCTACCCGCGAGGAAATGAGGACCGGCCTTCTGGAATGGCAGGACTATGCTTTTTCGAAAGGTCTCACGGCCGTCTCGGATGCGCTGGTTTCAGCCGGCACGGTAGATCCTGACATATACGTAGATTTGGCAACTGATCCGGACAAACCCTGGAAACTCCGTACTTATGCTTCTTATATCATCGATGAAAATACGCCAGGTGATGTGCCGAGTTTGGATAAAAAATTCGGGGAGATTGACACTTATAAGGCGAATGACAGCGAGTATTTCAAGATAATCGGCATCAAACTGTTTATGGACGGTGTCGTGGAAGCGCGTACGGGCTGGCTCCTGACTCCATACGCTAGACAAACCGGTGAAACAGAAGATTATTACGGGCTGAAGCGCATAACGGACCGGGAGCGTATGAAATATATTGTCAAAAAAGCCAACAGCAAAGGTATGAACGTCCATTGTCACTCTGTCGGTGACGGAGCCACCCAATTCGCTCTTGATTGCATCAGCGAGGGACAAAAAGCGGCAGGTGTCACCGATGCCCGCAATACCCTGGCCCACCTTCACTTTGTCAATCCTGATGATATACAAAGATTTGCTGACAACAACGTCATTGCTGTCGTGGCTCCTCTGTGGGTGCCTAAGGAACCGGGAACTTACGAGCAGACTGTAAGTTATGTCGGACCCGAAAAAGCCAAATCGCAATATCCTGTCAAGTCATTCCTGAAGGCCGGAGCTCACATCTCTTTTCATTCAGACTTCCCGGTGTCCCTGAATTTCGATATCCCCAAGACTTTCTATGCTGCAGTAAAAAGGACTTTCCCGGAATTAGGGGAGGCTTATATCTGCGGGATAGAAGAAGCGATTTCCAGATATGAGGCCTTGCAGGCGTTCACTACGGGCTGCGCATACTCTTTCAAGGAGGAAAACAGGCTGGGAACCATCGAGACGGGCAAGATTGCCAACTTCACTGTTCTGGACAAGGACCTCCTCAATGAAGAAATGGAAAATATTCCCTTCCTCAAGGTGGTTGCGACTATTATAGACGGAAACGTGGTGTGGTCCGGGAGCGCAAAGTAGCACCTTAAATTTATTCCGATATGAGAATCAGATTCTCTTTTATTTGTGTTGCCATCTGCATTCTTGGCATCGTTTCCTGCAAAAAGGAACAGTTTATTCAACCGGAAACCAAAATCATCAAGGAAACTATTGAAGAGGACGATTTGGACTTTTTGAGTGATGTCTTCTGGATTGGGCCTGATTATGAAGACAAGGAAGTGTTCCTGGACCGGGCTTCATTGGCGCCGGACATTGCAAGCGCAGCCATCGTTGTCCTTCCCGGAACAGCACTGGAGGCAAACATAGATATTGTTGACCAGGCATTCAGAGACTCGAAAGTAATTATATTGTGCGATCCGGACTTCAGTGTATATAACGTCATCGCGGATACCTTAGGATGGCCCATAAGCGGATATGATGAGAAATCCGAACTGTTCGCCTTCTCTCTTGTCGGCACACACAATTTGCGGACTCCAGAAGATCCTATTGTGATTGATAATCCTGAAATCCTTCCCGATTCGGACAGCGATTTGACTATTCCTGACGTTATACCCAACGAGGAAGGTATTATAGAAGAATATGAAGAGGTGGATTTTGACGAACTCATCAAACTGAAATACATTATCGAGCCGTTTGTCGAAAGGGTAAATGCAATGTTTGTGGACCTTGATTGCTCTACCAAGGCCGGTAATACAGATAAAAACTCCGATTATGAATATGGTGGAGACACCTTCACCATCCCTGTTGAACTTTTATTTGCCGAAACCACATCGTCAAAAAAAGATTACGTAAAAGGAAATTATCAGTGTTCTGTCAGATGGAAATATCTGCCTTTGTATTCATTCGGCAACAAAAGCACATCAGGAGACTATTACATAATGAATCTCTCCTATGAATCCCACTCGGGCGAAGCCTTTGAAGGAGAAGATGTGATAAGATCCCACGGAGCAGTCGATGTTCACTATACGGGAGCATTCCTGCGCTCTCTTGATGTGAAGACATACATTAAGGCTTCAGAGACAGTCAAACCTGAGCAATTGCCGAGGTTCATTGAGGGACACACTCCTCTCCCTGAAACGACGCTCGAGTGCAAAAATTACAGCCAGACAAGAGGGTGGAACATAGGAGGAGGAGTATCCCGCGGTGTTGAAGCTTCCGATGATCCAAAAGTAAAGTACGAATCCAATTTTTCCTGGGGCTACAGCAACAGTTCAACGGTGAGTTTCAATCTGTCGGATATGAAAGTGGAAGATTATCATACCAATACAGGAGATGGGGCTATGGCCCGATGGAAGATGGTTACCCAGAATCTTCCCAAAAAGAAAGGGGTAAGAAACATTACGAGTTGCCCGTCGATAGCGAAGACGACCTCCTCTCTTCATACCAACTGGATATGGAACGTCCAAAGATTCGGAGACGGAAGCACAAAATCTGTCGGAGATATGATTATTGAAGTCAACCCTGTTCTCGGAATAGCCAGAAACGGGTTCTGGTTCAAGTATGCGGATTATAGTTATCCTCTGTCAGGCCAAAGTCTCAAAGTCAGGTTAAAGGCTCCCAACCGGACTCCTTTCGCCACCATACGTTTTAATAATACAATTGAGAACGTTGTGATAAAAGACCTGGTAGTAAAAGACGTGAATAAGAAACGCAATAATATAGTGTTCGAGTCCAGCGGAGACTTGCTTCCTGGTAAAGCACTTGATATAAATCTTGCTCTCGGAAAGTATAGTATGACATTCAAAGGCACAAACTCTAAAACCCGGGTAATTAACACGTATGTGCTTGGAGATAATTCTTATGAAGTGAAAAAAGCGCGCACCGCTGACGATGATATCGTGGATCTGGATGTGAATAGCAGATTTAAAGTGAAAAATTAAAACGAGTGATTCAACTTATTATGTCAGTGCGCCCTGTCCCAAAATAACGTTCAAAAAATTATCACAATGAAAAAAATCATCTGTTTGGCATTATTTGCTCTGATAACCCTGTCGGCGTCATCGCAGGTTAGAATCGAGGCCGGAACTTCCATCGGTGGTTTCAAAGTGGCAACACTCAATTACCGGGCGAAAGCGGGCATCACCGCAGGAGTGTTCTATGATTTCGGGTTTCAAAGCAGTCCCAACGAATTTATTGCCGCCGGACTTCAATACACCGAAACCGGTTACAATTCACAGTTTAATGACGGAAAGGTCTCCTGGATTCAGCTCCCCGTCGAATCGCGGACCATTCTCCCCCTGGGTGACAAGTTCTCCTTTATCATTGACGCCGGTTTCTTTGCCGGATATGCACTCTCCAGAAGTTTAATTCACTATTATGAATACGACAGCGAACCGGTCACGGCCGACATTTCCAACAGTGTGCGCAAGTTTAATTTTGGAACAACAATAGGTGTCGGTCTGGGTATGGGAAGATTCAGTTTAAGACTCAACTGGCAGAGAGGTTTCCTAAACCTTTTGGGAGACAATGGTTATTATAATACAAATGATTTCAAAACCAAAACCTGGCGTATCACTGCCGCCTTCAAATTCGGACGATAGATAAACTACCGGAAAAGCGGGATCAAGTTTTGCCGCCTGATTGTAAGGCAAGCAGTTTGCTTCGGAAGATATTCCGCTCTTCTTCAGTGAGGAATCTTGCCTTGATGGGAACCACAAACATCCTTTCCCTGAGTGGTAGTCCCAAATCCGTGCAATCCAGAATTCTCTGGGCATCCTTCTCCGTGGTGGCCAGAATCGCGGTAGGACATTTGTCCACTGCCAGCCGGATTTTCTGCAGGTCATCGAAGACAAAGCGGTGATGGTCCGGGAAGCGGAACCTCCGGACGATTCTGTAATTGTCGCTCAGATATTTTCTGAGAGGCTTGTCCTTGGCGATGCCGGTGAACAGAATCATCTTCTTGGAATAGATGTATCTGGGGTCGGAAACGTCAAAAACAGGCTGCAGGGGGCAGTACTCCATATATGAGAAAAGAACCGGCTGCACCTTCCCTCCGGCGGAGGTCCCGCAGCAGGAGTCGGGGGAGTAGTCCTTCACCCCCAATTTCGCCGCACAGTCCGTTCTGGCGGATTCGTCGAGGTACCCGGGGCATTTGGTGACGATGATGATATCGGCTTCCTCTATGCGTTCCGGCAGGTCTCTGAGTCTCCCAAGCGGCAGCAGATGGTCTTTATGGAGGGGATGGCTGTAATCCACGAGGATGACGTTCAGGTCGGCGCGCAGGCGCCTGTACTGGAAGGCATCGTCCAAAACGATAATGTCGGATGCGGGCATATCCTTTTCCCGGCACATCCTTGCGTTGCAGTCCGTCCTGAGTTCTTCGGGATGGACAAGGAAACGGCAGCCCTCAATCCGGTCTTTATCGACGGCAACGGTAACCCCGGGGAATTTTTTCTTTATCTGAAGGGGTTCGTCACCGAATGCCGCGGCGCTGCCGCCGGGCGTAACCTGCTGGAATCCGCTGCTTTCACGCTTGTAACCCCTCGACAGGACGGCTATCTTCCTGTCGGACCATTTCCCGCTGTCCAGGAGTTCCCGCAGGATCATCTCGGTGTGCGGGGTCTTCCCCGTGCCTCCGGCGGCGATGTTGCCGACGCAGATGGTAGGGACTTCGGCGCGTTGCGATTTTAAAAGCCCTTTGTCGTAAAGGTGATTGCGCAGTTTCAGGACCGCGTAATAGGGGAACAGCAGGAACTTGTCAATCATAATTGTCGCAAATATAGTCAAGAATTCCGTATAATTCGGCGGGATCGGGGGTGGTCACCATTTTCATCCTGGTTTCCTTGAAGTCGGGGAGTCCCTTGAAGTAGCAGGAAAGATGCCGTCTCATTTCATAAATGCCCCGTTTCTCCCCCTTGTGCTCCAGAGACAGCGCAAGATGCCTCTTTGCCAGGGCCACGCGGTCGGCGGTACTCATCGGGGGCATCTCCTCTCCGTGCTCAAGATAATATTTTATTTCCCTGAATATCCAGGGATGGCCGAAGGTCGCACGACCCACCATTATCCCGTCAACCCCGTAACGGTCGAAGGCTTCCGCCGCTTTCTTCCCGTCCGTTATGTCGCCGTTCCCGATGATGGGGATGTGCATTCTGGGATTGTTCTTCACCGCCCCGATGAGGGTCCAGTCGGCTTCTCCCCTGTACATCTGGCAACGGGTCCTGCCGTGGATGGTCAGCGCCTGTATCCCCACATCCTGCAACCTTTCCGCGAGTTCCACTATGATTTTAGTGTTGTCGTCCCAGCCGAGGCGGGTCTTGACGGTAACGGGCCTGTTTACGGCTTCCACCACCGCCTTGGTGATGGCAACCATCTTGTCGGGCTCACGCATCATCCCGGAGCCGGCTCCCCGCCCTGCAATCTTGCTCACGGGACAGCCGAAGTTGATGTCAATCAGGTCCGCCCCGTGCCCGCCGGCTATTTCCGCGGCTTTGTCGGCCATTCTGGCCGCCTCCACCATCGATTCGGGGATGTGCCCGTATATCTGAATGCCGATTGGCGCCTCTTCGTCGGAAGTCTTCATCTTGGCTATGGCCTTTTCCGCATCGCGTATAAGCCCGTCCGAGGGGATGAATTCGGTATAAACCATATCCGCGCCCTGCTCTCTGCACAGGACGCGGAAAGATGCATCTGTCACATCCTCCATAGGGGCAAGAAGCACAGGCTTCCCGCCAAGGTCAAGATTTCCTATTTTCAAGGTCAGACGGTAAGAATCTCCTTCTCCTTCGCGGCAATCGTCTCATCGACTTTCTTCACGTACTTGTCTGTGAGCTTCTGAACTTCGTCCTCCGCCTCTTTCTCCGTGTCTTCGGAAAGACCTTCGTTCTTCTGAGCCTTCTTCAGGGTGTCAACGGCATCTCTGCGGGAATTCCTGATGACAATCTTGGAGTTTTCGCCGGTGGACTTCGCCTTCTTGATGAGCTCCTTGCGCCTCTCTTCGGTGAGAGCCGGCACGGTGCAGCGGATAAGTTCCCCGTTGTTGGAAGGGGTGAGTCCCAGGTTGGCGTCGAGGATTGCCTTCTCGATTTTCGGTATCAGCGACTTCTCCCAGGGCTGGATGGCCAGTGTCTTGGCATCCGGAGCATTTATGGAAGCGACCTGCTGGATGGGGGGGGGGGTGCCGTAGTAATCGACCATCACGCCGTTGAATATGGACGGATTGGCTTTGCCTACCCGGTATGTCTTGAGGTCTTCCTCAAGGAAGTTGATGGCGGACTGCATCTTTGCTTCAGCTCCGCTGATGATTTCTTTTGCTCTGTCGGTCAACATAGTATTATAGGGTTTATACGTGAACGATGGTGCCTATCTTCTTGCCTTTTATGATGTCAAGAACGGCATCCGGAGTATTGATATTGAAAACGATGATGGGGACGGGACCCTGCTCGCAGAGAGAATAGGCGGTGGCGTCCATCACCTTGAGATGCTCGGAAAGGCACTGGTCGAAGGTCACTTCGTCATATTTGACCGCCTCGGGATGGGTTTCCGGGTTGAGGTTATAGACTCCGTCCACGCGGGTGCCCTTCAGCAGAGCGTCGGCCTTGAGTTCGAGTGCGCGCAGGGCGGCGCCGGAGTCGGTGGAGAAGAAGGGATTGCCCGTCCCCCCGGAGATGATGGCAACGCCTCCGTTTTCGAGGACTTTGACAGCTTCGTCACGGTCGTAGTGTCTGGCAATGGGTTCCATCGGAGTGGCGGTGAACACTTCGGAATTGACCCCTATTCCCCGGAGGGCGGAAGCCAGGGCCAGCGAGTTGATGACGGTCGCCAGCATACCCATACGGTCTCCGGTCACGCGGTCATAACCTTTGTCCAGACCTTGAAGGCCTCTGAAGATGTTGCCGCCACCGTTGACTACGGCTACCTGAAAGCCGGCATCCGTGACTTTCCTGATTTCGTTTGCAAATTTGAGAAGGCTCGCTTCGTCGAGGCCTTTCCTTGAAGGGCCGCCGAGGCTTTCTCCGCTAAGTTTAAGCAGTACTCTTTTATACATAGCACAAATTTGGCTGAAAATTATGGAAATTGCAAGATTCGGACTATATTTGCAGACCTGATTCGAATAATTTCAACGCAAATGTTCATATTCAACTCATCTATCGGAAAGAAATTCATCCAGGCGGTGTCCGGTGCATTTCTCATCGTGTTCCTGCTTCTTCACGGCACGATTAACTTTTTTTCAGTAATCGATTCCTTCACGGGGAAGTTCGGTGCCGTCACCGCTGACGGTGCGCTCTTCACGGCGGGTGACGGCCTTTTCAAGCTCGGTTGCGACTTTATGAGCACTCCCGTCATCTCCATTATGGTCCCCGTGCTGGCTCTGGGCTTCGCCGTCCACATCCTCTACGGATGCTGGCTTACCCTGAAGAACGTCATAGCCCGTGGTGGCGTGAAGCGTTATGAGGTTCCCAGCAAGGCTGCCGCCGATTCCTGGTCCTCACGCAATATGTTCATCCTCGGAATCCTCATCATCGGCTTCATCTGCTTCCATCTCTTCCATTTCTGGGCGAAGATGCAGCTGCTCGAGTTCGTCCCGAGTCTGGGCGAAGCGGAGAACAATCCCTATCTCCTTCTGATGAACACGTTCTCCAGGTGGTGGGTTCTTGCTCTGTACATCATTTGGTTCGTCGCTCTCTGGTTCCATCTCACCCACGGATTCTGGAGTATGTTCCAGACTGTAGGCTGGGACGGTCAGACCTGGTTCAAGAGGGTGAAGGTCATAGGAGTCGCAGTCGCGACCCTCATCTGCCTCGTTTTCGTGACGGTTGCAATCAACGCCTTCATCCAGGCCAATTTCCTGATTGTCCTGTAGGTTTTGTTTTTAAGGAAATATTTTATACCTTTGCGGTCCCTGATTTTGTAGGGATCGCATTTTTATTAAGTATTAACCATTAAGATCAAGACAATGGACACACAAAGTTACAAGACAGTATCGCTCAACAAGGCGACTGTGAAGAAAGAGTGGGTCGTCATTGACGCGACGGATCTCGCGCTTGGTCGCCTCGCTTCCCGCGTGGCTCTTGTCCTCCGTGGCAAGACCAAACCCGGGTTCACTCCTCACGTTGACTGTGGTGACAATGTCATCGTCGTCAATGCTGAGAAAGTCGCCCTCGGCGGAAAGAAGATGACGGACAGGGTCTATACACGCTACACCGGATATCCGGGCGGACAGCGCTTCACGACCCCCAAGGAGATTCTCGCCACGAGGCCCGAAGAACTCGTAAGGAGAGCAGTCAAGGGTATGCTCCCCAAAACACGTCTTGGTGATGCCATCCTCCACAACCTGTTCATTTATGCAGGACCGGAGCATCCTCACAAGGCCCAGAACCCTAAAACAATCAAGTTGGACGAAATTTAAACAGAGCAAATGGAACAGACAAACGCCCTTGGAAGACGTAAAGCAGCTGTAGCTCGCGTTTATCTCACTGCCGGCAAAGGCAACGTCACAATCAACGACCGTCCCCTCGAAGACTACTTCAAGGAGGAGGCTCTCCGTTACATTGTGAACCAGCCGTTCGAAGTCACGGAGACCCTCGGCCAGTTCGATGCCAGGATTACCCTCGTGGGCGGCGGCATCAAAGGACAGGCAGAGGCTGTAAGACTCGGAATCGCCCGTGCACTTTGTGAGATTGACAAGGAAGCATATCGTTCTACACTCAAGGCAGCAGGATTCCTCACCCGCGACGCTCGCGAGGTTGAAAGGAAGAAACCTGGCCAGCCCGGTGCACGCAGACGCTTCCAGTTCAGCAAACGTTAGTTATTATTACTTTACGGCACAGGCCGGTCATTCAAACTTCTTGGGCGTGACGCCCGGATGGAAGTTGCCGGACTGCGGAAAATTTTCGGGATTGACAAGGTCACTACCCGGGAATTGAAGAAAAGAGCCTGGAGGCTCGAATGCCTACAGGAAAGATTAACAAAACAGATCAAACAAAACAATGTCAAGAACAGAATTCCAAGAATTGCTTGATGCAGGTGTTCACTTCGGTCATCTCGCCCGTAAGTGGAACCCTAAGATGGCACCATATATCTTCGATCAGAAGAATGGTATCCACATCATCGACCTGCACAAGACCATCGTCAAGATAGACGAGGCTGCAGAAGTGATGAAACAGCTTGCCAAATCAGGGCGCAAGATTCTCTTCGTAGCAACCAAGAAACAGGCAAAGGAGCTTGTGGCGGATAAGGCTACGGCTGTGAATATGCCTTCAATTACCGAAAGATGGGCAGGCGGTATGCTTACCAACTTCCCCACCATCCGCAAGGCCATCAAGAAGATGAGCACCATCGACAAGATGAAGGAGGATGGAACTTTCGAAAAACTCGCAAAGAGAGAGCGTCTCCAGGTCAACCGCCAGAGAGAGAAACTCGAGAAGAACCTCGGTTCTATCCGTGATATGAGCCGCCTTCCGTCAGCACTTTTCGTGATTGACGTTCAGAAAGAGGCCAACGCTGTCAAGGAAGCCAATCGTCTTAATATTCCGGTATTCGCAATGGTTGATACTTGTTGCGATCCTACCCCTATCGATTACGTGATTCCGGCAAACGGCGATGCGGCGAAGTCAATCGAGTGCGTGCTGAACGTTCTGTGCGCAGCTATCCGGGAAGGTCTTGAAGAGCGCAAGCTCGAGAAGGACAAGGAGGCAGAGAACGAGGAGAACGCGGAGGCTCCCAAGGCTCCCGCAAAGAACCTTCGCCCCCGCAGGGGCGCAAAGCCCGTTGAGGCATAACCGTTTGTTCAATTTAAAAGAGATATAACTATGGCTATCACCGCAGCAGACGTAATGAAATTACGCAAAATGACTTCTGCCGGAATGATGGACTGCAAGAAGGCTCTGGAAGAAGCTATGGGCGATTTCCAGAAAGCGGTCAACATCATCCGCGAGAAGGGTAAGCTTGTTGCAGCAAAGAGGGCTGACCGCGAGACTTCGGAGGGTGCCGTAAAGGCACGCGTGGAGGGCGGCAAGGGCATCATCATCTGCCTCGGATGCGAGACCGACTTCGTTTCCCGCAACTCCGACTTCCAGGATCTTGCCAACGCCATTGCCGACGTCGCCATCGCCAACTGTCCTGCCGACATCGAGGGCCTCAAGGCCTGCAAGATGCCTGACGGATACACTGTTGAAGAGGCTATCGAGGCTCAGACGGGAAAGACGGGAGAGAAGCACATTCTTGCATACTATGCCAAAGTCGAGGCTCCTTTCGTGAAGTCTTACATCCACACGCTCAACGGAAAGCTCGGCGCTCTCGTCGGTTTCAGCAAGGACATCGCCGAGGATCTTGCAAAGGGTATCGTGATGCAGGTCGCTTCAATGAATCCCGTTGCCATTTCCGCAGAGGACTGCCCTAAGGAAGTTCTCGACACCGAATACAACGTGGCTGTCCAGAAGACCAAGGAAGAGCAGGTCCAGAAAGCAGTCGAGGCCGCTCTCAAGAAGGTGGGCATCAACCCTGCACACGTCGATTCCGAGGATCACATCGAGTCCAACACCGCCAAGGGATGGATTACACCCGAGCAGGCCGCACAGGCACGCGAGATCATCAAGACCGTCGGTGCAGAGAAGGCCGCCAATCTCAATCCCGCTATGATTGAGAACATCGCCAAGGGCCGTGTTCAGAAATTCCTCAAGGAGAACACCCTTGTGGAGCAGGAGTATCAGATGACCGACGACAAGAAGACCATCAGGGAAGTCCTTGCCGCAGTGGCAGGCGACGCCAAGGTCACAGTCATCAAGAGGTTCTCACTCACCGACTGATTCTTCGTTGGATTATATTAAGATGGCCGCGGATTTTCGCGGCCATTTTTTTATATTTGTGGTTATGAATCTGAAATCTCTGGTCAAGGATACGGCCATTTACGGACTCAGCAGCATAGCGGGAAGGTTCCTGAACTATCTGCTGGTACCTCTTTATACCTACAGGATTGCGGTGGAAAGCGGTGGCTACGGCATAGTCACCAATCTGTACGCCTACACGGCACTTTTTCTCGCTATCCTCACTTTCGGAATGGAAACCACACTCTTCCGTTTTTCCAACAAGGAGGGTGAGACACCGGAAAAGGTGTATGGCACGATTCTCCGGCTGGTCGGAGGCGTGGGGCTCTCTTTTCTGGCTCTCGTGTTTGTGTTCCTGCATCCCATAGCATCGTTTATGGGCTATCCGGGACATCCGGAATACATAGGGTGTATGGCTGTGATTACGGCATTTGATGCATTCCAGGCCATAATGTTCAGCCATCTGAGGTTGGAGAAGCGACCGTGGAAGTTTATGGCGCTCAAGATGACTTTCATTGTACTGAACGTGCTCCTGAACCTGTTCATCTTCCTCGTGATGCCGCTGACGTTCGACAGATTCCCCGCCCTTCACGACCTGTATGTGCGCTTCGATTATGGTGTGGGCCTCATATTCTTCGCGAATCTCATCTGTACGTCGGTGGTCTTCTTCGGCTTTGTCGGGGAACTCAGGGGCTTGTCTTATGGCTTTGACGGCAAGCTCGCGAAAAGGCTGCTTTCCTATTCCTGGCCCCTGCTGATTCTCAGCCTTGTAGGTATTCTCAATCAGGTGGCGGACAAGATTCTGTTCCCCTATCTTATGCCCGGTGCGGAAGGGAAGGTGCAACTGGGCATTTACGGCGCCTGCGTAAAGATAGCGATGATAATGTCGTTGCTCACCCAGGCGTCCAGATATGCATACGAACCCATTGTTTTCAACGGCAGCCGCGACAAGAACAGTCCGGAGACGCTTGCGGACGGGATGAAGTACTTCATAATCTTCACTATGCTGGCTTTCCTTGCGGTTGTGTTCTATATGCCGATACTGAGGCATTTCGTGCAGCCGGGATACTGGGAGGGCCTCGGGGTGATTCCGGTGGTGATGCTTGCAGAGATTTTTATGGGCATTTACTTCAACCTGTCTTTCTGGTACAAACTTACCGACCAGACCTGGTGGGGAGCCATTATGAGCGCGGCGGGCACTGCGGTGATGATAGTGTTCAATGTGCTCTTCGTCCCCGAATACGGGTATTGGGCTTGTGCCTGGGGAGGATTCGCGGGTTACGGCACGGCGATGCTGCTGAGCTGGTTCATCGGGCAGAAAAAGTTTCCCATCCCCTATGACCTGCGATCCATCTTCACGTTCGCCGTCGTTGCAGGCGCTTACTATTTTATATATACCGAGGCGGAGAAGGCCGGTGCCGCAGTATGGCTGCTGCTGACCGGAGGTACTCTGCTGCTGCTCAGTTACGCATATCTCGTATTCAGAATGTTAAAACACAAATAAACACAGATATGAAAACAACAATCAATTGCATCCTCTGCTGCGCTGCCGTCGCTGTGCTGGCCGGATGCGGAAACAATGCCGCCAGGAAGGCTGAGGCCGAAGCCGCCGCAGAGCAGGCCCGTGCCGATTCCGCCGCCGCGGCGCAAAAAGAACAGAAAGTTATGGACAAACTCGCTCAACTGCCGGAAGAACCGGTATTCGACATTGTCACCAATCTGGGGACAATCAAGGTCAGACTCTACAAGGACACCCCGCTTCACCGCGACAACTTCGCCAAACTCGCGCTTTCGGGCTATTACGACAAGGTCCTTTTCCACAGGGTTATCAGAGGATTTATGATTCAGACCGGCGACCCTCTTTCCAAGGACCCCGCAAACAAAGCCAAATTCGGAACGGGCGGCCCCGACTACACTATCCCGGCTGAATTCGTTCCTGAGCACAGGCACAAGAAGGGAGCGTTGGCCGCCGCACGCCGCGGAGATGCCGTCAATCCTTTCAAGGAATCAAGCGGCTCACAGTTCTATATTGTGCAGGATGCGGGGACCTGTGCGCAGCTTGACGGCGCCTACACGGTGTTCGGAGAGACTGTCAGCGGCCTTGAAATCGTGGATAAGATTGCCGGAGTGCAGACCGACGGAAGGGACTGCCCTCTTGAGGACGTAAAAATAATTACAATTACTTTGGACGAAAACATTTAGTTTGGCACGCCTATTGCAAAAGACTATAATCGAATAGTTTTTTCATAGGTTAATTTTAAGGTTAGATTAATTGGCATCCGGTTTCGGGTGCCATTAATTTTTTTGGCTATATTTGTGAAAACTAAAACTGATATCTATGAAAAAAATCGGAATCGCCGCCGCGGCGGCCGCCGTCCTGCTTGCAGGATGCACTGAAGAGATTGACAATGCTTCCGTCATCGCCGGGATAGTGCCGGCCCCCAATGAAGTTGCCGTTGGAGACGGCGCTTTCGGAGTCAAGGGCGCCACTTTCGACATAGCCGGGATACAGGACGAAAAGTCGTCCGCAATGGTGATAGGTTTCGTTGAGCAACTTTCAAAAATCTCGGGGAGAAAATCGGAAATTGTTGAAAAACAGGCGGGGTTCGTGTTTGAAACTTCCGATGTCATAGTCTCCGAGGGGTACGAAATTGCCGTCACGGAATCCGGAGTGAGTGTCAGGGCCGCCGACTACAACGGCTTCTTCTATGCTGTCCAGACACTCAAGCAGATGCTCCCGGCCAGCATTTACGGGGATGTTCCCGTCCCTTCCGACGCCTGGTCGCTGCCCTGCTGCACGATAAAGGACTCTCCCCGTTTCGCTTATCGCGGTGTCCTCATCGATGAGGGACGCCATTTCTTCGGGAGGGAAGAGATAATGAGGGTGCTCGACATAATGTCCGTCTATAAGCTCAACCGCCTGCACTGGCATCTCACGGAGGACCAGGGATGGAGGATAGAAATCAAGAAGTATCCCAAACTCACGGAAATAGGAGCCTGGCGTGACGGCACTCAGGTTGGCAAAGACCGCAATTCGTCTGACGGCATCCGTTACGGCGGGTTCTACACCCAGGACGAAATCAGGGAAATCGTGGCTTACGCCCAGACTCTGGGCATCACCATCATTCCGGAAGTGGATCTTCCGGGTCATATGGTGGCGGCTTTGACCGCCTATCCCTGGTTGGGATGCAGCGGCGGCCCTTACTCGGTCAGGACCTCCTGGGGCATCGCCGACGAGGCCCTGTGCCCCGGCAAGGAAACCACGTTCGAGTTTCTCGAGGACGTCCTCGGCGAGGTTGCAGACCTCTTCCCGTCAGAATATTTCAACATTGGAGGCGATGAGTGCCGCAAGGGCGAGTGGAGAAAATGCCGTGACTGTCTGAACCTGATGTGGAAACTCGGTTTGAAGACGGATGAGAATGCCACCAGGGAGCAGAGGCTTCAGAATTACGTCACTGCCCGCGTGCAGGCTTTCCTTGCAACGAAGGGCAAGAAAATCATCGGCTGGGACGAGATTCTGGAAGGAGAACTTGCCGAAGGGGCGACAGTTATGAGCTGGCGCGGTTCCGCCGGCGGTATCAAGGCCGCGCAGATGGGCTATGACGTGGTGATGTCTCCCAACAATTACTGCTATCTCGACTATGCCCAGTCTCCCGACCTCGAGAGCGAGCCTCTGTGCTGGACCAGTGATCCCGAAAGGGCCCTGACCATCGAGAAGGTTTACAGCCTCGACCCCTGTCAGGATATTCCCGAAGAGTCGCAGCATCATATCCTCGGAGTGCAGGGCAATCTGTGGACGGAATATGTCCCCACTCCCGAGCATCTCGAATATATGCTCCTCCCCCGGATGCTGGCACTCAGCGAGGTGCAGTGGTGTAACGCGGACAACAGGGATTTCGAGAGGTTCTCAGCCGCCACGAAGGGGCACGGGTACAGAGTGCTCGATATTCTGGGCTACAACTACAGAAGATAATTTTTCAGAATATAAGAATTCCGACTATGCCCGATATGACAATAATCCATATCGGGCTTGCTTTTGTCCACATTGACAGGCCGAATGCCGCTGCAAAGAGGGCCCAGGCGCGCCAATCGGGGAAGTTGCTGCGGATCACCTCGAACTGCGGAATCCATCCGTCGAACCCGACGTGGAACATCAGAATCAGCGCCGCCGCCCCTATCATTCCGGTCACGACCGGCGTCAGCGCAGCCATAACTCCCCTGAAGACCGGACTGGTGTGAAATTTCGAGTAGAACTTCATCAGGGCGAAGAAGATGATGAAGGACGGGAGGACGATGGCTATGGTCGTCGAGAGCGATCCGAGTACCGCAACCGCATTGCCGTAGCCGTTGTCCGCCATAACCTGGTAGCCCACGTACGTGGCGCAGTTTATTCCTATCGGGCCCGGTGTGGTCTGCGAGACGGCGATGATGTTGGCGAAGGTCTCCTCGCTTACCCATCCTTTCAGGCTGACCACCTGTGTCTGAATCAGGGAAATCATCGCACCGCCTCCTCCGAAGTTGAAAAGGCCGATGATGAAGAAAGTCCAGAACAGTTGGAGCAGCAGAGACATCATTTCTTCCGCCCCTCCCCGGACGCCAGAATGATTGTGGCGGCGACAATGGTCCCCAGCAGAATGAAGATGGGCGACAGTTTCAGAAATGCGACGGCGAACAGGGTGAAGAACAGCAGGGCCCAGGTCCACCGGGAACGGCATCCTTTTTTAGCCATCCTCACCATCGGGGTGAGAATCAGCGCCACGGCAACCGGCCTGAGCCCGGCAAAGAATTTCTGAACCAACACGTTTTCCTGAAAGGCGGAATAGGCCATCGCTATCACCAGAATGGAGATGAAGGACGGGATGACGGCACCTGCGGTGGCGGCGATGCTCCCTTTCAGACCTCTTATCCTGTGGCCTGCGAAGATTGCCATATTGACGGCAAGCAGACCGGGTGCGCTTTGAGCGAGCACCACGATATCCGGAAGTTCCTCTTCGTCAATCCAGCCCCTTTTCTTCATTTCGGCCTCGATGATTGGAATCATCGCGTAGCCTCCGCCGATGGTAAAGGCCCCGATTTTTGCAAACACGCCGAATATTTTCCACAGAGGAATGTTCTTTTCCATAAATCGTATGCGAAAATATGAAAAAAAGTTCAAAATAATTTGGAGGGAAAGAAAAAGTCACTATCTTTGCAGTCCTTTTCGCGGTAAGCGGAAAAGTTCATTGAAAAGATTGGAAGGAAAGTACAAGCAAGTACCGAGAAATTTAATAATCGAGAGCGTTAATTCTTTTGGAATTAAGGTGTCAGGAATCAGGCTGAGAATTTGAAATATACAAAGAAGAGTTTGATCCTGGCT
>JAZUHY010000098.1:0-7568 GCA_045641985.1 Candidatus Cryptobacteroides sp.
GATACACGAAATAGAGATTCACAAGAATATGACAACCGAAAACGACATACTGGTTGCTATCGCCGAGGCCCGCGAGGACGCCGCGCTCGAAGCCACCGCCAAGGCTCTGGCGGAAGGTGAAGCCAGAGGCAGGGCGGAAGGAATCGCGGAAGGTGAAGCCAGGGGTTCTGCGGCCAAGCAGAAAGAAATTGCGAGGGCGATGCTCAGGGAAAAACTTCCTCTTGAGATAATCTACCGTATCACCGGGCTGACAAAATCACAAGTGCAGTCCATCGCAAAGAGCATTTGAAGTGTTCAACTTCCCCGAGAACACTTTACGCGTAAGTGTCAAGTGCAATGAGGAAAGTGAAATTTTGAATACCACTACCCTCAGTTTTTCGAACTCCTTTACATCTACGGGTTGTTTAATCAAAATAAATCGCGGCCTGTCCGCAAGGCCGTGAGGGTTTACTGTAGGTGTAATGCACCTGCATCCCCGAGTGGAGCGTGGTGACTTTGAACATACCAAGTTTGAAAAGGAGATTCGGAAGTCGCACGGGCTGACTGGAATAAGCATCGATGCTATTGCGATTGACAGCGAAAATTCTTAAATTCGCAGACTGTGATAATTCAACTAATAAACAATATCAAAAATGAAAGAGTATTCTACCAAAGACATCCGCAACGTGGTTCTTCTCGGTGCTACCAAGTCCGGCAAGACCACGTTGGCAGAGGCTATGCTCTATGAGGGCAAAATCATCAACAGAATGGGAACGGTTGAGGACAAGAACACAATGTCCGACAACGACGATCTCGAAAAGCTCAACCAGAGGTCTATCTATGCAACGCCTCTCTACGCTGAGTTCAAGGACAGGAAAATCAATTTCATCGATGCTCCCGGTGCTGATGATTTCATCGGAGGAGCTTATTCCGCATTCAGAGTGTGTGAAAGCGGTGTTCTCGTCGTCAATGCCCAGCAGGGTGTCGAGGTAGGCACGGAGAGTTTTGTCCGTCGTGCAGAGGAGAAGAATCTTCCTCTCGTAATCGCCGTTAACCAGTTGGATTCCGAAAAGGCCGACTGGGACAAGATTCAGGGCGAGCTCAAGGAAGCTCTCGGCTCAAAGATTGCCTATGTTCAGTTCCCCGCCAATCCGGGCATAGGATATGACGGATTCGTCGATGTGCTGACGATGAAGTATTACAAGAACAACCAGGCCCAGGACATTCCCGCCGAGTTTGCAGACCGCGCCGAGGAAGCCCGTATGGAGCTTATCGACAAGGTTGCCGAGTTCGACGACGAGATTATGATGAAGTACCTCGATGAAGGCAGTCTTACCGACGAGGAGATTCACGCCGGACTCAATGCCGGTATCGCTGCGGGCAAGGTTTATCCTGCATTCTGCGTGTGCGGAAAGACCGACAACGGCGTGGCGCGGCTCATCGAGTTCCTTTGCGAAGTTGCACCCGCTCCCGCCTGCAAGGCTGACGGCCCCGCTTCCCTGTTCATCTACAAGAATGACGTGGAGCAGCACCTCGGGGAGGTCTCCTACTTCAAGGTTATGTCCGGCAGCATCACCGGCGGTATGGACCTTGAAGATCCCGCTACCGGAAACAAGGAGCGCCTTTCCGCCATCTATGCTGTTGCGGGCACCAAGAAAGAGCCCGTCAACGCGCTCAAGGCCGGAGATTTCGGCTGCGCGGTAAAGCTGAAGAACGGAAAATCCAGCACGACCCTCTCCGCTCCCGGTTCAAACATCAGTTACGACAGGATTTCCTTCCCTGCTCCCAAGTACCGTTGCGCCATCAAGGCGAAGGTGCAGCAGGACGAGCAGAAACTCGGCGAGGCTCTCAAGAAGATTGCATCCACTGATCCTACCGTAATTGTGGAGTATTCCAAGGAACTGCGTCAGACCATTCTCAGTGGTAATGGTGAGCAGCATATCAACGTGGTGAAATGGCTCATCAACAACGAGTACAAGCTTGAGGTCGAGCTCTTCGCCCCGAAGGTTCCCTACCGCGAGACCATCACCAAGATTGCCACAGCCCAGTACCGTCACAAGAAGCAGTCCGGCGGCGCAGGCCAGTTCGGTGAGGTTCATCTGCTTGTCTGCCCCGCAGAAGGCGAACTCAACACCAAGTTCAAGATTGACGGAAAGGAGACCCAGCTCAATATCAAGACCCAGGATATCTCCGAGATGGAATGGGGTGGAAAACTCGAGTTCTACAACTGCGTGGTCGGTGGTGCTATCGACCTCGGTTTTATGCCCGCCATTCTCAAGGGTATCAAGGGCAAGATGGAGGAAGGTCCTCTCACCGGTTCCTATGCACGCGACATCCGCGTATTCGTTTATGACGGAAAGATGCACCCTGTGGATTCCAAGGAAATCGCCTTCATCATCGCAGGCCGCAACGCCTTCAAGGAGGCCTTCCGCAATGCGGGTCCCAAGATTCTCGAACCTATCTACAACGTTGAGGTCATGACCCCGTCAGAGTATCAGGGAGCCGTCATGAGCGATCTTCAGAACCGCCGCGGCATGCTTGGTGACATGGGTGCGGACAAGGGATTCGCTATCCTCAAGGCCCGTGTTCCTCTCGCAGAACTTTACCGTTACTCAACCACATTGAGCTCTCTCACCGCAGGTTCCGCAACCTTCACGATGGAGTTTGCAGATTATCAGCCCGTACCCGGTGACGTTCAGACCAAACTTCTTGCGGAATACGCCGCACAGGACGAAGAAGAGTAGATATGACGAAGAACTATATCGCTGTCGATCTCGGAGCCACGAGCGGCAGGGTGATACTGGCCAAAGTGTCCGGAGAGGCGCTGGAGATGGAGACCATACACAGGTTCCCCACCCCGCTTCTCCAGATAGGAGGCAAGTATTACTGGAATATCTATTCCATCTACGATGACATCGTCAAGGGCCTGACCATTGTCGGGCAGAGGGGTGTCAAGGTGGAATCCATAGGAGTTGACACCTGGGGCGTGGACTTTGTCTGCGTTGCCGGGGACGGCACTCTTCTGGGTCTTCCCCGTTCCTACAGGGACCCCTACACAGAGGGTATTCCCGAGAAATTCTTCAAGAAAATGCCCCGTGAGGAGCTGTACCGCCGTACCGGTATCCAGATAATGAATCTGAATTCGGTTTTCCAGCTGTACGCCCAGCACAAGGAAGGGTCGGAGGCCCTGGACAATGCCAAGACCATCCTCTTTATGCCGGATGCCGTTTCTTATCTCCTGACGGGAAAGGCTGTGTGCGAATACACCATCCTCAGCACTTCCGCTCTGATGGATCCGCGCAGCAAGAAGATAGACAAGGATATTCTTGACGTATGCCACGTCAAGGCGAAGAGATTCCCGTCCATTGTCTATCCCGGCGACAAAGTCGGGAAACTCACTCCCGAACTCGCGGAGAAGACAGGTCTCGGGAAGGTCAGGGTCGTAGCGGTTGCAGGTCACGATACCGGCAGCGCCGTGGCGGCCGTGCCCGCGCTCAGCGAGGGGTTTGCGTACCTCAGCAGCGGCACCTGGAGCCTTATGGGAATCGAGACGAAGGAGCCTGTCATCAACGAGAAGATGTACCGGCTCAACTTCACCAACGAAGGCGGAGTCGGCGGAACCACAAGGCTTCTCAAGAACATCACGGGTATGTGGCTTCTCGAGCAGTGCCTCGTGAAATGGCGTTCCGAAGACAAGAACTACAGCTACTCCGAGATTGCCAAACTGGCTTCCGAATGCGAAAAGAGTGCGAATCTCATAGATCCCGACGCTCCGGAGTTCGCTTCTCCCACCGATATGCCGGCCGCCATCTGCAAATATTGCAGGGACCACGGTTTCGGGGAGCCTGCGGATGACGCCCATATAATGAGGCTCATCTATGATTCCCTCGCCGGCAAGTATGCCGAGGTGTTCCACAATCTGGAGGCAATCGCCCCCTTCAGGATTGAGGCTCTCCACATCATCGGCGGCGGTTCCCAGAACGAGCTTCTGAACCAGATGACCGCTGATGCCTGCGGCGTGACCGTAGTTGCCGGCCCTGCAGAAGGAACGGCGCTCGGAAACGTTATGGTTCAGGCCGGACTGTCCCGCAAGGATATCAACAAATTCATAGACACTAAAATTTTCAAACCAATCACAAAATGAAAGAATCAGTTAAAAAGGCATACGAGCTCGCCAAGGAGAGATATGCCGCATACGGAATAGATACCGAGAAGGTACTCGCGCAACTTCAGGATTTCCACCTCTCGATGCATTGCTGGCAGGCCGATGACGTCGCCGGATTCGAGAGCGCGGGAGACCTTTCAGGCGGAATCCAGGCCACGGGAAACTATCCCGGCAAGGCTCGCAACATCGATGAGCTTCGCGCCGACATCCTCAAGGCAAAGAGTCTCATTCCCGGAAGCCATCGTCTCAATCTCCACGAGATTTACGGAGAATTCGGCGGCAAGTTCGTTGACCGCGACAAGGTGGGCGTGGAGCATTTCCAGGGATGGATTGACTGGTCAAAGGAGAACAGGACTCCCCTCGACTTCAATTCCACTTCCTTCTCCCATCCCAAGAGCGGGAATCTTTCCCTTTCCAATCCGGACAAGGCCATCCGCGAATTCTGGATTGAGCACACGAAACGTTGCCGCGACATCGCCGACGCTATGGGAAAGGCACAGGGTGACCCCTGTATAATGAACGTATGGGTTCACGACGGATGCAAGGATTTCTCCGTCAACCACTATATGTACCGCGAATACCTCAAGGACTCTCTCGACAAGATTTTCGCAGAGAAGAAGACCGATATGAAGGACTGCATCGAGGGTAAGGTCTTCGGTATCGGTCTTGAGAGCTTCACCGTCGGCAGCCACGACTTCTATACCGCATACGCCGCCGCCAACGGTAAGATTCCCACAATCGACACGGGTCACTATCATCCCACCGAATCTCCTGCCGACAAGGTCAGTGCCCTTCTCAACTTCGTGCCCGAGCTTATGCTTCACGTAAGCCGTCCGGTACGCTGGGACTCCGACCACGTTACCCTCAAGGACGATCCCACACAGGACCTTTTCTTCGAGATTGTGCGTGCAGGCGCCCTGCAGAGAGTTCACTACGGACTTGACTATTTCGACGGAGCCATCAACCGCATCGGTGCATACGTAATCGGCAGCCGTGCGGCTCAGAAATGTATGCTCTGCGCTCTTCTTGAGCCTGTGGAGACAATCCGCAAATACGAACTCGAAGGCGAGACCTACAAGGTGCTCACTCTTCTCGAAGAGTTCAAGGCTATGCCTTGGGGTGCCGTCTATGACGAATTCTGCGAGCGCAACAACGTCCCCGTGGGCGACGCCTACATTGCGGAAATCGACAAGTATTCCAAGGAAGTCACGTCAAAGAGATAGTTGATTTATGGGCGCGACTCTGTCTATCATCATAGGCCTTGTCATAATTGCCGTCGGCGCTTTCTGCCAGTCGAGCAGTTATGTGCCTATCAACAAAATCAAAAGTTGGAGTTGGGAAAGCTACTGGCTTGTCCAGGGCGTCTTCGCCTGGCTGATATTCCCGCTTCTCGGTGCCCTGCTGGCAGTACCTCAGGGCGAAAGCCTGTTCGCAATGTATGCCGCCCATCCGGGCGATTCCCTTCTCACCGTTCTTTTCGGAGTGTTGTGGGGAATCGGGGGATTGACCTTCGGCCTGTCGATGCGCTACCTCGGCGTGGCTCTCGGGCAGAGCATAGCCCTTGGCCTGTGTTCGGGCCTCGGAGCCATTCTCGGTCCGGTGTTCACCGGCAAGACGGGAGATCTCACCACTGCCATCTGGGTGGGAGTCATCGTTACCCTGATAGGTATCGCCATCATCGGCATTGCGGGAGGAATGAAGACCAATGCCCTTCCCGAAGAGGAAAAGAGGAAGGCCGTAAAGGACTTCAACTTCGGCAAAGGACTGGCGGTGGCTGTGCTTTCCGGTGTGATGAGCGCCTGCTTCTCCATAGGTCTCAGTTTTGGTGCGAACCTTCATTGGGAATCCACAAAGCCCATCTTCGCGACCCTTCCCGCCACGTTCCTCGTGACGTTGGGAGGCTTCATTACAAATGCGGCTTACTGTCTCACACAGAACGTGAAAAACAAAACTGTTTCGGATTATAAACAAGGCAAATTATGGTGTAACAACATTGTTTTCTGCGCGCTTGCCGGCATTCTCTGGTACAGCCAGTTCTTCGGTCTGAGCCTCGGAAAGGGATTTCTGGAGGGCAATTCCGCCGTCCTTCTCACCTTCAGCTGGTGCATTCTGATGGCACTCAACGTCACGTTCTCCAACGTGTGGGGAATTGTCCTCAAAGAATGGAAAGGCGTGTCAAAGAAGACGGTCGCGGTCCTTGTGGCTGGTCTGATAGTTTTGATTTTCAGTACGTTCCTGCCTCAACTTATGGCATAAATTTTATTTTACTATGAATCTCAACAACGAAAAATATTCCAAATTCTACCTTGTCCGCGAGATGATGGACACGGTGGCCACCATTTCAAAATTCAATCCCGAAGTAGCAGAGGCTGCCGCGGAATCCGCCCGCAAGAGCGGAAAACTTCTTCTCACCGGGGAAGGTTCGAGCCGCATTATGCCGGCCAAGAACGCTATCCGCAAGGCATTGACCTGGGGAGTGAAGGAATTTGTCCACACTGATGGAGCGACCCAGAGTTGCGACTACAAGCTTGAGGGCCATACCGTCGTGCTTTCTTCCAATTCCGGGCGCACCAAGGAGACTCTTCTCCTCGCAAAGAACTTGAAGGCGAAGGGGATAGAGCGCCGTTTCGGCGTGACAGCCAATGAAAACACCCCTCTTGAAGACGAATGCAATTCGACCTACGTGCTCAAATGCGGGTGGGAGAACGCGATTGCCGCCACCAAGAGCGTCGTGGAACAGGTTCTCTACAACGAGGCCATTGTCCGCAATCTGGCCGGAAAACCTATGGATCTCGCCGGACTTTCCGAGAAGGTTGAGAAGGCTCTCACGCTTCCCGTTCCCGAGGAAATCGTGGAATGGGTGAAGGGTGCCAACACTATCTATTTTGCCGGAATGAACGACGGCGTGGCAGAGGAACTCACCCTCAAGACCAACGAGATAACCCGCCGCAAGAGCGACTTCCTTGAAGGAACCTATGCTCTTCACGGACCGGAGGAGGTTATGCAAAAGGGAGATATCGTTTTCGTTGTTGAACCCATCGAAAACGAGTACGAGAAATACAAAGCCGTGTTCGGCGGTGCTGACGTGCACGTCGTGGCCATCTCCCCCAGACAGACGCCTTTCACGACTATCGTGGTGCCCGATGCCGGTGAATACCAGCAGTACGTCGATCTCTGCGCCGGATGGAACATCCTCGTTGAAATCGGTGTCTCCGACGGAATCAACCTCGACAAGCCGGAGCGTGCCCGCAAGGTTGGCAACGAAATGTAATTTTTAAAACATAATATGTACAGAACTCATACTTGCGGACAACTCCGCATTGCAGATGCGGGCCAGAAAGTGACCCTTGCCGGTTGGGTGCAGAAAGCGCGCAAACTCGGCGGTATGACATTCATAGATTTGCGTGACCGCTACGGCATCACG
>JAZUHY010000099.1:0-3391 GCA_045641985.1 Candidatus Cryptobacteroides sp.
CGTAACATCTTAAGGAACAGGCGTTTGCGATGGCGCTGCAAATCCGGCGCGGATGTCATTGTGTCAGGTCATCTTTATGCAGACCTGTATGCGGCCGGAGTCATTCCGGTCTTCTTTTGGAAAAACTTGTAAAATGCCGGGACACTGGAGAAGTGCATGTTATACGCAATTTCCTTGATACTCATATCCGAATATTTCAGGAGGTTCTTCGCATCCAGGATAATGAAGGAGTCTATCCATTCCGGAGCTGTCCTGCCGCTGACTTCCTTGATGAACTTGGACAGGTACTTTGGAGTCAGCAACAATCTTTCAGCGTAGAACTCGATTCCATGTTCCGTGCGATGATGGTCCGCGACCAGCTTGAGGAAGTTTTCGAATACCGCGTTCGCCCTCTTTGTCCTGGCCGGAAGGTCACGATGCGCAACATCGAGCCGATTCCTCCATATTGTTCCGAGCAGGTAGAATATGGACGATCCAAGGGACTTGACAGCCTCCGCTTTGTTGGGAATATCAAGTGACAGCAGAGTTTCAGCAAGGGCAAGATATTGTTTCAAAAGGCCTCTCTCAGCATCGTCCAGACGGATGCACGGATTTTCCAGTGCAAGGAGGCTGTCCTCGTACAATTTGCTGAAATCCATTCTCACACCTGTGATGAAGGCTTCTGTCGATGCCACGAGTACGAACTGCAATTTTGACAATTCCGAATGGTCCATAGCCGCGACTTTTGCAATATTTCCGGGAATATATACAATCAGCGAACCTTCGGACACTTCATAGGTTTTGAGGTTGATGTCCAGCGAAAAGCTGCCCTCAATGCAGAAGAACGCGAGAAATCCATTGAACCGTACTG
Organism: Candidatus Cryptobacteroides sp.; assembly: GCA_045641985.1. Classification (GTDB taxonomy): domain Bacteria; phylum Bacteroidota; class Bacteroidia; order Bacteroidales; family UBA932; genus Cryptobacteroides. The sequence continues at coordinate 851 of JAZUHY010000099.1, forward strand.
GATATTTCATAAACTCGAGAGATTCGTCGTATCCCAGTTTAGCGATAAAAAAATCATCACCCAATTTCCGGTATGAGGATTCAGGCATCTGTTTCAGAAGGTCGGGTATGTCAAAGTTGTGTCTTTCTGTCATAACAGTATGTCACTATTTCTGATCATTATCACACATTGTATTATCCGTATTTCCATAAATGAGCCAAAAGGATAACTAATGTGGCAAATATAATATATTCTTAGTTTATCCGGGACTCTTTTTTGTAATTATTCCACGGCAAATTAACGAATAATACATGAAAATCACAAGAATCATTATGTCCGCTGCAGCCATTGCCATAGTTACAAGCGCATACGGGCAGGAGAGGCTGAATTTGGAAGAATGCAGGAGTATGGCAGTATCAAACAACAAGGCTCTCGAACAAGCGAGAATCAATTCAGGAATGGCTCATTACGATAGGGGTATTGCCAGAGCCAACTATTTCCCGAGCATTTCGGCATCCGGCACATATCTATACAATACCCTTGATGTGTCGCTGATTGACAGTGACAAATCCGCCGCACTACAGAATGCGGGGACTTCCATTCAGGGAAGCATCGCCGGGAAGATGGAGTCGCTCACTCAAGCGATAATGACCAATCCTTCCCTTGCTATGGAATATATGCAGAGTCCTATGTGGCAGACCGTCCTCGGTATGCTTTCGCAAACTGACATATCGCAGGCGATAAACGGCATCGGTTCCAGCATTGACGCCCTGCTGCATCCAGACCTTCACAACGTAGTCCTTGCCGGGGTCTCCTTACAGCAGCCTGTGTTTGTGGGAGGCAAGATCATAGCCGCTAACAGGATTGCCGCGCTTGCCGAAGAACTCGCCGAAAGCCAATATGACACCGAGTATGCGCAGACTATCGTGAACATCGACAAGGCATACTGGCAGATTGTTTCAATAGCAGCCAAGAAAGAACTGGCGGCAAATTACTCCGATCTCCTGAAAACCATGGAGCACGACGTTCAGGTTTCAGCCGATGAGGGCGTCGCCACTCAGGGCGATGTACTGACAATAAAGGTCAAGGCCAACGAGGCTGCCATGATGCTGACAAAGGCCACTAATGGTCTCAAACTGGCGAAAATGCTCCTTTGCAAACAGATCGGGCTTCCACTTGACACGGAGGTGTTCCTTGCAGATGAAGGTTGCGATGATATCGCAATACCTCAGGTACGAACAGCTCTTTCCATGGAAGAGATTACTGCAAAGAGACCCGAACTCAGGAGCCTTGAACTTGCAACAAAAATATATGATGAGAAGATAAAGGTCGCACGCGCGGATATGATGCCGCAGATAGCCTTGACCGGCAATTACTTCTTGACCAATCCAAGCATATCCAACGGATTGCAGAAGGACTTCCACGGATTCTTCGCCGCCGGAGTATCTGTCAAGATTCCCATCTTCCACGGACTTGAAGCACTCAAGAAGACACAGAAAGCCAAGCTGGAAGCAGATCTTTATAGATCTAAGTATGATGACAGTATTAATCTGGTCAACCTTGAGGTATCCCAGCTTCACGCGCAGCATGACGAGGCGGTGGAACGCCTTCAGATGGCAAAGAGCAACCTCGACAGCGCCGAGGAGAATCTCCGTGCAGCCACCATCGGATTCGAGGAAGGGATGGTGGAATCCAATGTGGCCCTGGCAGCTCAGTCGGCATGGCTTCAGGCTCACACGGAATGCATTGATGCCGGCATCGAACTGCTGATGGCGGACACGAATCTCAACCGCGCTGAAGGACAATATACATCGGACAAATAAAAAGAAAAAAAATATGAAAAAGCATTACAATGTATTTATCGGACTAGCCGTCCTCATCGCCTTGCTCGTAGTGATCGGGCTGGCGGGATTCTTCGCAAACAAACCCAAGACGATGACACTTCAGGGTGAGGCCGAGGCAACGGAATACCGCGTGTCAGGCAAAGTCCCCGGAAGAATCGAGGAAATCTATGTGCGGGAAGGTTCGCAGGTGCACAAAGGTGATACTCTCGCATTTATAGATTCGCCCGAGGTAAGGGCGAAGCTCGCTCAGGCATCAGCCGCCCGAGACGCAGCTATGGCACAAAGCCGCAAAGCCACGAACGGTGCTCGCCAGGAGCAGATTACCGGGGCATACCAGCTCTGGCAGCAGGCCATTGTCCAGGAGGATGTGATGAAGAAATCGTTCGAGCGCACTCAGCGCCTCTTTGACCAGAAGGTCATCTCCGCGCAGAAATATGACGAGGTCAAGGCAAAGTATGATGCCGCTGTCAGTCAGACGCTTGCTGCAAAGAGTCAATATGACATGGCGTTTGCCGGAGCACGGCAGGAGGACAAGGATGCGGCATTGGCGCTTGTGCACCAGGCCGAAGGAGCGATACAGGAAGTTCAGGGCTATATGAGCGAACTTTATCTGACAGCTCCTTCAGATGGCATCATATCATCAGTATATCCTAAAGCGGGAGAGCTTGTCGGCCAGGGTGCCCCGGTTATGACAATCACGGATTTGTCTGATATCTGG
>JAZUHY010000100.1:0-5430 GCA_045641985.1 Candidatus Cryptobacteroides sp.
TTGCCGAACCTGCGAGGGCGCGAGAGGAAATAATAACAACCGCTGTTGACGAGACGGTATATCAGCTGTGTCTTGTCAACATAAAGATAATTGCCATCCCTGAGCTTCTCGAAGTTCTGAATGCCGATGGGCAAATTCCGCAGTGTGGTCTGTGCTTCCATAACTTACAAAGTTACTGTACAGTTTCCACAAATGCAAGACGAAAAAGTCGCAAAGACGCAAATCGCGGCAGGTGAGAGAAAGAGTCTCTTTGCGGTCCGGGATTCCGCTCCAATCCTTGAAATTGCCACCTGTGTAAATATCGGGGTCCTGAGTTGAAGTTTGAGTATGGATTCCCCAATTGCTGGAAGCAGCGTCCGTCGACCAACCGAAAAGATCTATTCCGTCACCGTATGCCGGAGAATCAATGGTCCTGTTACCTGACGTGTTCCCAATATAGTCGTACTGATTTGCAGCAAAAGTCCAGATGTATTTTTCCCCGTCATAGAAGGCCTGGAGATTTCCCTGTGAGAAATGAATCCTGACGTCATCATCAGGACCGGAAGTAGCCCCTGCTCCTACTGTAAAGACACCGGAAAGGGCGCTGAAAGAAGGTGTCGGAAGAGGGACCGGAGTCGGGGTCGGGGCGGCGGAAACGTTTGTCACGAGGCGTGCACTGAAGCCGAGGCTGCGGTCGCCGCTGCCGCCAGGGCCGACATCGTCGCTATCGAAGAGCACGCTGTACGCATAGCTGCTGTAGTAGGCAGTAGATGACCAATAGTAGCCGCGGTTGCCGACATAGTCGACATAGGAGCCATCGCGGTAGCCCGCAGCGGGAAGACAGACGGCACCGGCATCTTCCATTTCCTGCCACGTAGGATTAGAACTGTCGTTAAATACAGTTGTAGATGCAAAGTCTGCAAGAGAAATAACGGTTTCATCCCAAACATCTGGAAGCAATACTACACAATTTGCTTTACCGCAGACTGTAACACCATATATGGATTTGCCATTACGAACCTCACTCGTGTAACTCCCGCGGTTGAACAGATACTTCCACTCCGCTGTGGAGAGTGTACGCCAGGTGCCCACATCTATTCCATTTGACCCAATGTTGCGTTTTACTAATCTGAGACGGGACGTACGGAGAAGCCGTAGCTACGAATGCCTTCGTACTGCGGATTGACATCATCGCTATTGAATTCCATGCGGTATGCGTAGTTCGTCATACCGGAAGAGTTGAAAGTACTCGACCAATAGCCGCCGCAAGTGCCGGCATAATTGAGTTCGGGATAGTTGCCGTAGCCCGCAGCAGGGAAGAACAACAGAGCGTTGGACTTGTCATAAGTGCCGGTGCCGTTATCATTAATCTTTCCTGCATCATCGGACTGAGGATCATAGACATAATAGCCTCCATCTTCCCATTTCCAATAAGTGGCATCTTTCAATGCCTTGAACTCGACTGATGTAGGCATTCGCCAAGTACCGCCAAGGATTATGCTTGCAACGTCGTCGGATGGTTCAAGAGTAGGCTCGCCGGAACTTGTGTATTTGGTGTAGGATGTTCCACCGTACGGAGCATTGGCCTGATTGAACTGCTTGCTGCCTATGAACGTAAACTTGTCTTCACTCTCGCCACAGCCCGTGTTGGTGAATAAGGTGTAAATCAGAAGGGAGTCGGGCTCCTGATTTTCTGTTACATTGTATCCTCCGTAAGATGCAGCCCACTGGAAATAGTCGCCAACTTTCACATCCTCGTTCGTTCCGGGAACCTTGACGGCTGTTTCTGTATTGCCACCCTTCCAGGACTTTTTGCCCGAATCGGTGATTGCAAGGTTCTGCCTGCTCCATTTGAGAGGTCTGTCGGGATTGTCTTCCCCATCGTATTTTGCAGTGATTACAACATAATCAGGTTCTGTCGGGGCCGGGGCGGCGGAAACGTTTGTTACGAGGCGCACACTATAGCCGGCGTAGAGGCTGTCACGGACGCCTGCGTAAACATCTCCATTATAGAACAACACTGTATACGCCTCGTGATCAATACCTGCAGACGATGACCAATATGAACCGGCGGAACCTACACCCATGACATCGGAGCCATTACGGACGCCAGCAGCGGGAAGGCAGACGGCGCCAGCGGCCTCCATTGTAGACCAAGTTACCGGATTGTCCGTGGATGCTTTCTCGGGATAAACGGTCTGCCAATCATCTCCGACACCATTTTGTCCCCATTCCCAATTGTCAGGAAGCAAGACAACGCAATTTGTTTTATCGCAAATGGTGACACTTTCTTTGTATTTGTTGCGACGATTGTCATTATCGTAATTAGATTCGCCGTCATCTGTTCCATTATAACTGAACAGATACTGCCACTCTGCTGTGGTAAGTGTGCGCCATACGGATGATTCGGCCCCGAAGACATAGCCCCAGTCTTCATTTTTTGCGAATGTTTCATATTGAGTTGTACGTGCACCAACGTGGTCGGTTCCGGTTGGGTCAACGGATTTTACTGCATCGTAGCCCCAGTTGAACAAATCGATTTCAGTATCAGTGTTTTGAGCAGTTCTATTCTGATCAGTTGTCGGAATTGAATTGAATTTATACTGCTTGTCATAGAAATGCCATGTCCAATCATTGGTTTCAGAAGAGGTTCTGCTGCAATACAGGTTACCCCGCGAGAAGTGGATCTTCTTGGTGGCGCTGACGCTGAACACGCCCTTGAGGGCTCCGTCAGGGATGTCGGCCTCAGTGCTTTCCCAGTTTGCATTGGTCACGGTGTAGAGGGTGCCGGCTGCGATGGCTGTGGAAGCCCGTTCATCCTTGATGGCCTTCACGTTGGTTCCGTCGGAGAATGTAAGGTTGCCGACTGTGAGGCCTTCCGGGACAAGGATGGAGACATAGACGGAGTCTGTGGTGATAGGGGCAACGTGAATTGTTTCAAAACTTGTGTATGCTGACCCAGTCGGCACGTCATTGGCAATCTCGAACCCGTCGGCACTGACCTCCACGTACTGGGTGCTCTCACCTGCGCCGGGAGTGATGCAGAACACCGCCGTCTTGTTCTCGAAAGAAAGGCTCTCTTCATTCTCGCCCGTCATCCTGGCCATACAGATGTTGGCGCTTGCGAACGTGCCGTCCTGCTCGGTGGAGACAAGGACAGTATCAATCAGATTGTGATTGTTGTCGTTCATCCCTGCGGCCTTATAGGGATAGACCGCCGTGAGGGGGCCGGTGAGGTTCGTGGAGATGGTCGCTTTATTGCCCTTGACGGAGACCACACAGGTATCAAGAGCATTTGTGTTGGAGATGAGGACTGTATCCTTTCCGTCTTCAAACTTCGGCTGGAGGCCGTCGAGCGTTGTCTTGGTCTGCGGGGCGAAGGAGACCGCGATGACGCGTGTGCCTTCCGGATTCACCTTGTCATTTTCAAAACTGGGAGTAATTTCCTTGGTGCAGCCCACCAGCGCTGCAGTGGCGGCGAGGGTCGCAAGGATGAATCTGAATGATACTTTCATCATTTTCAATTATAATCAAGCGAATATACGGATTATTCTTGAATATCGGCTCTCTGAGTGGCTGAAACTTAAAACGAACCTTCACAAATCCGGAAGAAATTCGTATCTTGTGTATTGATTTTAATCAAAGATTTATTATGAAATAAGGCCGTAATATACGCCCGCGTCTCCTCTATGGGAGACAGACAGGAAACCAAAAGACAGGTGGCAGACCTGACACGCTACTGCTATCGGAACTCTCTCGTCTTGGACGTAATGTCCGCAAGATTCTCGACGTGACGGATGACCTCACGAAAGCCGGCATCAACATTCATATGCACCCGCAGGCAAAGAAAAAGGCCACCCTGTTCAGGTGGCCCCGGGAAATCATTCTCGATTTTTTTCTTTGACGCGAAGTGGAAGTGCGTTAAGATTATGATTTAGTTTTTATGGTATTCCTAATACTTGATCTTGAAATAATCCAAGGCAGCCTTGTAGGCATCTTGAGCCGCGAGACAGGTATCTGTCAGATAGACGTTGACCTTGCCCCATTCTTTAAGCCCCCGGTAATAGTAAAACTTCAACTCCTCGGTGATGATGAACGGGACGATGGCGTTTGCAAGACATTCCTTGAACATCAGCAACCTGCCTACCCTGCCATTGCCATCCTGAAACGGATGGATCCTCTCGAATTGGCAATGCAGGTCGATGATGTCCTCAAGCGTCTTATCCTGCTTGGAGTTGTATTCCTTCAAAAGTGCCGACATTTTTTCGTGCACTTTCTCTGGAGGACAGGTCTCCATCCCACCGACTTCATTCGGCAGCTTCTTGTAGTCACCGACATTGAACCAGGCTTTCAGACTATCCGACGTCCCGGATTTCAGTATGCGGTGCAGCCCTTTGATCATAGCCTCTGAAGGCTTGTCGAAGGCCTTGTCGATGATATAGTCGATGCAGCGGAAATGGTTTGTGGTCTCTACGATGTCATCAATTTTTACGGCCTCATCCGAAATGCCAATCGTATTCGTCTCGAAGATATACCTGGTCTGATCGTGAGTCAGCCTGCTGCCCTCAATATGATTTGAATTATATGTCAGATCTATCTGGGTACGATGGTAGATACCGCCCCGTATCCGGCCTTCCTTTTCCTCACGAAGACGCTTCAGCAGCGGACTTTCTTTCCTACCTTTCCCTTTTGTCGGCGGTTCTGCCTCTGAAGGAATGTTCCAGGTCTTACCGGTAAGGAAAGCTCCGGAGATCTTACCAGTGGTACACCAGTAACGGACGGTTCTTTCCGCTACTTCGTATTTCTTTGCAAATTCATTGATTGAAATGTATTCCATACTTATCGGCAATTTTCTTGGCTAAATCTGATGTAAATATAGCAAAATTTGCCGATAACGGCAAGGTTTTACGGAAAAGGGCCCCAACTTTCGCTGACGCCCTTTGCTATCACCATATTTGCTCAAATCAGGGGAGAATGTCTTCCAATTGTTTTACAATTTTCGCGTCCTCTTTTTCAAACTCTTTTTGTGCCTGTATTTTCCGTTCTGTATTAATCTTGAGAGCTTTTTTCAGCTCTGGGGAGCCTCCTGCTAACATTTATAGCAAAATTAGCACTTTTTGGCCAACTTTCAAATTTTTCTCCTTGGCGTTTTTTATACTAAAAATCCCCTCTGAAAGTGCCTCAAAGGGGATTTTCCAGTGGTTGAGATACCAGGATTCGAACCTGGGCAGACAGAACCAAAATCTGTAGTGCTACCATTACACCATATCTCAATTCCGGATTGCAAAGATAGTAATTTTTTTCAACGCTGACAGGGTTATTCCACAGTAATTTCATCTATGAAGGTGAAACCCTTGTCGCCGTAGCCTCTGTGCCAGGACGGAATCTCCCCGAAATGGTGGGCAATCACGCGTACGTAAGCGGCTTCGACGGGCGGGAATTCGACTTTCC
>JAZUHY010000101.1:0-5334 GCA_045641985.1 Candidatus Cryptobacteroides sp.
CATCCAAATAACCGCATACGTTCTTCCGGAGCCGCTGACTTTGTTTGACGGGGGAATTTTCTGGATTTTTCACCCCATTTGGTATCAAGATTGTCATTTCGGGGGAGTTTGAGCCATAAATTCCCCCGATGTAGCTTCAAATGTTGCGCGGACGCGAGTGAGAGTGCGTATTGCGCAAACAGACATCTTTTACGCCCCTAACCCTATCTGGTCCATCAATTATTTGCCGGACAAAACGTACATGGAAGGAATGTTTTAGATTACGTCTTGAATGCTTAGACGGCGTAAACGAGGTACGTTTGCGACTCTCCATCACCCCAACAAGGACAGAAGTGAGACAATTTCTCCGTTCGGGCAATGTTGTCAGGAAGTTTTTGTGTATATTTGTAAGGTCACCGATGGGTGATAACAGGATATCTATACTATGGAGAAGAAACCGTTTGAAAGCCCTGAAGTAAAGGTGATTGAAATCACGCCGAGATCCATTATTGCTCTAAGCCCGTGCCCAGAGGACGTGTGTGTACATGTGCAGTGCACCGTCTATTGTTCTGAATATTATTAATCAGCAAAACATTCGAATGCGCCTGGAGATTATCCAACACCCTGACTCCACTTTTCAGGAGCTTATGGATTTCAAAAGAGATGTGAGGGATGAAAATTATCATCCCTCGTCTTTTGTCATCTCAAAGGAAGTCCCTGAGGGGCTGTTGCTATTCCATACTCTGACCTGCGAGATGGTGCTTGCCGGTAAGGGACGGGAGGATATATCTTCGGATGAGTATTTGCGTGTACATCTGTTCGTCGTCCCGGAGAGCCTGGATGAGAAGAAGCTGGTGAAGCAATATCGGATGCTCAGGAAGATGGTGGATACGGGTGATGGGGAGGATGTCACATCTTCATATACCATAATGACCACCACCGACTGCAATGCCCGTTGCTTCTATTGCTACGAGAAGGGGCGCAGCCGTATTCCGATGAAGGAGGAGACGGCAATGAAGGTGGCCTTCCTGATTCAGCGTAATCATTCCAAAGAGCCGAAGAAGGAGGTGAGCCTTAACTGGTTTGGCGGGGAGCCGCTGTACAACGGCAAGGTGATAGATTTGATATGCAGCCAGCTGGAGAATAGCGGCGTGCCTTTCAAGTCAAGCATGGTAAGCAACGGCTATCTCTTCGATGAAGATACCGTGCAAAAGGCCGTCAATCTCTGGAAACTGCAGAAAGTACAGATCACTCTTGACGGAACGGAAGCCATATACAACCGTTCCAAGGCCTTCATCTACGACAATGCCTCAAGCCCGTACAGGCGTGTTGTCAGAAACATCGGACTGCTTCTGGATGCCGGCATCAAGGTAAGTGTCAGGCTGAACCTCGGGCTTCACAACGCCGATAATCTCTTTGCGCTGGTCCGCCAACTTTCAGACCTGTATGGCAGCCGCAAAGGCTTCGGTTGTTATGCCCATATCCTGTTTGAGGAATCCGCAGGCAGCGGCAACGTAAGGCAAACCGATGAGAGTCGAAGGCTGGTTTATGAGAAATTGGAACAGTTGGAAAGTTTGATGGCGGATCTGGGCATAAAGGGAAAAGAGGCATCCCTTCCGAAGGAAGTCAAACAAAGCTGGTGCATGGCCGATAGCGGGAAGAGTCTGATGATTGCCCCGACCGGGGACATCGGCCTGTGCGAGCACTATTCGGAGGACCATTTCATATCTCACGTCGATTCTCCCGATGTCGTTGACAAGGCAATGGTTGCAAAGTTCCGGCAGCGGCGTGAGAGAATCGAACTGTGTGACAACTGTCCGATATACCCCCAATGCATCCGCCTGAAGATGTGCGGGGAATCCGCAAACTGCACTCCTGAAAAGGTTGAAAATCAGGTTAATCAGATAAAGTTTGCAATGATGCGGACTTACGAAAAATACAGACGTGGAAAATGAAACTGAAATATGACTTTGAGATAACGGACTTCATGCCAGGAGTATGTGCGGTGTCAAAGCAACTGGGCGAAAACGGGAAGAAAGTGATTGTGCGCCTCGGCAACGACACGGCAGTACGGATGTTTACCCTGATTCAGGAAGGCAATGAAATTCCTGACATCGTCAGTGCAATGCTGAAGGAATACGATGTGGAAGAGGATGTCCTCAGTGACGAGGTGGAAAAGTTCGTGGCACTCCTTCATAAAGACAATATTGTATAATATCCCTGTTGCCCTAATGTCGGGACTGTTCAAATCAGATATGGATATTGGAATGTCATGAATGATGTCTTCAGCTCTTTTGGCAGGCGTGAACGAAATAAGTTTTGCGGCCCACCCACCACTCATATGCACCACGCGCCACCCCGGGATGAGGCAGCGCGCAGATTTATGGGTATTGTTGAATACAAGTTACTCCGCAAGCACCGCGCGGACTGAGTAGCCGCTGCCTCGGCCGTAGTTGTACACGTCCTGGCCGCCCGAATTGAAGCCCAGGTAGCACGCGTTGAGGCTGCCAGCAGGCGAGGAAGACCAGTAGTACCCGCCGTAGTCCTGGCCGCCGGCAAAGCCGCCGCTGCGGTAGCCGGCAGCAGGAAGGAACACGCTGTTGGATGCGTAGGCTCCCTTGCCGGTGAATTTGCAACCGTTCATGCTTTTAACTTGTGTCCACTCAACAGTGCAGTTGGAAAGGAGCTTCTGAAGGTCTGTCTGTGTCGGCATACGCCAGTTGCCGCCCCAGAGGTTGGTGGCGGTGTCGTCATCGCCAGAGAGAGCAGATTCACCGCCTTTGTAACTTCCGCTTGAGTCTTGGTCAATGGCTTTGCCCCAGCAGTAATAGCCACCGTAGCTCTCTGCCTTGCCGTCGGTAACACCTACGTTAACCTCTGCGAACTTAGGTCCGCCTGCCCAGAGCTGTACCCAGTTCACGTTGCCGCCCGTTCTCGCTGCTGTGCCCGTAGTGGGCTGTCCATTGAAGGTGATGGGATAAATTGTCTTGCGGTCAACCACGATATTCTGGTCCTTTTTGGTTGTCATAACCTTGGTAGTTTCTCCATCGCTGACAGCAATCGACAGGTTCTGATAGGTCTGGGCAGGTATGGCTACATAGAATACCTTGCCGGTAGCATCGGTAGTGACAGCGTCAGTGTAGGTCACAGTTGCAGTGTTGGCTGTCTTTGATGGTTCGGTAAGAACAGCCGCATCACCGGAAACTGTGAATGCACCGCTTGTGGCACAGTTCGTACTGCTGACAGTGATGCTTTTTACGCTGGTTAACTGGGCATTTGTAACGGCAATCTTCAGAACGCCGCAGAGGTTCTTGAAAGAGAGATCAAAGGTTGAACTCTCCGCATACATAGGCATATTGAACTTGCTGTCAGCCCATGTCTCGCTGACATTGGCAGGAAGAATGGCATTGGTGCCATCGTAAAGTCCGGCAGGGAAATAGGCATTGTAGGTAGGGCCTTCTGCCCCTCCATCAATAGCTGCGAAGGTTGTGGTGGTTCCTGCTGACTGTGCCTTGTATTTCTTTCCATTGATGCTGACCTCGTCGTTAATTTCCCAAAAAGCGCATTTGTTTGTCCCGTCAAACGTTGCTTTCGTGGTGACACAGTCTTCAATCGTGGCGTTGAAAACCTGAGACTCCTTGCCGTTCTCCTCATTGGAGACAGGACTTTCTTTTGAGCAACTGCTGAGTGCTGCTATCGCAGCCAGAGCAATGAAAATATATTTCTTCATAATTCTGATTGCCGTTAATTGTTATACCATCCGGAGGTGTTTCCATCATTGTACTTTTCATTGCTCACGCAGAGCACTCTCTGTGCGGCGACCTCTATCACCTTCACGCTGGCAGGAACGTAGGCTTGGCGCTCCTGTGGTTCTTTGTTTTTGATGTCTTGTTTCATCGTGATATTTTGTTTTTATATGTTGCTTTACTTATACAGGGAACAGTTTCTTTACAGAATCAGACAGGACAGAGCCTACACTATATGATATGGAGCTCAACTACATAGCATCCTTCTCACCCCACCTCGAGCTGGTTGCAGCGGTGAAAATCGTCAGTGACAACCTGAGTGTGGATGACTACGTGAATAATGCCATACGGGAATCAGGCGTGCTGACAAGCGATGAAGTCTGGGCGAATGTGAGGCAGGCAGTAGAAACAATATTGTCCCGAAACCAAGATAAAAAGGTCAATCTTTTTCATACCCGAACGTCTTTTTTCCGGCCAGCACCATACGTAAATTCACTGATGATTTGGTGGATTTGATATCCGGTGTTATCCGGAATTCTTTCTGCTGCCCTTCAATGTCAAAACTGATGGTGGAACCCGTGGAACTGACATCAATGATAACGGGAGCCCCCATTACCAGAGGCAGATTCACGTCTCCGTGGCCTGCGGGAAATCCGCAAAGAACCGGAATATTGTAAGGCGCAAATATTTTGTGAAGCATTGTCTCAACGCTTATTGTGTTTCCATATTCATCCTTGAATTCCGTTCCGCAACCGTCAAACTCTCCTAGAATGATGCCTTTGCATCGGTCAAGAACGCCGTTCATCTGCAGGATGCGCACCTGACGGTCGATGTTGTGCATAGACTCTTCAACTTCCTCAATAAAGAGGATAAGGTCTTTCCCGGCCGTTGCATCCGCCTGAGTCCCGAGATTCGGAGCAAAGGTGCATATATTTCCCCCAACAAGAATTCCCGAGGCTGAACCCGCAATATTCTGCGGATGTCCGGGCACAAGGTACTGGGGAACATTCCCAAGAAGGAGGTCGCGCATCAGCGTACTGGTGGCATCGGTTCCTCCTGCAGCCAGAAATGAACTCATAGTGCCGTGGATACTCATTACTCCGGCCCGTGTGAGAAGGCCGTGGAGCGTACATATATCACTGAAACCCACCAGCCATTTAGGAGAAGATTTCAATTCTTGAAGCGTAAGTTTATCGATGAGCTGAATGCTTCCGTACCCGCCTCTATTGCAAATAATCGCCTTGATTGAAGGGTCCTTGAGAGCCCAACGTATATCGGAGATTCGTTCTTCCACAGTCCCGGCATACTGTCCGTCAACCACTTTGCCGACATTCGGGCCGATAACGGGCTCAAGCCCCCATCCCCGCAGCACATCCGCTGTTTTCTCCACATTTTCCATCGGTGTGTAATATGACGGAGAAATAAGTGCCACTTTGTCTCCTGTTTTGAGGTAATCAGGCCCGACGCAGTCAAGAACCACGGGAGGTTTTGGTGCGGGAATGGGATCATCCTTTGTGCAGGAAAAAAGCGAAACGGAAATAAACAAAAAAAGCAGTTTATGCAGAGATGATTTCATACGTTTACAAGTCTTTTGTTTGTTCAAAGATAA
>JAZUHY010000102.1:0-13203 GCA_045641985.1 Candidatus Cryptobacteroides sp.
CGGTTTAGGCTCTTCCCATTTCGCTCGCCACTACTCTGGGAATCGATGTTTCTTTCTTTTCCTGCAGGTACTAAGATGTTTCAGTTCCCTGCGTCTGCTCAATCTCACGATTGTGTATGGTCTTCAACCATACGGGTTCCCCCATTCGGTCACCCACGGATCAATTCCTGTTTGCAAATCCCCGGGGGTTTTCGCAGCTTACCGCGTCCTTCCTCGCTTCCGAAAGCCAAGGCATCCTCCGTTCGCTCTTCTTCTCTTTCTCGTACTTTTTGGTGAATCATTTGCGACTTATAGTCTCAAATTTTGCCTTCTTTGAAATTGTAGTCCCTTATCAAACGAAAAAACTTTGTTCAATAATTAGACTAATCTTCTTTTTTACCTCGTTATCTCTCTCAGTATTTTCAATGAACTTGTCCCTTCATTTCCGAAAGGGACGGCAAAGATACACACTTTTTTGAAACCTGCAAAAATTTTTTTAAAAATATGGCTCTTCTTTTGTTATTGTGAGGGTCCGCCCATAGGCATACCGCCACCCATTCCCGGGCCGCCCATACCGGGACCCCTTCTGCCGTTGCGCCCGCCGAAGGAGCCGAAGCGCCAGGTGAACGACAGGATAATATAACGACCGAGAGTGTTGCTGAGCGTTTCGGTGTGCATATTCTCACTGTCGCTCACATTGAAGTTGTTCTGCTGTCCGAGGAGATCGTAGCCTCTGAGCGAAAGAGTCGCCTTCTTCTTGAAGAGAAGTTTGGTGAGCTCCGCATTGAGAGTGAAGACAGGCTTCTGCTCCGTCGTATTGCCATTGTACCAGCGATAGTTGCCATCCGTTCTGAGAGAGATGCCGGGGCCGTCCCAGGTCCAGATGAAACTTCCCTCCACGCGGTTGGTCCACTGGATGCGGGCCTGAAGATCCTCAATCGTGTACAAGGTCCGGTTCATACGGGTGCTTGCTCCGAGAGTGACTTCGACCGCTTTTGAACGGTATGTAGCGCGGAATCGCTCGTTCACGCTGATGTTATGCGTGTTGTAGGGGGTGAAATCCTTGCAGTCGTCAAGATTCCGGTGGTCGTTGTAAAACTCCTCCATAAATTTGTAGTAGTCTGTCATAGGGTCGGAGTATTTGCTCATATCCACTTTGTTGGCAAGATACGAAGAGCTCGTAGACCAGTTGCCGCTCAACTGGTTGTTGATGGAGAAGTTGGACTTTGCAATCGGAAGATTGAAGAAGGTGTTGACACCGGCGTTTCCACTGTTCTTGCCGTTGAAGGGCATTGAGTAGCGGGCACCGTTAGTACCTTCCCAGGAAACGTTTGAAATAGGATTCTGCACCATACCACCGTTGATTCGGATGGTGAACGAAGTGAATTTCTGTCGGTTGCCGGTACGAAGTTCAACGTTTGCATTGTGGTTGAAATATGGGGTGAGGTAAGGATTGCCGAAGGATATGCTCAAGGGGTTCGAGATGTCGGGTACCGGCATTAACTGTGAGGTTGACGGCTGATTGGACTGGCCGCGATAGAATACTCTGAGGTGGGTATTCTCGTTAAGGTCGGCATCAATACGGGCCTGGGGAGAAAAGTTCCATCTCTTGTCATCGATGGGGTCAACAGGGGTCAGGCCATTGGTCGTGGTATTGATGCTATGTGTCGGGATGGCACTGAAACCGATTTGAGAGCGGAATGCCGGTTTCTGGAAGAGTACGTTTCCACCGAAATCGTGCCTCATCACCTCATTCACCACATTGTTGGTGTAAGCGGGGTCGAGGGCTCCGCCGTTTTTCATATCGTACGTCTTCTTGTCGGAGACAGACTTATTCCAGCTGTATGAATAATTGGCTTCCAGGTAGAAAAAGTCACCCATGGGCTCAGTGTAAGTCGCCCGGCCTGACACCTGGTAGCTCTTCTGGAGCTGATTGTATGTCTGATTGATATCCTGTACATTGAGGACACCTCCTGCAGGATTGAATGTTGTGGTGGTGTTCGTGTTGATACCGTTAATCTCATTGTTGGACAGGCTGTACCGGACCTGGGCAGTGAGAGTACGGCCCGGGATGCCGAGGCGCTGGCGGAAGATGAACATACCGCTGGTGCTGAAGTTCCTGTTGTCACCGCCGTTGTCGAGTTTGGAATCGTTCAACTTGTACTTGCTTCCGCTCACCGGAGCATAGTCCATACTTGACTCCTGCTGTTGGGAGAAGCTGCCGGTGCCGAAGTTGAACTGAGGCTGGAAGATGATTGAAGTGTTCTTGGAGAACTCGTGCTCCAGCCTGAGTCCGAAATTGTGGCCAAGCGACTTGTTGGAACTCCTGGAATCGGAACATGACAGAGTGGAGTGGTCGTCATATTTTGTCTCCTGGAACTGTTCGGAAGATGAGATGCGGTCGTTGCTGTTGAACATATAGTTGCCGCCAAGATTCATCCTGTCGTCAAGCAGGTCGAAAGCGGCATTGAGACCGGCCGTATAGGTAGTGTTGATGCCACCGCCTCCGGTGCCGCCCCTCATTCCCCCCATCATCATACCTCCGCCCATCATCCCGCGCATCATATTGCCGGAACGGTCGGTAGCCGCCTGATTGTTGGTGTTGTTGGCGTTGAGGATGAGGCTTATGTTGGATTTGCCGGTAAACCTGCCGATGAAGCCGTTGCCCGCAAAGCGGAAATCATTCATAGTGTTGCTCCCGGAGGGGATGTCGTGGCCGCCGCCAGCCTGAATGTTGCCGACCAAGCCACGCATCATACCCGGCTTGACGGAGAGGTCGATGACATTCTCTTCCTCGCCGTCATCGATGCCGGTGAATTCAGCCTGTTCGGACTTCTTCCTGATGACTTTGAGCTTGTTGATAAGCTTGGCGGGAAGGTTCTTGGAGGCAACCTGAGGATCATCGAGGAAGAACGTCTTGCCATCAATTGTAATCTTCTTGATGGTTTCACCGTTGACGGTAATCCCGCCGTCATCGTCGATTTCCACGCCGGGCAGTTTCTTGAGAAGGTCCTCGAGCATATCGTTTTCCGTTGTTTTGAATGATGCCGCGTTGTACTCGATGGTGTCTTTCTTGATTATGATCGGATTGCCGACTGCGGAGACGGAAGCGGCATCCAGCTGTTCGCTGTCAACATCCAACTTGACATTACCGAGATCGATTGTCCTTCCCTCCATCCTGATGGCCTTCTCATACGGCTTATAGCCGAGAAGTTCCGCTTTGAAGATATATTCGCCATTGCGCACGGACTCGATATTGACGATACCCTTCTCGGAGGAAAGGACGTATTTTGCAGGCCTGCTCTGACTCTTCTTCGTGAGCGAGGCGGTCGCGAAGCCGACGGGGTCTCCGCTTGCCGCATCGATGAGGACGGCCTTGACATTGTTCTGACCAAACGCCACTATGCCTGCCAACATAGCCGCAATCAATGCAATCTGCTTATAAAAGCTCATAGTCCAACCAACTGACAACGGCACACCGCAGACGCAGGAGCGCCTGTTGCGCCAAGGTGTTTTTCCCTTCAATTTTAATGCCAGAAACCACCTGGCAATAAAGCGGGAGACATCTCACGACATCTCCCGCAGCCCTTCAAAAAAACTTTATTAACACTTTTTATTTTAACCTTTTATATTGATTGGAGCCGGAATACTCCTCGCCTTTCAACACGGGGAAGTTCGGATTGTATATGTGAGCTTCGGTCATTAAGCCTTTAAGTTCCTCAACCTTGTCCGGATATTCCTGAACTAAATCACTTGTCTCTGAAGGGTCTTCCTCTATATTGTACAGCTCGAAATAATCCTTCTCGCCGCGGATGTTCATATGGACGAGTTTCCAGGGGCCTTTGCGGACTGCCTGACGGCCGTTCATCTCCTGGAATTCGAAATACAGGTAATCGTGCTCCTTCTGTCCTTTGCGTCCTTCCCAGAGAGGGAGGAGGCTGATGCCGTCCATATCGTCCGGAACGGCCTGTCCGTTGATTTCGCGGAGTGTGGGCATCAAATCCCAGAACGAGCACATAAAGTCCGTCTCGCCTCCTTCGGCAACGTGACCCGGCCACCTGACGATGAAGGGCACACGGATGCCTCCTTCATAGACATCCCTCTTGTAGCCTCTCCAGGGACCGTTGGAATTGAAGAAATCGGGGTCGGCACCGCCTTCGAGATGCGGGCCGTTGTCCGATGAGAAAATGATGATGGTGTTGTCGTAAACGCCGAGTTCCTTCAGTTTTCCGACAATCTGCCCCACATAAAGGTCGAGCCTTGTGACCATTGCCGCGAAAGTGGCGTGGGGGTATTCCTGAGAACAGTATCCTCCCTTGCGGAAGCCGGGCATTCCCTGGTCGCAGCCCTTGAAAGGTTTCTCCGGGTATTTGCCGACAAAACTTTGAATGATGCTGTCCTGCGGGACTATGAGTTCCGCGTGGGGAATCGTGGTCGGATACCACATAAAGAACGGCTCACCGTTCTTGACCGCATCGTCAATGAACTGGAGGGCCTTTTCGTGGATTAGGTCGGGGATATAGCTGCCCTCCCCGTAGGGCACTTCGACACAATTGTCGGCAAGAGCCACTCTGTTCCCGTTGTCCCAGATATGGTCTGCATAATAGCTGTGGGCCAGAAGCTGGCAATTATAGCCGTAGAAGCTGTCAACGCCCATTTTCTGCGGGTCTCCGGTGGAGCCCACGAAGCCGAGGCCCCATTTGCCGAATGCGCCGGTGGTGTAACCCGCGGCCTTGAGGTCGTGGAAGATGGTCACGGCATCCGCAGGCAGGGGGAACTGCCCTTCCGGCTGGAGTTCCATATTGCCGCGTATGGCAGTATGTCCGCTGTGCGTACCTGTGACGAGACAGGAGCGCGACGGTGCACTGACCGTCGTTCCCGAATAGCACTGGGTGAAACGCAATCCCTCGCTTGCCAGCCTGTCGATGTTGGGAGTCCGGAAATTTGTCTGCCCGTAGCAGCTGAGGTCTCCCCAACCGAGGTCATCGGCCAGAATGAACACCACGTTCGGTTTGGGCTGAACCTGCTTCTGCCCTTCAGCGCAGGCGGCTGCGGACAGCGCGGCTCCGGTGAGGAGCATCGAATCGAGTATTATCTTGCGTTTCATGGTTTAAAATTTTCAGCAAAAATAATAAAAAGGGCGGTGCGGTGACCGCCCTTTTTATACATATCAACAACTATTAAAGTCCGAAGAGCTCGTTATAGCCGGGATTCTGAGTAAGATTGGGATTGAGGACAATCTCGTTGGTGGGAACCATCATGAGATAGTAGGTGTCAATCCAACCGCCACCCTGCTCGAGAGGGCTTGCAGCGGTATAAATCCAACCGCCTTCGCTTCCGGAAGCGCTGGCCTTACCTGTTGACTTGATTGTCTCGTAGTCGACAACCTGGCCGCCGAATGTTCCATTTCCGCAAGGGATGCTCTTGCTGGCAATATACATACCGCAAGGCTGACGGTTGATGTAGTAATCAGCCTTTCCCCAACGACGGACATCATAGAATCCGAAGCCTTCGCCGAAGAGCTCTATTATACGCTCTCGGCGGATTTCCCAAAGAACGGGAGCAACCTCATACTTGCTGAGAGAACCTGTGAGCCAAGGCGCATTGCCTTTGTCACGGTCGGGATCGAAGTCAGCAGTAATATCGGCAACAACCATATCAGGCATTCCGACTCTCTTTCTGAGAAGATTGATGGTCTTGTCCGCAACGCCCTGATCAAAACCGTTACGCTCAAACTTGGCCTCCGCATAGTTCAGGAGGACTTCCTCAATCTTGAAAATCGGCTTGTCGGCAGTACAGAAAGCGGATGAACCGGTTGCATACTCCCACATATCATAGTTCTTCCAGAAGTAATATCCGGTACGGCTCTTCATATAAGCCACGGAACCGGAGTTGCTGAGGTTGGGGCTGGAAGGAGTGAGGGCAGCACCCCAGTTCTGGCCGGGACACCTCTTCATTCCCTGTCCTCCGAAAGCGCCACCGCGGACGCACTGCTCATTGGCGCCCATCATATCGATGAACTGGCGGAATTTGGCAGCTTCAGCATCATCCTTAACAACGTAGTAGGGGTCTGTTGTCCCAATCTTGTCACCAGCTTTCGCGTATCTCCAGGTAGGGAATGAATTCACGCCATCATATGCTCCAGAATTGGCCACGACAGCATAAGGAGGCTGAACGTTGAGATAGAGCCGGGGATCGCGGTCTTCGAATTCTGCATAGATGTCAGTTCCCTTTCCACCCTTATATCCGGAAGTGGCATTTGTGACAGGCTTGCCGTTCTTCATCAGGAACATATCCATCGTATGCTGAGGGACATCGGTGTAATGTGCGGCGATGTGCTCGTAGTCGTTGCCACGATGCATCTTGATAGCGTCAACATATTCCTGGTAGAAGATGACACCGGGGACACCGGCGAGACTTTCCGTAGTCCAGAGTTCACCATAACCCGTGCCGGGGTTCTTGTCATCCACACCCTTGTAGAGGGTTGGATAAGCCTTCATAAGTTCCTCGGATACAGCAATACATTTGTCGAGAAGGCCATTGGCATCTTCACCTGTAAGATTGTGATATTTCGCCCAAGTACCTTCGCGAAGAAGGAAACGTGAGTATGCGGCACGGCATGCATTCTGTGTAAGAGGGTTCGATCCGTCCTTCGAGCTGTCACCGATATTGTTGATGGCGAACTCAAAGTCATCACAGATTTTCTTCACAACAGTAGCACGGTCTGTACGTGCGGCCATGATTTCTTCTGACGTATCGGAAAGAACTGTCTCTACCCAGGGAACGTCACCGAAACGATCAACAAGTTCCATATACCACCAGGCACGGAAGAAACGGCCGACTGCTTCCCAATGAGCTGCTTCTTTCTCATTAAGAGCACCATCTTTCACGTGGGAAAGCATAATGTTGATTCTGCGAATGTATGAGAAATCCCAGCCGCCGCCTGTCGTGGTCGGGGTGATGGTACGGTATGCATATCCGTTTCCGGTAGGGTTGTCCCTGTTGGTCAAGATGCCGGCATAGAAGTCGCTATAGAACTGAGAACCGCAATGCATAGTATTGAAGTTTGTCCTGATAGCGGTGTCAAAGAAGAGATTATAACAAGGATTCATATATGCCCTGAATCCGTTGTACTCAAGGAAGGAGTTCTGCTCAGTCAGCGAAGTCTGAGGGTACTTCTCGAGGAATTCGTCATTGCAGGAAGTTGCAAGAAGGCAAATGGCTGCAAGGGAAATGTATACTAATTTTTTCATATCTAAACCTTGTTAAATTAGAATGTGATGCTTACACCGAATGTGGTTGTACGATAGAAAGGATAAGACCATGCAAGAGTCTCAGGATCGTAACCTTTGGGAAGTGTAGTGAAGGTAGCAAGGTTCTCGATGCTCGCATAGAGCTTGAGGTCAGAAAGTCTGATCTTGTTCATCCACTTCTGCGGGAACTTGTATGAGAGGGTCATGTTCTTGATTCTCAGATAAGAACCGCTGGAGACATACTTGTCAGAAGTGCGTGTATTGGAACCCACGTTGTTGCCCTGGCCGTAAATACGGAACAGGTTGGCATCAGGATTGGCTGCAACCATATAGTCGGGGCTGTTCGGATCGTAACTCTTTGCAGTCCAGTAGTTGGTCTGATTGTAGTAGAGAGGCTGGAATACGGCATCGCCTGCACCCTGTCCTGCGAACGGATAAATGGATGCTCCGCCAAGCCACACGTCTCTCTTGCCTACACCCTGAAGCATCACGTCAAGAGCGAATCCCTTGTATGAAACTCCAAGATTTGCACCGAAGCAGAAACGTGGAGTCGTATTGCCGAGAATCTTGCGGTCTCCCGGGTTCTTGAGAGTCCCTTCTCCGGAGGTGATGATGTTATTCTCGTCACCATCGATGTTCTTGAACTTCACGTCACCGGGCTGAACATTCACACCCTGAATTGATGTAACACCTTCCTTGAGTGTCCAGACACCGGTTTTTGCCTTTGCAAGATCGAAGTCATCGATGGAGTAGAAACCGTCAGATACATATCCCCAAACCTCACCGAGTTCCTTACCTACGTAGTAGTCGGTGAAAAGACCGGATTCGTTATTGTACTTGTCGATGAAGGTACGGTTGTCATAAACATTGAAGTTTACGTGATAGCCGAAGTCCTTGCCGATACCGTCACGCCAGGAAACTGAAAGTTCCCATCCTCTGTTCTGAAGATCCGCGATGTTCTGCAGAGGAGCGGATGCGCCTACGACTGAAGGAATCTCGATACCGGGGGCAAGCATACCTGTGGTCTTGCGGTTGTAGTAGTCGAATGTGGCCTGCAATCTGTTCTGGAATGCATTGAAATCGAGACCGATATCAAGGGTTGTGACTTTCTCCCAGGTAAATGTGGAACTCACAAGAGCCGGAGTCGAAATAGTGGTCACCTTGTCTCCACCATCGAGCCAAGCTGTGCTCTGCCCGATAGACATTGTGGATGTGAACTGATAAGGGTCAATCTTCTGGTTACCGATAGAACCGTAAGATGCACGGAGCTTGAGTTCATCAAGCCAACTCTTTGCACCTTCCATCCAATGTTCCTGACCGATTCTCCAACCTACGGAAACTGAAGGGAAGAAGCCGAAACGATCGAGCTTGGGGAACTTGGAAGAACCGTCATAGCGGGCATCAAGTTCAAGAAGGTATCTGTTGTCGAAAGCATAGTTCAAACGGGCAAATCCGCCACGAATTGCATACTCAACATAATCCTCATTGAGATTCTTTGTGCCGGTGCCACCACCGAATGAAGGAACGCTGGGAACAGTCTGCCCGAGGATTGAACCGTAGAAGTACTTGTACCATGAACTTTCCTGGTTAAAACCGGCCATAGCCTTGAATTCGTGTTTGCCCCAGGTATTCTGATAAGTGGTATAGATGTTCAGAGCATTGTACTTGGTGATTTCATCGTACATCTCATAAATATCCTGTCCTGCTTCGGGGATTGTCTTTGCTGCAAATTGAGCCTCAGCCTGCTCGAAAGGAGTAGAATAATAGTTGTAGTTGCGGTCCTTTCTGTCGAATGTATATTCCACAGTAGCTGTCCATCCCTTGAGAATGTTGAAATTGGACTTGAGGAACACGCGGGCGATAGCAGTCTTGTTGTTTGTAACGGGGCACTGCTGCAACTGGCTGGCCGGTGCCTGGGAGAGAACGTCATGGTCTCTACCTACTGTCTCTCCGGGGAAATATGAAGGATAGTAGTTGATAAGACGTGTTGTATAGAATGAACCGTTGGTAGGATCAGTCTGAGTTGCATCAGAATAGGAAATGGTAGCCTCCTGGGTGAACCACTTTGTGATGTCTGCAGAAACGAAAGCACTGATGTTCTTACGCCCGTAAGAATCTTTCTTGGTGAGAAGCGGACCATTGACGCTATTGAGACCTCCGGACACGCGGAAACGCACTTTGTCGGAACCTCCGGCGACGGAAATGTTGTGGTTCTGGAAGAAACCGGTCTCAAGCATATTCTGGAAGAGGTTGGTCTCATTGAGGAAATAATACACATTGTTTCCGTCAGGGAGAATTCCTTCACCTACTGTATTGAGGGAAGAAGGGTTGGCCTTGTACTGTGCAAGATACTCTTTCCACTTCTTGACGTCACCGTTTCCGGCCCAGTAGTTGCCGTTGTATCCGGCTTCGATATATGCATCGATATAGTCGGTAAGGCTGGCCTGCTCAGGGCAGTTGATTGAATTGAGGAAACCGATGTTGTTGTTGTAGTTGAGAGTGAACTTTGTTCCGGACTTGGGCTGCTTGGTGGTGACAAGAATCACACCTGCAGCTGCCCTTGCTCCATAGATGGCGGCAGATGCTGCATCCTTCAGAACGGAAACGGACTCAATATCGTTGGGATTGATATTGTTGATGTCTCCCTCCACGTTGTCGATGAGGACAAGAGGGCTGCCTCCATTGATGGAGAGGTTACCACGGATGCTGAAAGACTTAGCCTGGCTGGTAGAAGAATTACCGCTGATAGTCAAACCCGGTACTGCTCCCTGGAGAGCTGCAACGGCATTGATGACAGGACGTTCACCAAGAACTTCCTCCATCTTGACCTGAGAAACGGCTCCGGTAAGGTTAACCTTCTTCTGGGTACCATAACCAACTACAACGACCTCCGAAAGGAGTTCGCTGTCTTCAGCCAATGTAACTTTGATTTTCTGCTGTCCGTTTACAGGTATCACCTGCTCCACGTAGCCGATGCAGGAAACTACGAGGTCCGCATCGTCGGCAGCATTGATTGAGAAATTTCCATCGAGGTCAGTCTGAGTTCCGAGAGAAACGGAATTTTTGACGAATACGGCCGCGCCTACAACAGGCTGCCCCGATGCGTCAACTACTTGACCTTCAATGCGATGATTCTGGGCAAATAGGGGGGGGTAAACTCCCGTCAAGCCCAAGATGAGAATCGAAAGGATTCCCGTCAAAATACTTTTTTTCATAAGCATTGGTTAATAATAATTGTTTTTTGTTTAGTTAGGTTTGGCTATTAGCAGTTCACAAATATAATAAAAATTATTTTCCTAACGTTCTTCCGTTATTAAATAATTTGGCAAAATAGCCGAATGATTCGGAGTTGTATTAGAATTTCGTATTTTTGGTAAAATATTCAATATGTCCGTCAAAAATCTGCTCATATCATCAGTCCTTTCCCTGATTTGCATATCAGCCTCCGCCGGAGAAGTGTTCCCCACCCCGCAACAAATCAGATTTACGGGAGGGACATCCCGTTGCGATGAGGTGGAATTCGTCGAAGACAGGAGCATTCCTGCTGACGGCTACTCCATCGAAGTCACCAAGCGTCGCATCAAGATGAGATATTCTACTGAAGGAGGAAGGAAATATGCGGCGCAGACATTGAATTCACTGCAGATTGATACCGTCCTGAGAAATGGTAAATCTGTCAGGGAAACGCCCTGTTGCATTGTCAACGACTTTCCCAGATGCCAATGGCGAGGCCTGCTTCTCGACTCCGGACGTCAGTACCAGAGTTTGGAGACAATCAAGTCAAAACTGGACCTCCTGTTCTCATTGCGGATGAACGTGTTTCACTGGCATCTGACGGAAGGGCTTGGGTGGCGTCTGGAAATCAGGAAATATCCTGAATTGACAAAAACCGGAGCTTATGTGGGAAAGGGCCCCGAGCAACAGGGTTTTTATACTCAGGAAGATGTCAGGGAGATTGTCCGCTATGCTGGGGAAAGGAACATCACCGTTATACCGGAGATAGACATCCCCGGACACGCGGAAGCCGCCCTGAATGCTTACCCAGAATACGGCTGCTTCGGAGAGCCGGCAATGATTCCGGAAACAGGATTCACAGACTGCATTTTCTGCGCCGGAAAAGATTCCACACTGAATTTTCTCAAGGACGTTCTGGATGAAGTCTGCGAGCTTTTCCCCTCGGAGTACATCCACCTCGGCGGGGATGAAGCTCCGAAAGGCAACTGGGACAAATGCCCCGACTGCAAAAGAAGAATAGCAGAAAACGGTCTGAAAGATTCTCACGAGCTCCAGCTCTGGCTGTCCGCGCAGATGGCATCATACCTTAAATCCAAAGGACGCAAGGCGATTTTCTGGGAAGACGCTATCAATAATGCGGATTACCCGCTTCCCGACAATGTCGTCATCCAGTGGTGGAACTACCGGGGGAACAAAGACAGGAATTACCGCAAAGCCGTCGAAAGCGGCTACCCTGTCATTTGCAGCCCGAATTATTATACGTACCTGAATTTCCCGGAAACTCCCTGGAGAGGATACGGCAGGGACCGTACCTTCAGCCTTGAAGATGCATATTTGAGGAACCCGGCGGACAGTGCCCTGTCCGAAGGCAATCCCCTGACGCTTGGTATGGAATGCGCTTTATGGACAGACTACGGCCTGACCGAGGAGATGCTGGACAGCCGTCTGTTCCCGAGGATATTTGCACTTGCGGAACTGATGTGGCGGGGCAGGGATGTGTATTGAAAATTATGGGAATTGCTATATTTGTCTCTCTAGTGAATACGTTGAAACCATGAACCGGTCATTTCGGGTTAATTTTTGCGCACCGAACTGCAGCTATATGAACAAGTGAACTATAAAAATATGAAGCAACTGACTATTATTCTGGCTGCGCTCGCAATGGCGACCTGCAATCCCGGACCTCAATACACCTGGATTGAGGATTTCGATGGGGGCACATTCGATTCCGGAATATGGAGCCGGATTCCTGCGGGAACCTCGGACTGGAATGCACATATGTCCGATTACGATTCTCTCGTTGTTGTGTCGGACGGGGTTCTTTTCCTGAAAGGCATAGTCAATCCCGGCATTGAAGGGGATGGGCGGGATGTAATCACCGGGGGACTTCAAAGCCGGGGCAAGAAGGGATTCGGGTACGGTCGCCTTGAAGTCAGGGCAAAACTCCAGGGGTGCAAGAGCGCCTGGCCGGCCATCTGGATGTGCCCGTTCGACAATGCGCAGTGGCCATACGGAGGAGAGATAGACATAATAGAAAGACTCAATTCAGACGATTTCGTATATACCACCTGCCATACCGCCTACACGTATCTGATGAAACAGGATGACATCGTGAAAGGGGCTACCGGAATGATTGACCCGGATGACTGGAACGTTTACGGCCTGGAGCATTACTGTGACAGGCTTGTCTGGACCGTCAACGGAGTCCCCTGCCACAGCTACATCAAACGGGAAGGAGCTCCCGAGGAGCAATGGCCTTTTGACCGTGAATTCTATCTAATTCTGAGTATGCAACTCGGCGGCAACTGGGTGGGGCCTGTGTGTACGGACGATCTCCCCGTTGAGATGCAAATCGACTGGATAAGGTTCACCGAATTTGAATAAAAGCTGACAGACTCCCCTCGAAATCTATTTTTCCCATAGAATTTTAACCGGGAGAAGGTCAAAGACTCCTGGCGATGGCCTGCACCTGTGCTTTTGTCAGCCCGGTGACGCTGGCTATGAAATCGACAGGAGTATTCTTCGCGAGCATTGCCCTGGCAATTTCCGCCTTGCCTTCCGCCTTGCCTTCCGCCCTACCTTTGGCTTCACCCCTGGCTTCACCTTCCGCCAGAGCCTTGGCGGTGGCTTCGAGCGCGGCGTCCTCGCGGGCCTCGGCGATAGCAACCAGTATGTCGTTTTCGGTCGTCATATTCTTGTGAATCTCTATTTCGTGTATCGTTTCCGCAGGCAGGTT
>JAZUHY010000103.1:0-17105 GCA_045641985.1 Candidatus Cryptobacteroides sp.
CTGGTCATACGGACCGTGCTTTTCAAGGAGCTCGTCCAGAGAATTCTGGAGGTAGTCCTCCTGGGTGAGCATAAGGACCGGTTTCCCGACTTTCTGGCTGAGCCATATCACAGCCTTGCGGCGGAATTTTTCGGTCCAGTCGCAGGGCCCCAGAAGCCAGGGCGCCACCTCTCTTGTGAGAAGGCTCCCCGCTGTCTCGTCAACGAACATAAGGACGTTGGGGTGGTCCTGGAAGAAGGAAATGGGGCACATTGGATCGTGGGGTTCTTCCACAATCTTATGCACCAGCTTAGCCTTGCTTTCTCCCCAGGCCAGAAGATATACTTTCTTTGCGGACAGCAGGGTGTTCAAACCCATTGTCAGGGCAAATTTCGGGGTGCCGGCAATCTCCCCTCCGAAGTTTTTCGTCTGGCGTTTGCGGGAATTGTACGAGAGCATCACCGACCTGGTGCGGGTGTATTTCTCCGTGCCGACCTCGTTGAACGCTATCTGGCCCTGCTCCCCGAATCCCATCACCAGGAGGTCCATATCCTTTGCGGCGGCATTGAAGTCTCTGCAGTACTCCGGCAGCTGATTGTGATTCATCGATCCGTCCAGCAGATGAATGTCTTCCGGGTTGACGTCTATTTTGCTCAGAAGGTATTTCCTGATTGTTGCAGTTCTCTTCTGTGAATCTTCCATTCCGGGGAGATAATACTCGTCCGTCGAGAAGATCTCCACCTGCCTGAAGGAAATCTTACCTTCTGCACAGGCTTGGGCAAGGCGCTCAAAAACGGGAATGGGCGTCGTTCCCGTGGAGAAACAAAGCTTGAATTTCCTGGCGGGAGAGTCCTTGAGGAATTCCTCGACAGTCTTGATTATTTTCGCGGCGGCCATTTCTCCGGCTTCTTCCGGAGTCGCATAAACTTTGGTGTAAATCTTATCGCAGGCGTGGAGGATATCCGACGGAACGTCATCAATCTTTATTCCTCCGTTTTTGGGTAAAGAGAAATGTTTCATAATTAGTACACAATAATCAAAACAAATATAAATAATATTTCCTATTTTTGAGCACACAGAAAACGATTTGATATGAGAAAAATGCTTGTGCTGGCGGCTCTGCTTGCCTCTTTGGCCTGTCGGGCCGGAATTACCGTCGAATGGACTGTCTCCCTGCAGGGAAACCCGGTCTGGCGGGGTGAGAATATCAATGCCGCCGTAGCGGTCAGGACTTCCGTTCCGGTGAAGGACCTCAGCCTGAAATGCTCCGGACTGGAATCCGGGACTTCCTTCATCGCTGCGGAAAATGTTAAAATGAGCTTCCTGTCTTACATTACGGGAGATGAACTTCTGGAGCAATACAATCAGTGCGGAGGCCGCGATACGGTCAACTACAAGGCTATGCGTGCGGCCGATATGATAGACGGCAGGACGTCGGCAGACCTTGAGCCGGGGCAGGTGCAGCCGGTGTGGATAAGCGTCCGCATCCCTTCCGATGCCTTGCCCGGGAGGTATAAGGGGGAACTGATGTTCTGCGAAGGCGGCAGGGAAATCGCATCCCTGGAGTATTCCGTAAAGGTCTGCGACCGGGTGCTGCCACCGCTTTCCGAGAGTCCCTTCCATCTCGACCTCTGGCAGAATCCGTATGCCGTGGCCAGATACCACGGCGTGCCGCTCTGGAGCAGGGAACACTTCGAGCATATGAGGCCCGTTATGAAACTCCTCGCCGATGCGGGGCAGAAAGTGGTCACAGCCACTATTATGGACCGTCCCTGGAACGGGCAGACGGAAGACCCGTTCGGCCCTATGGTCACCAAGATAAAGAGAATCGACGGAAGCTGGCTTTACGACTACACCATTTTCGACAAATGGGTGGATTTTATGGGGTCGCTCGGAATCGACGGACAGATAAACTGCTACACCCTTATCCCCTGGGCGCTGACTTTCGATTATTTCGATCAGGCGACGGACAGCAAAGCCACTATCCACGCAGAACCGGGCAGTGACGGATACGAATCGTACTGGGGGAACTTCATCAGGGATTTCGCCTCCCACCTCAGGGCGAAAGGCTGGTTCGAAAAGACATACATTGCGATGGACGAGCGCCCTGAGAAGTCGATGGCGGGCGCGTTGCGGCTCATCAAGGAGGTCGAACCGGAGTTCAAGGTGGCGCTTGCCGGCAATTATCACGAATCCATTGCGGACGACATCGACGACCTCTGCATAGCATTCGGGGCGGAGTATCCGGAAGGAGTGGTCGGCTCCAGGAGAGCTAAGGGACAGATATCCACCTACTATACCTGTTGCGCGGAGAAATTTCCCAATACCTTTATGGCCAGCAATCCTTTCGAGGCATCCTGGCTGCCGCTCGTCGCCCTTTCTCGCGATGTGGACGGATATCTCAGATGGGCCTACAACAGCTGGACGGAGAATCCCACAAGGGACTCAAGGTTCCGCAGCTGGGCGGCGGGGGACTGCTATATGGTTTATCCCGAAGGGGTAAGCAGCGTGCGCTTCGAGAGACTGAAAGAAGGCCTTCAGGATTATTTCAAGGCCACCATTCTGCTTGACGAATGGGGACGCGGCACGAAAAAGTCCGCCAAACTGGAGAAGGCCTTGAAACTGTTCACAAAGGACGAACTTGAAAAGAACGGGCCGGAACGCGCTTTGGGGAAACTCCGCAAAGCGATGGGCAGGTAGCCGCTTCTTCAATCATTTCCGCTCTCTGAGCCAGTCGATGAACGGACGCAGGACTTCCGCCGATGGCTCGGCTGTGAGTGTGGTGAGGCTTATGCTTTCGCCCATTCCGCTGAGGCCGCTGAACTGGAACTCCGGATGGCTTTCATAATCGGTGGGGGCCGGTGATTCCCCTTTGAGCAGGGCTGCGGCTTCCGTCGCCATCGCATCGAGTTTCAGGAGCCAGGGACGTATGTCTTCATAGAAGAGCCGGTCGCTCTCTTTGCCGGAATCTTTCATAGTGGCCAGGGTCCGGCAGGCGTCAGTGACGGCGTTCAACTTTCCGATGAGAGCCCCGGGTCTGGGATGGCCATTCTGAACGGATTCCTTGTAATAGCCGACATCAAGTTTCAGGGCATCTGCATCGAAATACCTCAGGTATGGGGCAAGCAGGCGCAGTGCCGCTTCATTCTCTTTCCCGACCACTGCCGCGATGGATGCGCTCCAGCTCCGCTCATTGTTGAAAGCTGCGTTGTTCCAGGAGTAGTCAGCCACGCTGAAAAGGGTGATTTTGGAGATTTCACCCTGCTGCATCGGGTTGATGATGAGTGTCTTCTCGTCTTTCAGGGGCTCCAGTCTGGCCAGTTTGTCGATATGCCGCTCATCCCTGAAGTTGGAGTAGATGTCCATAGGGAAGAGCTTGGTCATATCATTGTCGTTGCAGGGGTAGTTCCACCACCAGCCCGTGGAGCGGCCAAGGAAATCCCTGACCACGTCGATGTCTTCGTTGTTGGGGACTGTCCATACCGCACGTCCGGTAATGTAGATGTTTATCTTTTCGGGAGTCCCGCTGAGAGATTTGAAGAACCTGCGCGCATTGTCGCGGCTGGTCCAGGAATAGGCATAAAGCTGCGGTACGTAGTTGAGAGGTTTCACTGTGTCCGCCGGGGCGGCGCCGGACGTGTTCCAGCGCACATCAATGCGGTTCTGCAGGTCGGTCAGACGGTCGGCGCAGAGTTTGAGGGAAGGGTCGTCATAGGGGACTCCCACATCATCCACGAACACTCCGAACTGGCGTACGCCGAGTCCGTACATACTTTCGAATTTTTCCATTATGCGGGAGTTGACGTTTTCATCCGCAGCGTCCGTGAATGCGACGCCCGGGTGTATGGCCCAGATGAAATTGACTTTTGTCGCGTGGGAAACTTCTGTGATTTCCCGGAGCATATCCTGCGACAGGAAGCCTATGTTCTTCTGCTCTTCTGTGATTTCCACAGGGTAGGGTTCGGACCAATAGCGTGAATGGTAGGGGTCCGATTTGGCTCCGTACATATAGGTGTTCATCTTGTACCTTGCCATAAAGCGGAACAGGTCCTTGGTGACCTCGGCGTTGTAGGGTACTCCGTAATAGCCTTCAATGATGCCTCTGTCCCGGATGTCGGCATAGTCGTTGATAAGTACTCCGTTCAGGCCGGTCGTGCCGCAGTCCAGTATCTGCTCCAGAGATGCCAGGCCGCAGAAAGCCGCATTCGTGTCTTCTCCGAGTATCAGTACCTGGGCGATGCCGCTCCTGTCGGCAGTCAGGCTGAGGATGTGTCTGTCATATTTGGGCAGCGTGAACACTTCTCTGTCAAGATGCATTCTGCCTGCCAGCCTGTCAGCGGCATCCATCGAACCCTGTACGCCGATTGTCAGGTTGGATGCTCCGTTGTCGGGCTTTGTGGAGACTGATGCGGAGAGGCCGTGGCTTTCCAGCACGTCCTTGGCTCTGTTTATGGTCGCCCCGTCAATGCACGGGCCTGCGATGATGTTCACCGTGCCGGTGAATGATGCAGTGTTTTCACTGACAATCTGGTGTTGCGGAACGGGGTAGATGGTGTAGGTTGTGCCAGCGTCCGCAACGGCGGCGATGGATGCAAGGAAAATGGAGAACAGGATTTTTTTCATCATTTCTAAATTACAGTTATTATGTTTCAATTGTTCTCTATCAGATTGAGACAAGTCGCAACGGGGTCTTCGAATGGTTCAAGCGGGGAAACCCCTTTGGAATTCATTACCCAGTCTTCTTCCCAGGAGGGGAAGTCGAAATCATTGTCTTCTGCCTTGGCATCGAACCAGTTGCTCCATCGGGGAAGGTAGTAGTCTCTTATGAGGCCGGACCAGATGCGCGCCGAGTAGTCATCGACGGGCGGCCCCCAGATGGTGATAAGGCGTTTTGCATTGTGCTCATAGTAATCGGCAAGTTCCGGAGTTGTCCCCCAGGCACGCGCAAAGCCAATCCAATTCTCAAGCCGGAGGTTGGGGTGCGAAGCCAGAACCCTGTCCAGGTCATAGCCCATCTTCAGGAATGAAGCCTTCTCCCCGGACCAGTCAAGTTCCAAGTCGCACTTTCTGTAAATGGACGCCACTGTCTCTTCCATCCGGGCGCCAAGATATTGTGCGGTCAGCTCTTCCAGATCCACGACATACAGGGGAGAATCTGCAAGTTCCACCGCAGCTGACGCAAAGGCTTTTATACCGTTGAAAAGATGCTCGTCTATCAGGACTGAATTATCGCCGTTGCGTCCGGGACGGAACTGCCACACATAGCGCGGATGGTCGGTAAAACTGCCGTAAACTCCCTGACGCATCTCCTTCCAATAGTTTACGATTCCTTCGGGAACGGCTCCATAGCGGCAGGCGCTGTAGTTCTCCAGCCATTTGTCGAGGTCTATTTCTTCTGCAGTCCAGCCCGCATCCGACAGGAGTTCGTATATCACCTCGTTGTTTTCGATGCCCTCGGGAGCGAAGCCGAAAGCGACCAGATTGCCCTTGTTGGCTGAGTTGAGGGCGTCCAGGCGTCCGTTGGCGTAGAATTCAAGAATGCCTGTCAATCCTGTCTTGCCTCCCATATTGGGAATCACGCTATAGACCCACTGCTTGCCGAAGAATCCCTTGTAATATTCCCAGTTGTAATCGATATGCCACTTGCACCTGTTGTAATCGACGGCGAGGTCGAGAAGGAGCATCTTGTCATCGGGCACCCTGCTCACCAGGGCTTCGAGAGTCTCATAGTCCCAGATGTATTTCTGGTAGCCGAACATCCATCCCTGCATCACCCACACGGCGTCGGGATTGCCGCCCCTGATGGCTTCATACACCTTCTCCCCGTAATCGGCAAGGAGCTTATACCGTGCCGGATCGCCCTTCGGCGGGAAGGGGATGTCCATCTCGTTGAAACTGTCGGCAAGGTAGTAGTCGCATTTGCCGAATTCCGCTTCCCATTCCTCTATGAACATCCGGCCTATCTCGGCAAAAAGCCCGTTCTGCGGGTCTATCATCCAGTTGTGGAAAGCCCCTCCGGACCACGACATCTCCATAAGCTTCAGGTCCGGATACAGCCTCTTCATTGCCTGAGGCACGAACCCGGCGAACGCAGGGCATATAGGACTCATCCCGAGAGCGCGCATCTTGTCAAGAATCTTATGCTGCAGTTCAACCTGACCGTCGTGCCACTCCGCCGGCAGCGGACCGTCGTGGTGGCTTATGTTGCCCATTCTCATCCAGGGGAAGTGGGCGGGGCCTACCATATAGTCCGCTATCTCCTCGTCGGTAAGGCCCAGTTTCTTCCACACCCTGGCCGTAATGGCTTCGTTGGCCACCAGTGCCAGCGGCATATCTATGCCGTGCAGGGCCATCCAGTCCAGCTCGCGGCTCCAACGGTCCCAGTCCCAGTAGGCCATTGTGTAGCCGTAGGTCACGACATTGAAGTAATAATGATGCTTGAACGGGGAGGTTTTTGCCACGCTCTCCGTTTCATCAAGACGCTCCGGCAGCACAAATCTGTTGCCGGACCAGGAGCAGATGCCCGCTTCCTGCGACCTGACGTATTCGTAGAATCCGCGGCACAGGGCCACGTTGCTGCTGCCCTCGATGTTCAGTATGCCGTTTTTTACTTCATATGAAAATCTGTCGCATCCGTCCTGCTTGTCGAGCGACATTGACAGTTTCACCGGAAAGTCCTTTCCGGCATAATTTAATATCACCTCCCTCGCGGGATCGGTCGGATCCGAGCAGGCAAACGCAAGTACGAGTGCCAGGATTATTGCAATTCTTTTTCCCATTTTCCCCCTGATTTAAGACAAACAGGCCCGTCGGTGACGTCCTTTATGTTGAATTCTCCGTCCGTTTTTGCCGTGAGACAGACATATGTGAGTTTGCCGTCAGCCCATTTTGCCGATACTTCAGCCCCTCCGCGTACGCACAGTCCGCTGAATGAGCCGTCCTTTAGCGCGTCCGGCAGGGCGGGAAGGAGTTCGATGAACCCTTCGTGGCTCTGTATGAGCATTTCTGCGATACCGGCGCATCCTCCGAAGTTGCCGTCAATCTGGAATGGCGGGTGCGCACAGAACAGATTGGGATAGGTGCCGCCGCCCGCACCATAGTTGAATCCTGTGGAAATGACGGGATGCAGCAGGTCGCAGACAAGTTTGTATGCGTGGTTTCCGTCGTGCAGCCGGGCCCGGAAATTGACTTTCCATCCCATTGACCAGCCTGTACTTTCGTCGCCCCGGACCTCAAGGGTCCTGACGGCAGCGTCTGCGAGGGCCGGAGTATTGGTTACGGATATCTCGTCGCCGGGATACAGACCATAAAGATGGGAGACGTGCCTGTGATGCACGTCCGTTTCCTGACGGGGCTCGGGCCATTCCAGAATGCGGCCGTCTTCCCCTATTGTGGTAGGCATCAGGCGGCTGCCCTTCATTGCCAGAGTGTCGGTGAAATCCTTGTCAATCCCCAGGATACCGGCGGCTTCCGTCACGTTGGCGAACAGTTCGCGCACAATCTGATTGTCCATAGTGGAGCCTGCGCTCAGGCTGACCTTGCCGCCCTTGAACCAGTAGGCCAGTTCCGGAGAAGTGGTAGGCGCTGTCACCAGATAATGGCTGCGGGGGTCCTCCACCAGCATATCCACGAAAAACAGAGCGGCCTCCTTCATAGTCGGATAGACATCGGCAAGATAATCCTTATCCTGCGTATATTGGTAGTGCCTGTACAGATGCTGGCAAAGCCAGGCGGCCGAAGTGTTGGTGGCGCCCCAGCTGGGGTGCTCCCCGGGGTATGTGAAATTCCAGACGTTGCCGAGAATGTGGGTGACCCAACCGCGGGAGTTGTAGAACACCTTTGCGGTATTGCGTCCGCTCTCCACCTGAGCCTTTGTCCATTCTATGAACGGCAGATGCAGTTCGGAAAGATTCCCTGTTTCTGCCGGCCACAGGTTCATCTGCAGATTGATGTTCAGGTGATAGTCCCCGTTCCAGGGAGTCTTGATGGTGTTGGCCCACAGGCCCTGAAGGTTGGGGGGAAGGCAGCCCGGACGGGTGGAACTGATGAGCAGATAGCGCCCGAACTGATAATAAAGGCTGATAAGGGAAGGGTCGCAGTGGTCGGCTTCGAAAGCTGCAAGCCTTTCATTGATGGGGAGAGCTTCCTTTGCCGTATTGTGGCCGAAGTCAAGGTCAACCCTGCCGAAAAGGCTTCCGTATGAGGCTGTGTGGTCTTTGTAAAGTCTTTTCCAGGTCTTGCCGGCGGCCTTGTCCACCAGTTCCTTGAGCTCTGCCTGCCATTCTCCTCCGAAATAACCGGTCTTCATTCCGATAATGACAGTTGCCTCATCGGCACCGCTGACCACGATTTCCCCGTCTTCGGACTCCAGATGTCCGCCTTTCCCTACAAGCACACGGGTGCGGCCCTCGAACTCCATCCCCTCGAAAGCGGCGGATTCATCAGGTTCCGTGCCGCTCTGGAGCCGGCCTCTGAACAAAAGGTCGCCGTCTTCCGTCGAGCAGACAGGGGATTGCAGTGCGTTGAGGGGGATGTTGGACTTGCGGTCCATACTCAGGCGGAACCCGATTGACTTCCGTTTGTCTGCCGTGAGCCTTATCACTATCACGTCATCCTTGTATGAAGCGAAAACTTCGCGTTTGTAGCGCACGCCGTTCTGGCTGTACGTGACTGTCTGCATTGCGTCCTGAAGGTTCAGTTCCCTGCGGTAGTCTGACACCTCTCCCTGCATCGTATAATCCAGGTGCATATTGCCGAACAACTGGTAGGCTCCGTAAGGTTTGGCGTATGATTTTCCTCCGTTCGAACCGACTCCGGCACAGGTGAAAGTCTTGTAGGTCAGTTCCTGAGCCTCATCGTTCCTGCCCTGGAATAGGAGGGCTCTGATTTCCGGAAGGTGTTTGACAGCTTCGGTATTGTCGTTGAACTCCCGGCTGCCGGACCACATCGATATCTCATTGAGGACTATCTTTTCGCAGTCCGTGCTGCCGTCGGTCATAACCCCGATGCGGCCGTTCCCCTGCGGGAAGGTCTCTTCCCAGATTGCGGCCGGGGCGTTGAAATGATATGAGAGAGCAGTGCCGGCGGGCCTTTCAGAACAAGACAGAAAGATGGCGGCAAGAGTTGCCAGAGGTGGGAAAATCTTGAATCTCATAGATGTCCGGTTATTATTTCAGTGTGAACTCAAATATAGTTATTTTTGGTTATATTTGTATTGGAAACCTACACATTATAAATATGAACGCTAAGACTATCTCTGCACTTCTGGCTTCATCGGTCCTGTTGCTGTCCGCTTGCAAGCCCGTCTCCGCTCCGACTCCCTGCGGGCCGGTTCCGAGTGAGAAACAGTTGAGGATTCAGGATATGGAAACATATGCCTTCCTCCATTATTCGATGAACACCTACACAGATGAGGAATGGGGTTACGGCAACGAGGACCTCAGTCTTTTCAATCCCGCCCGACTGGATGCCCGTCAGTGGGCGCGAACCTGCAAGGCGGCCGGAATGAAAGGAATCATCTTCACCGCCAAGCACCATTGCGGCTTCTGTATGTGGCCTTCGGAATATACGGAGTTCAGTGTGAAGAACACTCCCTGGAAAGACGGCAAGGGCGATGTGGTGAAGGAGCTTGCCGATGCCTGCCGCGAGGAGGGACTGCGTTTTGCAGTCTATCTTTCCCCCTGGGACAGGAATCACGCTGAATACGGACGTCCCGAATACGTCACTTATTTCCGCAATCAGCTGACCGAACTGCTGACAGGATACGGCGATATGTTTGAAGTTTGGTTTGACGGGGCCAACGGTGGCAACGGCTGGTACGGCGGAGCAGATGAAACAAGAAAGATAGAGCGTGACTACTACGACTGGGGGACCACCTACGCTATGGTAAGGGACCTTCAAAAGGATATCTGCATTTGGGGCGACAACACCCACGTGGCGGACCTCAGATGGATAGGAAACGAGAAGGGATTCATCGGAGAACGGAACTGGGCCCTGCTTGAGTCGGACCACAAGGCTGTTATTGATGAATTGTTTCACGGGAGCGAGAATGGAGACCAGTGGGTCTTCGGCGAGGCCGACGTCTCAATTCGTCCGGGCTGGTTCTATCACAGGAGCGAGGATGACCGGGTGAAGACTGTTTCCGAGCTGATGGATATTTATTACAAGTCTGTGGGCCGCAACGGTACGCTGCTTCTCAATTTCCCGATAATGCCGGACGGACTTATCCATCCCGTGGACAGTGCAAGAGGTGTTGCTTTCCACAAGATGGTGGAGACAGTGTTTGCCGACGACCTGGCTTCGGGGGCATCGGCCGATGCCTCTTCCGTTCGCGGCGGTTCCCGAAAGTATGCCGCCGCCAAGGTAAATGACGGAGATGATGAAACATATTGGGCGACCGATGATGATGTAACCACCGGAAGCGTCGCTTTGGATTTTGGCAAGCCGGTTGAATTCAACCGCGTTATGCTCCGTGAGTATGTCAAGTTGGGACAAAGGGTACGCCGGTTCTCGCTCGATGCTTTCGTGGACGGCGAATGGATTGCATTGAAGGATATCAGTGATTCGGAGGATGCGATGAGTACCGTCGGGCGCAAGAGAATTATCCGCCTGCCGGAGACCGTGACGGCCACGCAGGTTCGGCTGAATATCCTCGACAGCAAGGCCTGCCCGCTGATTTCGACTGTAGGAGTGTTCCTTGCTCCGGAAATAAACGATTAGGATATGTACTCTGAATTTGACATTACCACCGCAAAGTGGGGAGAAGTCCGGGAAACCTCCGGATATGATATGGCAATTCTGCCCTGGGGCGCCACCGAACCTCATAACGGGCATCTGCCGTACTGCACGGACGTGTTGACATCCCAGGCCATCGCCTTCGAGGTGGCCGCCGCCGTCCGTGAGCGTGGTTGCAACGTGATGGTGCTCCCCGGAGTGCCTTTCGGCTCGCAGAATCCCGGTCAGAACGACCTTCCGTTCTGCATTCATACGTCGCAGTCAACCCAGTTCGCGATACTTCGGGACATCGTGTGTTCCCTGGATCATCAGGGAATACGGAAGCTGCTGATCATCAACGGTCACGGCGGCAATTCGTTCAAGGGATTCATCCGCGACCTGGCCGTGGAAAAGCCGGATTTCCTGATAGCTTCCAGCGAATGGTTCTCTTTCATCCGCAGGAGCGATTATTTCGATGCCGTCATCGATGACCACGCCGGAGAGCAGGAGACCTCCGTGATGATGCACTATTATCCTGAGCTCGTCAAAATGGAATATGCCGGAGACGGTTCTGCCAGGTCTTTTGCCGTTGACGGTCTCAATAGAAAAGTCGCCTGGGTCCCCCGCAACTGGACCAGGGTGACAGAGAGCACCGGTGTCGGCGACCCGTCAAGGGCGTCCGCCGAAAAGGGTGGGGCATACGCTGCGGCTGTCGTTGCCGAATACGTGCGCCTTGTCGTTGATCTTTGCCGGAAAGAACTGTACTGATTACTTCTCCACCCTGACCTTCACGATGGCTTTGCGGATGTGGCCGGTGCCGATGAGAGGGGCGTGGGCCATATCGGGCTCGAATACGGTCAGACGGCCGGCGGCTCTGGTGAGGATTTTATCCGGCTCATCGTCATAAAGGATATAATCATCTTCAATGTTGAATTCGCCTTTGGGGAGGCGGCAGAATGAGCGTCCCTTGACACCGTACTTCTCCGGACCGGTGAAAGGAATGTGGATGTCAATGAACTCATTGTGGGCTTCCATCAGAGCTCCTTCAGCGGGATGCAGGTCGGTGTCCACTATGTTCACCCATACGTTGCCTTCGTCCACGACGTATTTGCCGGGAGTGAATGATGCGAGATCGTTAGCCTTTATGAATTCAAGGGCTTTCAGATAATACTTGTTGTCTCTTAAGCTTGCCATAATATTCGATTGCTTTTGGTTGCCGATTTGACTGAAGTCCCCTTCAGGTGACCAGGCCCCCGTTCAGGAGACTTCAGCCAAATCGGTAATACATTCTTTACAATAACCAAAACTCGTTTACTGTTTATCATCCGACTCCGGTCTGAGGACGAAAAGCTGAAGCAGCAGGGCAATGGTGATGACTGCTGCCATCAGGGCGAAACCCAGCCCCAGATTCCCCTGGTCTGCCCATTTCCCGAGGAGTTTGGTAATGACCGCGCCCATAAATACTCCCGTCATATTCATAAGACCGTAAGCGGTGGCCCTGTTCTTTGCCGGTACGAACTGGCAGAGGATGGGCATATTGTTGGTGTCCACCATACCGTAGCCTATCCCGAAACAGAGGCCTGCGCATACTGCAGCGGCCATCCCGTGGCCTACACCGATAAAGATGAGCGCGGGAATCATCAGGGCCATTCCGATGGAACTGGTGTAGATTCTGCCCCTCAAATTCTTCCGTACCCATCTGTCAGACATAGAACCTCCCAGGATAACCCCGAGGAAAGAAGATGCCGCGATGGTGATGGTTGAAATGGGACCGGCCTGAGCCATAGGGATGCCAAGGCTGTCAGCGAACAGAGTAGGCAACCAGTTTTTTGTAGCCCATCCGGGAAGAGATACTGACGCGAAGAAGAACAGGATTATCCAGAATGCCACGTTTGAGAATACGAGAGCGAAACTCTTGAAAATTGATTCCTTCCCAACGCTGATCTTTTCGGAATTGTCTTCCTCACGGGTGCGCACCTTGTCGTTCAGGGCGAAAATCAGCACCACTGCGTATGCCACTCCTATGATACCGAACCAATGGAAGGTCTGCTGCCATGAGTAGGTCTCGGCCAGTCTGGCTCCGAATCCGCCCACTGCCTGTCCCAGATAGAGACCGGTCATATGTATGCCTATGGCAAGGCTGCGGGCCGAGCCCGTGAAATAGTCGGCAATCAGGGAGAGAGCGGCGGGAATATAGAGCGCTTCGCTGACGCCCATAACGGCGCGAAGCCAGTAAATCTGGTTGAACGTGCTGCAGTGCCCCATCAGCAGGGTGACTGTTGACCACACGCCAAGGGATGCCACAATCAGCCATTTGCGGCTGATGCGGTCGGCAACGGCTCCGGCAAACGGGCTGATACACCCGTAAATCCACAGGAAAATGGCCATAAGCCTGCCGAAGTTGACGGCAGACTCCAACTCGGAAATGTCTATCTGCATCGCTTCCCTCATAGTGGAAAGCATCTGCCTGTCCATATAGTTGAGAAGCGCCACCACCCAGAGAAGCGCTACGACTATCCAGGGGTAGATTTTTGAAGGTTTCGAATCTGTTTTCATCTATTTGAGTTTTATCATCCATACTTCCGGAGTGCGGACGCCGGGTTTGAGCTCGCCTCCGACCGATACTATGCCGCCCTGCCAGAATGCCGCGGCGGCTCCGGCGCGGGCGAGGTGCGGTGATGATGCGACCCGTGTCCATCCGCTGTCCTTGAATTGAAGCAGTTCCCCTCGGAACCTGTAATATTCCGGGGCTTGAATCCGGTAATCGTGAAGTTCTTCACCGGAAAGGCCGAGAGCGTTGGTGAAAATTTCGGGGTCGCAGCCTCCTGCGGCATACCCGTCCAGCGGGGCGGAACCTACGAATGTGATATCCGAATCACGGAAAGACCATTCCCCGGTCTTCAGATTCAGGGCATATCCTCCGGTGACAGCCTCCTTGGCTATCGGGTCGAAACCTCCCCAAATGCACAGCGTGTCTCCGGACATAGTGGCCACTGCCTGCACGAGAGGACGAGGGAGAGTGTCAATAAACTTCCACTCTTCGCCGTTATGCGCATAGATGTCACGGGAAGGCTCCCCGTTGGACAGACCTCCGGCAATGATTATCCTGTCCTCTGTACAATACCAGGCGGTCTGTTCCAAAGGTTTGGGCAGCGGGTCCAGCTCTTCGACCCCTTCCTCTGTGGACAGCATCCAGACCTTGTTGAGCGTGCCTCCGGAATTGGCACCACCCATTATCAGGATTCCGTCACCGGACGAAAAGTAAGCGCCGTAGGCAGACGGTTCCGGGAGAGTCCCCATCAAGTCCCAGCCCTTGTCGCCGAGAGCCCATATCTCATCGTGAAATACCTTCTTGCCTCCTTCCGTCAGGGGCTTGTCGGGGAAATTGCTTCCGCCTGCCACAAAAAGCCTGTCACCGATCTGTCCGGCATAATGCCCGGAAAGGCCTATGCCGTCAAGGGATGGCATCTGAACTACTTTCTCCCCGTTAGAGCAGGAAAGCAAAAGCAGGGAGAAAGCAATAAGGGATAATCTAATCAAGTATCTCATCGCAGAGGAGCGCGGCCTTGATCATCATTCTCGGGACGTGGAACGGGCCCTTGAAAATGTTGCCCTTGGCAGGCTGCGCCACCGTGCCGTCGCGGTGCAGATAGCCGTACCACTCGCCATATTCATTGTCTGCGAAATGTTCGAAGGACCAGTCATTCACAGCCTTGTGGATTTCCAGATATTTGTCGTCACCGGTCAGCTTGTATGCATACAGTGATGCGATGATGGTCTCGCATTGAGGCCACCAGAACTTCATATCCTGGGAGTAGTCCTGCGGAGGGAAGTTGCGGCAGTCCTTGAAATTGATGATGCCGCCATAGACCTTATCCCATCCCCACTCGAAGTCCCAGTCGAATATGCGGAGTGCCAGTTCCCTGACATGCTCCGGGTCTTCGAACAAGGGGGCTGACTCCATCAGGAACCACGACGTCTCGATGCAGTGTCCGGGGTTGATTACGCGCCCCGCGATGGTGTCGCGCACATTTCCATTCTCGTCCACGCTCTCCATTATGGTCTTGTACTCGGGTTTGAGCAGTTTCGTCTCAATAAGATTGAGGGATATTTTCAGTTGCTCGTCCAGTTCCGGATCGTCAATGACTTTCTTCATCACCGCAATAACGTTGAAGAACATCATTGTGATGGAGTGGCTGTAGCCTTTCTCGTATGTCTTGGCGGGAAGGAATCCCGGGCGGGCGAGCATCTCCCTTGTCCAACGGAACAGCTTCAGTGCCTTCTCAGCATAGCTGTGCTCGCCACTGGCAAGGGCATACTCGGCCATTGCCATTATGGCGAAGCACTCGGAGAACACATAGCGCCTCTTGTGAGTCCCCTTGCCTTCCGCGGTCACGGTAAAGAACATATGCCCGTCCGTGTCAAAGCAGTGTTTCTCGATGAAATTGATGCAGGATTTCGAAGCGGCAAGCCATTCGGGATTCTTCTCGATATTGTTGTAGGCATACGCGGCTATGAAGCCGAACCTTCCCTGGAACCATACCGACTTGGTGGTGTCCATAAGGGTTCCGTCCCTGTCGAGGCAGGTATAGACGCCTCCGTTCTTCCTGTCGAGACCGTGCTCCATCCAGAACGGCATTATGTCGTTCCTGAAATCATTCAGATAGCGGTCTCTGCAGGCAGTGAGGTATTGTTTCTGTTCTGATGTCATATTCTATAGTATATTGCAGTGATTGAAGAAATCGATGGTTTCGAGTTCGGCCTTGAGGGCGGCCTCCTCCTCGTCGGTCATATTGCGCCAGGGCACCCGGTTGGGGCCGAGGTCGAGACCAATCAGTTTCATTATCCTCTTGCCTCCGACTATATTGCCACGGTAATGGCAGATGATGTTGATGACTTCCTGACTGTAATTCTGCAATTCCTGGGCCTTGGCGAGGTCCCCTTTCTCCCAAGCCTCTCCGATGGCGACCTGCACGCGGCCGTTGTAGTTGGTCGTACCGCAGATGCCGCCTTTGGCGCCGCCCTGCGCGAGGCTGGGAAGGTAGGTCTCGTCCTGACCGTGAAGCATATCGAATTTGCCGTTGCCGTAGAGCCTGCACTGGTTGTATTCGTACATACTCTCGAAGGTGTACTTGATGCCGGCGAAATTGGGGATTCTGCCGTCCACCGCCTTCAGGAAGTCAACCATAGGGAGGAAACATCCGTTGAATGCGGGGATGTGATAATAATAGAAAGGAAGTCCGGGGGCTGCCGCGGCGATGGCCTCGCAGTATTTCACAAGTTCCTCTATGCGGCCTATCTTCGGGAAGGGAGGAGCCATCGTGCCTATGCCCCAGGCGCCTGTGGCGGCGGCGTGACGCGCCAGTTCCACACTTTCGCGGAGACAGCAGCTGCCCACGTGGACAATTACCTTGAACCCGGAAGGAACACTGGCCATCCACTTCTCAGCAAGCTGTTTGCGCTCATCAGTAGTGAGCATATATCCTTCTCCGGAGGAGCCGTTGATAAACACGCCCTTAAGTCCGTTCTTTGCCAGCATCGCCGCGTATGCGGGGATGGGTTCAAGATTGATGTCTTCGTTCGGCTTCATAGGCGTGAACGGAGCATCGATGAGTCCGATTATCCTTTCCATTGCAGTAGTTTTTAAGTCTTAATGGTATTATATGATAAATGTAGCAATAAAATCTGAAAAATCCCCTGCTTTGTCAATGTTTTTGCAACCAGTCAAGGGAGAAATTCATATACCAGAGTTCGCAGGCTCCGGTCGGGTCTTCTTCGAGGTATGCTCCTATGGTGCCGTCCTGCAAGACGGTGAGGGAAGAATACACCGATCTGCCGTGACAGATGCTTTTGTGCTCGGGCCAGGTCTTTCCTTCATCATAGCTGAGGAAGATGCTGACGTTTTCCCTCTTCATCGAGTTGGGGACAGAATGCAGGAGCAGGCTGTCATTGTATCTAATCAGGTCTCCGTTGCAGGCGTTGGTGCAGATTTCGTCCCAGAACGAGGGCTTGCTCCAGGTCTGTCCTCCGTCTTCGGAAAAGAC
The DNA here is from genome assembly GCA_045641985.1 of Candidatus Cryptobacteroides sp. Classification (GTDB taxonomy): domain Bacteria; phylum Bacteroidota; class Bacteroidia; order Bacteroidales; family UBA932; genus Cryptobacteroides. The sequence goes on from JAZUHY010000103.1 coordinate 16,737, forward strand.
ATAGGCCCTGTTGCCGTTCTGACGGATGCTCATAAGGATTCGTCCGTCAAGGAGTTCGACCATCTTGGCTTCATCGCCTTTGTCCGCATAGGCAAGGTCTGAGACTTTCCAACTCTTGCCTCCGTCATCTGTATAGACGGCGTGGTTGCAGAGGCCTCTCCAACTGTCGTAGGTGCAGACGTTGGCCACGAGCATTCTGCCTTTATGCGGGCCCTGTTTCAGAACAAGAGAGTTGCCGCTGCTGAAAAAAGATGAATTGTATCGTTTGCAGAACGGATTCTGAGGATTCGGCCCCCAGATGGAAGCCGTGATGTTCTCAGGTTCGCTCCAGGTTCTGCCGTGGTCTTTGCTGACCGCGAAATATGACCT
>JAZUHY010000104.1:0-38103 GCA_045641985.1 Candidatus Cryptobacteroides sp.
ATTTATTGGGACACCAAGCCCGTTTAACATTAGATACTTTGCGGCGCGCCGGGAGGCGATGTCCGCTCGCCACAAAGATAAGATGTGGTCTTGATTTTTATATAAACGGGCGTAAAATCAAAAGATTTTATGTAAGTTTGAGGTTTGTAAAACATAAACCTAACCTATGTCAGAATCTTTCACTTATGACATCGTGCGCGACTGCGCACTGTTGGAAAAAGAAAAGACTTTCAGGAATCTCTATGACTTGATTTGTGCGCACGGAGATGTCAAAGCCGCAGTATGGCTCGAAGGTGACGAAGAAAAATCATTGACTTTCAATCAGTTGAAACAACAGGCGGACAACTGGTCCGTTGCTCTTTCTAAAGTGTTCGGCACAGAAGGCAGAGTCTGCATCTCGCTTGATTCCTGCAAGGAGTGGTTCCCTCTTTTCTGGGGACTGGTCCGTTCCGGGCACGACATCCTGACGCTCGATGCATCCATGCCCGATGAAAAGGCCGAAAAACTGATGTCCGAATGTAATTGCAAGGCCATAGTGTCAGGGAAAAGGCACCATTTCTCTTCCGGAATAAAGCAGGCGCTCATATCGGATTTCATCAATTCTCCGGCCGTTGACGGCTATACTCCCATTTGGGGGCACGACGTTGCCCTGTGCACCAGCGGAACCACCTCCGACAGCCGTATTTTCGTTTATAACGAAGAGACCATCTGCTATCTTGCCCTTTTCTCAAGAAAGGTCCACGACCAGAACCGTCTCCTTATAGATGACTGCTGCTTCAGGACACTCGCGTTCCTCCCCTTCCATCACGTGCTGGGGTTCGCGGCAATCTTCATCTGGAGCCATTTCCTGGGCGATACAATGGTCTATCTAAAAGACCGCTCCCCTCTCACAATCACACGCACAATGCAGAAATGCAAGGCCAACCAGATAGTGGCGGTGCCCATACTGGCCAACAGCATCTACCGCAGTGTGATGGCAAAGATCAACGGTCAGGGAGTTCTGGAGCGCAATCTTTTCAAGGGTATGATTTCCACCAGCCTTGCCATTCAGACCTTTGCTCCCAAGACCGGACTCAAGATTGCCAAATCGATGTTCCGCAAGATTCAGAAGCAGATTTTCGGCACGAATATGAAGAGCATAGTGCTCGGCGGCAGCCATACGGACCCTGAAAGTCTCAGATTCCTCAATGCCATCGGCTACTATACCATCTGCGGATTCGGTATGACGGAGACTGCAATCAACGGATTCGAGACTTCCTACAGACTCGACAACAGGCTCCTCGGAAGCATAGGCGCCCCGATGGACTACACCGAATACAAAATCCGGGAAATCGGCAAGAAGAAAAAGAAGGAAGGAGAGCCCAAGAAACCCGGCAAGACCGGAGAACTCCTCATCAGGGGCAAGGGCCTGCACGACGGCCGTTTCGTGGACGGGAAACTGCTCCCTCCCGACATCGACAAGGACGGATGGTTCCACAGCGGCGATATCATCAGAATAGTGGAAGCTCCCGGCCAGTACTTCATTGAGGGACGAATCAAAGAGGTGATTGTGAACGAGTCCGGCGAGAACGTCTATCCCGATGAAATGGAGGACGCATTCTCCGACATCAAGGACCAATATACCATTCTCGGGCTCAAGAAGCCTCACAGCAAGTATGAGGACATCACGCTTGCCGTCGGTGTCGGAGAGAAGATTGGCGATAAATCGTATATTCAGGCCCTCGGCCGCCAGATAAGACTCGCAAACAGGACTCTGCCCGGATACAGGAGGCTTGCCCGCGCCATCGTCACAGGAGAACCGATGCCTATGACCACCACAATGAAGGTCAAGAGGATAAGGCTCAAGGAAATGATTGAATCGGGGGAATTGAAGTATCGCAATCTCGACCTGAGTTCCAAGCCCGGGGATAATGAAATCAGTTCTTCCGAATCCACGGCTCCCGCCGCATCCGCCGGTGCGGCAAAAGATGAGAAAATTCTGTATCTGGTCAAAGGCATCTATGCCCAGGTTCTCAATCTTCCCGCTGACAACATTGACCCGGATGCCAATTTCATAGATGACCTCGGAGGCGACAGCCTTCAGGTTCTCGACATCATCACCAGAGCCGAGGACACCTTCGGCGTAATGATTCCCACGGAATGTTATCCGGTCTGCGCCACTGTCAACGGTGCCGTGGATATTCTCACCAAACTCATCAACCACGACTCAGTAACCGGCGGCAAACAGGAGATGGTGGAGAGAACCGCCATAACCAGATTTGAGGATTCCGAAGAATACAGGCATTTTGAAAAAAGGGTGGAAGAACTGATGAAAGACGGCAACAACCCGTATTTCGTCTGCCACGAATCGCCTTTGCGCGACACCAGCGTGATTGACGGCAAGGAAGTGCTGGATTTCGGCAGCTACAACTATGTGGGTATGAGCGGCCGCAAGGAAGTCAATGACGCCGCGAAGGCCGCAATCGACAAATACGGCACGAGCGCCAGCGGAAGCCGTCTTCTGGCGGGCCAGAAGAAAGTCCACGAAGAACTCGAGAAGGAAATAGCGGAATGGAAACACGCGGAAAGCGCTCTGGTGTGCGTCGGAGGCCACTCCACAAACGTCACCGTGGTCGGCAATTTCTGCGGGAAGAACGACCTCATTCTTTACGACGCCCTGGCGCACAACTCCGTGGAGCAAGGCTGCAAACTTTCCGACGCAACGTCCAAGCCCTTCCCCCACAACGACCTTGCGGCGCTTGAGAGAATACTCATCGCCCAGCGCAAGTATTTCGAGAAGGTTCTAATAGTCATCGAGGGAGCCTACAGCATGGACGGAGACATTTCCGACGTTCCCGGATTCGTGGCGCTCAAGAAGAAATACGGCTGCTTCCTGATGGTGGATGAGGCCCACAGCGCCTGCGTGCTCGGAAAAACCGGCGGCGGCGTTGACGAATACTTCGGACTCGCACCAGACGACATCGACATCAAGATGGGCACCCTGTCCAAAGGACTCGGCACCTGCGGCGGATATCTTGCAGGACGCAAGTGCGTCATCGAATATCTCCGTTACAATCTGCCCGGATTCGTGTTCAGCGTGGGTATGTCCCCCGCTCTCGCCGCCGGCTCGCTTGAGGCCGTAAGGCTCCTCAGGGCCAATCCTGAAATAATGGAAAGCCTGCACTCCAACATAAGATTTTTCGCGGAAGAGGCACGCAGGCGCAAGCTCGACATAGGACGCGCCGGCGAGACCGCCATTCTCCCCGTGCTCATAGGTCCCGACGAGAATGCCGTGGCACTCAGCAACGAACTGCTGAAGCGTGGTGTATCCGTGCCTCCGGCATTGTATCCCGCCGTTCCCAAGAACAAGGCGCGCCTGCGTTTCGACGTGTGCAGCGAACACACAAAAGAACAGATAGTATATGCTTTGGACACTTTGCTTCAGGCGGCAAAGGATTTGGGCATAGCTTTACCTTTGACGGATTGATGTATGGGTGAATTGGGCACAAGCATTCAGTTTCTGAGCGGGGTCGGCCCAAAAAGGGCGGAACTGCTCAAGAAGGAGCTTGGCCTTGAAACGCTTGATGACCTGATTCACTTCTATCCTTTCAGATATATCGACCGCAGTTCGGTACAGCGTATTGCGGACGTTGACAGCACCCTTGCCTTCATACAGATAAAGGCAAAGGTCATAAGTCTCACCGAAGTGCCCCAAAAGAGGCTCAGCGTCATTGTCGAAGACGATTCCGGACGTATGGAGATGGTCTTCTTCAAAGGAATAAAATGGACAAAGACCAAACTTATCCCCGGAGCAACCTTTATATTCTTCGGCAAGCCGCAAGAATTCAACGGCCGGTTCAACATAGTCCATCCGGAAATAGACGTTCCGCAGGAAGGAACAATGACTCAGGGTGTTCTGACCGGAGTATATCCGAGCACGGAAAAGCTAAAGACAGGTGGAATCACCGGCAAGGTAATGTGCAGACTGGTATCTTCCGCACTCAACCTATGCCTCCCGGAGATAGGGGAAACTCTCCCCGACTATATTGTGAAGGACCTTGGTCTGTGCCCTCTTCAGTATGCCCTGAAAAACATACATTTCCCCTCAGACAGCTACGCCCTGCAGAAGGCTGAAAGAAGGCTCAAATTCGAGGAACTGCTGTTCCTGCAGCTCAGCCTGCTCAAACAGAAATACATCAGAAGTCGCAACGAGAAGGGAATCCCGATGCCGCACGTGGGGAAGGATTTCCACGCCTGCTACGATGCACTTCCCTATTCTCTCACAGGTGCACAGCAGCGTGTCATAAAGGAAATCAGGGCTGATATGATGAGCGGGCACCAGATGAACCGTCTGCTTCAGGGCGACGTGGGGTCCGGGAAAACCATGGTTGCGGTCTTAAGCGCCCTCATAGCTGTAGGAAACGGATTCCAGGCCTGCATTATGGCCCCAACCGAAGTGCTTGCACGGCAGCATTATGCCAATATGCAGAAGTATCTGGCGGCGACTTCCGTCAGATGCGCCCTCCTCACAGGCAGCAGCGGCACAAAAGAAAGAAGGGAAATCCAGGAAGGCCTTAATGACGGCAGCATAGGAATGATAGTCGGCACCCACGCCCTTCTGGAAGACAAGGTGCAGTTCAAGAACCTCGGCCTGGCGGTCATAGACGAGCAGCACCGCTTCGGCGTGGACCAGAGAGCAAAACTGTGGTCGAAAGGCCCGTTCATCCAGGGATTGGGACAGACGGCGCCACACGTGCTTGTAATGACCGCAACCCCCATTCCCAGAACCCTTGCAATGACGCTGTACGGCGACCTCGACGTTTCGGTGATAGATGAGATGCCCCCGGGAAGAAAGCCCGTGAAAACCATTTGCATCACACCGTCCAAAAGAGCCGCGATGTACAGGTTCATGAGGGATGAGATTGCGAAGGGGCGTCAGATTTTTGTCGTATATCCTATGATATTCATCAATGAAAAGATGGATATCAGCAACGTGGAACAGGGATACGAAGACATCGTGCAGGCTTTCCCCCTGGAAAATGGCTACAAGGTGGCGATAGTCCACGGGCAGCAGACTTCCGAAGTCCGGGATTACAATATGTCGGCCTTCGTCGCCGGAAGGGCTCACATACTTGTGTCAACCACCGTCATCGAGGTGGGGGTGGATGTCCCCAATGCTTCCGTAATGGTCATCCAGAGTGCGGAGCGCTTCGGTCTAAGCCAGCTGCACCAGCTGAGAGGCCGTGTGGGACGCGGCGCCGAGAAGTCCTACTGCATACTGGTGCGAGATTACAAGACCGGCAAGGATGCCCTTCAGCGGCTCGACCTTATGTGCGCCACGGAGAACGGTTTCGACATTGCGGAAGAAGATATGAAAATGCGGGGCCCCGGAGATTTGGAAGGCACCCAGCAGAGCGGACTGCCCATCAATCTCAACATAGCATCTCTCGCCAGGGACGGAATTCTGCTCTCGGAGGCAAGAGCGTACGGCGAGAAAATCCTCAAGGCGGATCCGACTCTTGAAACAGAGGAAAATGCACTTCTCGCCAGAGAGCTGAGAAAAGGAAAATACAACATAAAAGATTATAGCAAAATTAGTTAACAAGTTCACAAATGAAGAACGTCACCAGAATTATCATCGTGGCCGTGTGCCTTGCGGCCGGCTATGGAATCGGTTCGCTAGTCTATGAAACTATGAAGAACAAAGAAAGCAAGTCAGTTTACATCGGACCGTCGGAAGTGGAAATCACCGACGGTGTCCTCTCCCCCGAAGTTCTACTCTCTTTAGGCCGCCTGAGCGACCCTCAGTTGTCGCCGGATGGGAGCAGGATTCTTTACGGAGTAAGCTACACTTCCGTGAAGGAAAACAAGTCCTGCCGCAACCTGTTCGTCTGCAATGCCGACGGCAGCGGAAAAGTCCAGTTGACGAAATACGCACAGAGCATCAACGCGGCACGCTGGAGCAAGGACGGGAACAGCATCTACTTCCTTCAGGGAGGCCAGCTGTGGAAGGCTCCCTTCAAGGGCGACAAGCTGGGCAGGAAAGTCAAATTGAGCGATGTCCCGGCAGGAATCAGCGACTACAAGATTTCCCCCGACGAATGCAACGTCCTCTATGTTAGCAGCATACCGGGTCCCGTCAAGAACGTCAAAGACATTGAGCCCGAACTCGGCAAAGCGCAGGCATACATTGCGACGGACCTTATGTACCGCCATTGGGACCATTGGGTCACGGAGACTCCACGCACCTACGTGGCTTCTCTTGTTAACGGAACAATCACTCCCGACAACTCATTTGACATTCTGGGGACCGATGACCCCGGATATGAACTTCCCACCGAACCCTTCGGCGGCGCCGGGCAGCTCGACTGGGCACCGGACGGCAGACACATTGCCTACAGCTGCCGCAAGCACGTCGGCAAGGAATATGCCTTCAGCACCAACACGGACATATTCGTCTATGACATCCTCACCGGCGGAACCGTTGCCGTCACGTCCGGAGGCGGCTACGACACCGACCCGGCCTGGAACGCCGACGGAACCCGGCTTGCCTGGATTTCAATGGAACGCGACGGATACGAAGCTGACAGACAGCGCCTTATGGTGGCTGAAATAATTCCCGTCAAACCCGAGGAAGATGGCCAGAATTTCGGATTGGAGACAGGTGGGATCAAAGAACTCACCGTAGGTTACATTTATGATGTAGAAGGCCTTTTCTGGGCTGGCAAAGACATAATCTTCCCTTCTACCGTCAACGGAGTCACCGCACTCTGCAAGGTAAATTCGGAAGGTGGTGAAATCCGGCGCATCACCCCTGAGGACTGGTGGCTGGGATTCAGCGCTCCGTTCGGATACAGCATCGAAAACGGCACTCAGACCATACTCACAGCCTATCAGAGTATGGAATTCCCCACAGAACTCGTAAAAGTCAGCGTTAGTGCTGAAGGGGAAGCCTCATACGAAGCCCTGACCAGCGAAAACGGGCACATTCTTTCGCAATTGGCAGGAATCAGGCAGGAGGAGATATTCATCCCCACACCCGAAGGAGAACAGCTCCAGTGCTGGGTACTCTATCCCGCAGGATTCGATCCTTCAAAGAAATATTCCGCAGTGGAAATGTTCAACGGCGGCCCCCAGACCCCTATGGACCAGAGCTGGAGCTACAGATGGAACTTCAGGATGATGTGCCAGCAGGGCTATGTGGTGGTTCTCCCCAACCGTCACGGCAACAGCGGCTTCGGCCAGCCCTGGAAGGAACAGATAAGCGGAGACTACCAGGGCCTCAATATGCAGGACTATCTGCTTGCGGGCAAATGGGCCAAACAGCAGGCGTGGTGCAACAAACTCGCCGGAGTCGGGGCTTCCTACGGCGGATTCTCCGTTTACAATCTGATGGGAATCCACGGCGACCTCTTCGACTGTTTCATCGCGCACGCGGGCATTTTCAACGAAAAGCAGCTGTGGTACACCACGGAAGAGGCCTGGTTCGGCAACTGGGACAACGGCGGATTGAAAGAATACGCCTACGTTGAAGGCCAGACCGGCCCTGCCGGCGACGGCATCACCTTCGGCGGAATACAGCAGGCCGGAGCGCCCTATGCCGACGTAGCCAAGTCAAGACATCACTATGCAAACGACCCGGAGTCAAGAATCAAAAACTGGCACACCCCTATCCTCTGCATCCACGGAATGATGGACTTCCGCATCCCCTACGAGCAGGGTATGGCTGCCTTCAATGCCGCCCAGATGATGGGCGTGCCCTCCAAACTCATCATATTCCCCGAAGAAAACCACTGGATTATCCAGCCACAGAACGCACTCTTCTGGCATCACGAATTCTTCAATTGGCTTGACAAATGGGTAAAATAAATCACAAGTGGATACCGTTGACCGCTCTGTTGCTTCTGAGCGTCCTTGATTCTTCCGCCCTCACACTCAGGTGCAATGGCCTTGACAACGCCCGTACTCCGTTGATTGCAAGCGAGAAAATCATTGCCACGTCACCGGACCCGTCGGGAGTATTCCTTTTCACCCCGGCCCTTATTGAAGGATTTGACGGGCGGTTCATTGCGGCCATAGATTACGGCGGACCGGGAACCGGAATCCTTGACGGCCCCAAATCCGCGTTCGGCGACTACAAGAGCGGCAACCAGATCAGGGTCCTGGTTTCTGACGACAGGGGCAGGCACTGGAAAGAGACGGAGGCCAGAATACCGATGATGCACGAAATACTGTTCAAGGCAGGTGACGGGCTGTATATGCTCGGTCACGCCCGCAAACTGATGATATGCTGCAGCGAAGACAACGGACTTACCTGGAGCAAACCCGCAGTGCTTCGCGAAGACGGCAGATGGCACCAGAGTTGCGGCGCCGTCGACATTTATGACGGGAAAGTGACGCTTGTGTACGAGCAATGGATTTACGAAGGTCACAAATGGCCCGGAGTCGGCCCTGTGCTAATGCAGGCCGACGAAAATGCCGACCTCACCGACCCGTCCAGCTGGCGCTTCTCTGAGTTGTACAACCCCGATGCTGACATCATAGCTGCAAAACCTTCCGGCATTCCTGCCCTTCCGGTAAGTCAGGACTCCCCCGGCAACGCGGGAATCCTTGAAACAAACGTAGTGCGGGTATATAACCCTGACAATCCTCTCTACGAACCATCGGGAGTGGTCCTGATGATGAGGGCCAACACGGGTTTCAAGAATATCGGAGCAATGCTTGCAGGCCGTTGGGACAAGGAGGGAAATCTGAGCATCGGAAGGCTCAAACACTTCGGAGAGGAAATATTCTACACCTATATCCCCGGAGGACACCTCAAGTTCCACATCCAGTATGACCCCGAGACGGAACTCTATTGGATGGTCCATTCCCACATCAACAGCAATATGGATGAACGCAGAAGGCTTGCCCTTTCCTTCTCGACGGATCTCCAAACCTGGACCATGGCAGGAATTGTAGCCGTCGGACCGGCAGACAATGCGGCCCGCAACTACGCCACGCTGATAATCAGCGGCCCCGATATCTTCATCCTCAGCCGTTCCGGAGATGTCAACGCCCGCAACAATCACGACGGCAACATCTCCACCTTCCACCGCGTCAGGAATTTCAGGAAACTTGTGTATTGAACCGATATTTCAATTATATGAAGAAGGCTGTTTCTATCATTTCACTAATCCTTTTTGCATCACTGTCATTGTTTGCATCGGCTCCGGTCATCGGCATTTCCGGGTATAGCTCCGATAATAATTCCGTGGTCAAACTTGCATATATTGAAAGTGTGCGCCTTGCAGGTGGCGTTCCCATTGTCCTTCCCGTCACTACGGATGAGGCTCAGATAGATGCGATGCTTTCGGTGGTGGATGCTCTGGTTATGACAGGAGGCGAGGACTTCGATCCTCTCAAGTGGTATGGCGAAGAACCCCGGACGACTATGACGACAGTAAATGCGGAAAGAGATAAGTTTGACGTCAAACTGCTCAGAGCTGCTGTGGCAAAGGGAATTCCCGTCCTGGGGATATGTCGTGGCGAACAGGCCCTCGGAGTAGCTTTCGGCGGGGCATTATGGCAGGATATTCCTTCAGATGTTCACAGTGAAATAAAGCATAATCAGTCACCTACAGACGCGGTCTATCCGACTCATTCCATTACGATAGAGAAAGGTTCCAATCTCGCTTCTCTTCTTGGTTCCGAACGCGCGGTAGTGAATTCTTTCCACCATCAGTCAATAAAGCGCGTACCTGCCGGGCTCAAGGCTGTAGCCTTTGCTGCTGACGGCATCGTGGAGGCAGTGGAACGAGATGGGAAAATTACGGGTTATGAAGATGGCGGAGCCTGGATAATGGGGACCCAATTCCATCCTGAAAGACTAATATCTCCCAGGGATACCACTTTTCTGCCAATATTCAAAGCTCTGGTCCGAGAAGCCTCAAGATAAAAAACGACAACACGCACAATGAACTGAGGCTGTCAACCCGGCAGTTTCGGCCACGAATACCAGGATGCCTACACCTATGCTTCCTGGGGCGTCAGCGGAACAATATGCCATAGCAGAGAACTCCTGGGCTCTTCCAGCCTGAGAGGCAAGCCGCCGGCAAGCGTAGCACCGTCAATAATCATTTCTTTGCCGGAATCATCATCCCTGACGGAATACATTCTGCCCGGAACCGCGAAAGGAAGTTTTACGTTGAATTCCGATTCTTCGCAACTCTCCTGCCGGAATCCGAGCTGAATGCTTTCTCCTGTTTCCGGATCGGAATAGGCATATACTGTCCAACGTGATGTGTCGCTTCTGTCGTGCCATTCGGACAGTTCATAAAAATCTTTTGTCAGCAGGTGGGAATTTCTTTTCCATATTGAACGGTTCCTTCGCAGTTCCCCGAAATTAAGACCGGGGTTATGTGAGTAGGCCGCCCCCTCGTTCCAAATGGGAAGAAGCGAAGCACGAACGGTGTAGAGATCCGGCGAAAGTAATGGGTTATCGTGCTGGCCTTCCGTCTCTTTGGTAGAAGAACCGTGAAAAGGAATCCATTTATTGAATCCCGAACTCTGCTGCAGGCGCATTGCCGTAGTGGTCCTGTCATAATCGGACCTCATCACAGGCACCGCCCTGCGCATTGACTCGATATCGTTCCTCCCTCCACCCGAGGCGCAGGAATCCAGGAAGGTGCATTTCCCGTGGGAGCGGCAGTAAGCAATTATCCCGTCCCAAAGGGCATAATGTCCCTGAATAAATTTGTTTTCGCTTATCCCCTTTCTAGGCAATGATGTCCTTACCGACTCTCGTTCATCAAGCACTCTCCAATGGCCTGCAGGATCTATATTGTTGTCCTCGCGGTACATATCGAATCCGTTCTCGTCCATCATTCGGATGATGCGGTCCAGAGTCCAGGCAAGGCAATCCGGATCGCCTATATTATTGGTGATGTGACGGCCGTTCTTTGTCACGGCCCACTCCTCCCTGTACCCGTGGAATCTGACCAGGTCGTCCACGTGGTTGACGCGTTCCGGTTCGAACCAGACGAAAGATTTCATCCCGAGGGCGTGGCACGCCTCATTTGACTCCAGAAGTGTCTTGTCGGGCCATTTCCTGCCGCAAGGAATCCAGGCACCTGTAGTTGACCACCAACTGCCGTCATATGGAACGAAATTACCGGCAGGGTCTGAATACCATCCGGCATCGAACCAGCGGAAGTCAGGCAGAAGGTCTTCCTTCTGAAGCACGGAAAGAGTGCGCTGCCAGGTGAAGTATGTTTCGGATATGGATCCATCGGAATTGGGAAGTCCCGTGTCATTGGCAAAGCAGATGGTGGAAAAAGGCTGAATGTCATTCCCGTCAGCATCGGCCTTTGGCAGATTGTATTTCATATACCAACGACGCCATTTATTGACACTCTCATACTCATCCCTACCTTTATAATTGAGGAGCACAACCATTCCGGTACGTACCTTTTCGCCCGGAAGGAGCACTGTTCTCAAGTCAATGTCCGTTCTGGCAGTCACTGTCGTGAATGAGCCTTCCGTCGTGAACCGGGCATCCCAGGTCCCTGCCCAGCCCAGAGCTATCCTTGTGCCGCCGTTTCCGTACACCAGATCAAAATACGGGAAATTTATGTGGGTGGCGCGCCCCCAGGTACTTGAAAAGAAGATTTCTTTCTCTTGGGACAAGTCGCGGCAATACTGCGAATAATAATTGTTATGATCGCCGAGACAGCCTCGGAGAAAAGGCGCAGAGCCACGGAAACCAGCTTTGAGAGAATAAACATTTTCCAAAACCGCGGACGGCTTGTCTGAAATATTCTCAAACCAGACGGTATATTCCAACTCGTCGAAATCCGGATGGGATGCCTTCTCGACAGAGACTTTCAGGGTTCCGTCAATGATTCCTTCAAAACCTTTGTAAACCCTTCCAGCATATGTGAATTCAAAAGGAAGCCGCTCTGAAGCATAAACCCCGCCACAGGTGAGCAGAGTCAGCAACAGTATCAAACAAGTACTCTTTTTTGTAATAGCCATATGCAATTTTACTCATTTTTTGGGACACTTGAAAACTTCAAGACTCACCCCAGTCAAAATAAATCAGGATTATTTGGGCAATTTTCTATAATTAAAAGATATTTTGTATTTTTATACGAACTATAATGAACCGACTGTCGAAACAAGTGAGGAGTTCCTCGCTCATCTTGCCGATTCGATGAAGGAATTCACCAGAGACAATGAGCAGAACGATGACATCACGATGATGTCAATACTACTCAAATAAGTGTGAAAAGATGAAGAAGTAAGTATTTTGTAACATAGACAATATCTTTCCCATTTATGAAAAAACAGGTAATTACACTTATGGCCATCCTGGCTGTTCTTTCTCCCGCATCCTATGCCCAGAAATGGGAAGGTCTCGCCGACACTCCCCAGATGGGATGGAACAGCTGGAACAAATTTGAAGACAAGATCAACGAACAGCTCATCCGCGAAACCGCCGACGTGATGGTCGAAAAAGGCCTCCTTGATGCAGGATACGTTTATCTCAATCTGGATGACCACTGGCACGGAGAAAGGGATGCACAGGGTTTCATCCACGAAGACCTGCAGAAATTCCCTTCCGGCCTCAAGGCCTTGGGTGATTACATCCACTCGAAGGGCCTCAAGTTCGGCATTTACAGCGACGGGGGCACGATGACCTGCGGCTGCCGCCCGGGCAGCTACGGCCACGAATATCAGGACGCCTACACCTATGCCTCCTGGGGAGTGGATTATCTCAAATATGACTGGTGCTTCCACGAAAACATCAATCCCAAAGGTGCCTACAAGCTTATGCGCGATGCCCTGCGCGCCTGCGGAAGGCCCATATTCTTCAGTATGTGCGAATGGGGTTCCAACAAGCCCTGGCTCTGGGCGGAGGAAATCGGACATTCCTGGCGCACCACGGGGGACATAGGATGCTCTTTCGCGGAGCCTCTGCACCATTATGATGAGAATGGAAATTATGTCTGGACCAAACTCAGCGTCCTCAACATTCTGGACAAAAACGCCCCTCTGCGCCAATATGCGGGCCCGGGCCACTGGAACGACCCGGATATGCTGGAAGTAGGCAACGGAATGAGCGTGAACGAGGACCGGGCGCATTTCACTATGTGGTGTATGATGGCCGCTCCCCTGCTTTTGGGCAACGATCTGACGTCGATGAGCGACGAAACGCTTGACATAATCACCAACAAGGGCGTCATTGCAATCGATCAGGACAGGCTGGGCGTGCAGGGGCTGAGGTTCAAGCGGGAAGGAGATATTGAATACTGGTTCAAACCCCTGCAGGGCGGCGACTGGGCTTTCTGTGTGCTGAACCGCGATACCGCGCCCTGCTGTCTGAGCATCGACTGGAAGGATTTCTGCTTCACCGACTCGATAAGCGGAATGTCAACGGATTTCGACAAAACGGTTTACAGTGCATCCGACCTCTGGGACAGTGCCGCACCGGCAATCTCCACCGGCAAAAGTATTGAACTCAGCATTCCCGGTCACGACGTGAAGCTGTTCAGATTGCACCCCGTTTCTAAATAATATAATATTCTGTTGCTCTCTGTTCAGGGGGTAATGGATTTTGGCTTAATGCCCCCATTCACAGAGAGCAACAGAATACAAAGAGACTATATGTAAATGAAAGAATATATCGAACAGAACAGGGAAAGGTTCTTCGAGGAACTTTTCAGCTTGCTGAGAATACCGTCGGTGAGCGCAAAAGTCGAACACAAGCAGGATATGCAGCGCTGTGCGGAGAGACTTGTGGAACTGCTGAAGGAAGCCGGAGCAGACGAAGCCGGAGTGTATCCTTCAGACGGAAACCCTATGGTCTTCGGGCAGAAGACCGTTGACCCGTCATACAGGACCGTGCTTGTGTACGGCCACTACGATGTCCAGCCGGCAGAGCCTCTCGACAAATGGAATTCAGACCCCTTTGAGCCGGAAATCCACGACGGAGCCATCTGGGGGCGCGGCGCCAATGACGACAAGGGCCAGCTGTTCATGCACATAAAGGCCTTTGAATATCTGGTACGCAGCGGCAAGCTCAGGCACAACGTCAAGTTCATTTTCGAGGGAGAGGAAGAAGTCGGAAGCGCTTCCCTGCCGAAATGGATGAAGGAACACAAGGAAATGCTGAAAGCCGACATCTGTCTCGTTTCCGACACGACGATGATTTCCGACAAAGTCCCTTCGATAAACTGCGGGATGAGAGGTCTCAGTTATCTCGAAGTGAAGGTCACGGGACCGAACAAAGACCTGCATTCCGGTCATTACGGAGGAGCCGTGGCCAATCCCATCACTGTTCTGTGCGAGATGATTGCATCCCTGTTCGACAATGACAACAGAGTAACGGTTCCCGGATTCTACGACAAGGTAGTGGAACTGAGCGCAGAAGACAGGGCTCTTTTGGCAAAGGCTCCCTTCGACCCGGACGAATTCAAGGAATTCCTGGGCATCAATGAGGTGCGTGGAGAAAAGGGATATACAACAATGGAGCGCATAGGTATCCGTCCCTGCCTGGACGTGTGCGGCATCTGGGGAGGTTACACCGGAGAAGGCGCCAAGACCGTGCTGCCTTCCGAAGCACACGCCAAGATATCGATGCGACTGGTTCCCAATCAGCGGAGCGAAGAGATTACACGGCTGTTTGCCGACCATTTCAAAGCCATAGCGCCCGACTGCGTGAAGGTAGAAGTCAGGGAATGTGAAGGCGGTGACGGATTCCTCATCCCCATTTCTTCCGATGCCTACAGGGCCGCGTCAAAGGCGATGACCGATGTTTACGGTATCGAACCCGTGCCGAGCCGCGGGGGCGGGAGCATCGCCGTGCTGGCGGAGATGCAGAAGATTCTGGGAATCGACCCCCTACTTATGGGATTCGGACTGGAGCGCGACACCATCCACTCCCCCAACGAGAGCTACCTCCTGAGGCAGTTTTTCGCCGGAATCGAATCAATAATCAGATTCTACGGATACTACGCCTAGTCCTTTCTGAACTTGTCTGAGGAAATCCTGATTTCTATCAGCTTGATTACTGATTTATCGACACGTCCCTCATCGTGGGACGTGTTTCTCGTATAATAGGCTATATACTTCCTGCCGTCCTTCTCGATGATGCCGGGAGCGGCGAGAGCCCATTTCTCATCCTCCTCCACCCAATCGTTGAGAGGGCAGTCTATCTGCTGGGAATACAGGCCGTTCTCAATATAGGCCTCGAAACGGCAGGGATCGCCCAGACCGGGCTCATTGTTGAAATATGTGGGCAGCAGCAGGTCGAAACGCTCGTCAATCTTCGAGGCGGCACTGTTGTAGAGGCGCTCTCCGGCGACGAACTGCATCCCGGTGAGGGTATCCCCCTGCATATCGATGTGCCTGAGCACAATGCGACGGTTATAGTTTCCGGGGCCGAACTTTATGCTCTGTCTGTAGTACATCTTGAAAAATCCGTCTTCAGGGACAAGGATAATCTGGGAATCGTGCATCCTGTCATCAAGGACAACCTTGCGCTCGGAAAAATCGATGCCGTCCCTGGAGAACCACATACACAACTTGTACTTCTCGTCCTCCCAGATGTTTCCGATGAGTCGGAAAGGGTATTCGTCCCCCTCAAGATAACATACCGACTGCTCCACGATGTGCCTCATCAGACAGTTGCTCCCGCCGCAAGGATTCTCGAATTTCCAATGGAGCAGGTCCTCCGATGTGGCGATATACAGGTTGTTGTTGAAGTCTTTGATTTCATCACCTACCTCTTCTCCGGAAAAATACATACGGTAGTGACTATCATCTATCTTGATGATATTAAAGTAGTTCAGGCACTGCAGGCCGGCATCTTCGTGATTGAAGAGCACGACGGGAGCCTCCGGGAAACTGATGGAGAAAACGGTGTTGGAATCATCGTTCCTGCAGGAGCAGAACAGGCACAGTGCGACAGCCAGAAAGATTTGTAACGTGTTTTTCATAGTCTTATGGTTTCAAGGGTCTGAGTTTGGCATATTTCAGAAGCAGCAGCTTTTCCCCGTAGTTGTCGAAGACAATCTCAGCCTTCATTTCGGGAGCGGTGCCTCTTATGGATTTTATGGTCCCCGCGCCGAAGCGGTTGTGCTCGATGCGCTCTCCCTCATACAACTCCGTCATAGGGACAGCCACGAAATCGGGGTCGATGATATCCGGCTTCCTGGAAGGAATGACCGTGGCCGCCGGAGCCGTCTGTTTCCCCGGAACTCCGGGCGACCTCCTTTCATAGGTCACAGCCGACGACTTCCCATACTCGTTTCTGTGGCTTCCGCCTCCGTAAGAAGGCGAAAAACGCGAGCCGAAGCCACCGAACAGGGGCTTGTCATCAGGGCTAGAGTCGAAATCGTCGTCATCAAGGGGATTTTCGACGTATTTCGTGTCTATTTCCTTTATGAAGCGGGAAGGAGGATTGCTTTCGTGCTTGCCGTTGCGTATTCTGGTCTCTGTAAACGACAGGGTGACAGCTTTTTTCGCCCTTGTGACCGCGACGTAGAAGAGACGCCGTTCCTCCTCTATGTCCTGCAAAGAGCTGAGCATATTCAACGAAGGAAAGAGGTTCTCCTCCATTCCCGCCACGAAAACGTAGGGATACTCCAGGCCTTTGGCGGAATGGACGGTCATCAGCGCCACCTTGTTGTTGGTATCCTCGTCATCCGAGACGTCAACGTTGCTCAGAAGCGTCACGTTCTCGAGGAAATCGTCGAGGGTGAAGACGGCATTTTCATCCACCTCATCCATTTCCTCCTGACGTTCCTCCACGAAAGACGCGACGGAATTTATCAGTTCCTCCACGTTGGAAGTGCGTGCAAGGCCTTCTATGGACGTGTCGGATTTATAGAATGCATAGATGCCGGTATCGTCAGCAATGCGTCTGGCCAGTTCCCAGGCATCGGTGCCGCGTACCTGCTGCGCAAGTTTGTCTATCATCGCGCAGAAGGCGCGGATTTTCTGCAATGCCGCCGGGCGAAGGCCATAAACCTCCGTATCCTCCATCCACGCGGCCTTGAACAGCGAACACCGGTGCGCCCTCGCACATTCGTTAAGGGCACTGACCGATGTTTCGCCTATTGACCTCGCCGGCTTGTTGACTGTCCTCCTGAAAGACTCGTCATCGTTGACGTTGACGCAAAGTTTGAAATATGACATCACGTCCTTCACCTCCATTCTTTCAAAGAACGAGTTGCCGGAATATACCATATACGGTATGTTACGCCTCCTGAGCTGCTCCTCAATGGCTCTGGACTGCGAATTTGTCCTGTAAAGGACGGCGAAGTCCTGATATCTGGCCTTTTCGGTCCGCATTCTCTGCATTATCGAAGAAACTATGCCGACCGCTTCCTCCCCTTCCGAATAGGTGTGCAGGAGGGTTATCTTCTCGCCGTCCTCGCCTACCGCATAACATTCCTTGGGAATCCGGCCCTCATTGTGGGCAATCACGGAATTGGCGGCGTTCACTATGTTGCAGGTTGACCTGTAGTTGCGCTCAAGCCGGAACAGACGGCAATCGGGATAGTCTTTCTTGAAATTCAGGATATTCTCTATCTTCGCGCCCCGGAACGCATAGATGGACTGGGAATCGTCACCCACCACGCAGATGTTCAGGTGGAACTGCCCCAGTTTCTTCATAATCAGATACTGGGCATAGTTGGTGTCCTGATACTCATCCACCATAATATAGGAAAACCTGTCAGCTATCTTCAGGAGAGCATCCCTGTCGTTCTTGAAAAGGACGTTCATATTGACCAGGATGTCGTCGAAATCCATCACCCCGGCCTGCTTCATCTTCTCCTGATAAAGAGCATAGATATCGACAATACGGGGTTTCTTGTGATGGCTGTCCGCGACCTGGAGTTCCCTGCTGGCCCTGTAGCCGGCAACGGTGACGAGGTTGTTCTTCGCCATAGAGATGCGTGAGAGCACATCCTTGGGCTTGTAAACCTTGTCATCCAGTTCGAGTTCCTTGAGGCAGGACTTTATGGCTGAGATGGAATCAGCCGTGTCGTATATAGTAAAATGTTCCGGATAACCCAGGCTGCCCGCGAACTCGCGCAGGAACCTCACGAATACGGCGTGGAAGGTTCCCATCACAAGCTGCCTGGCGTTTCCTGCGCCCACCATCATCGCCACCCTTTCCTTCATCTCCCCGGCAGCCTTCTTCGTAAATGTGAGGGCCAGTACCCTCGACGCGGGCACACCCGATGCCAGGATATATGCTATCCTGCTTGTAAGTACTCTTGTTTTACCGGAACCGGCACCCGCCACGATAAGGACAGGCCCTTCCATACATTGAACGGCTTTTCTTTGCTCCTCGTTCAAACCATCCAGGATTGCGTTCATATTGTTGCTCATATGGCACGAAATTACATAAAAAATTACTATATTCGCACTGCAATTTTGCACTATATACAATAATCCATCATAACAATGTCTGACACAATCGTTTTGAAAAAAGGTCTGAACATTCCTGTCAAGGGAGAAGCGGACCTCCGAATCTCCAAGACGATATCTCCTGACATCGTTGCAATCAATCCGGCCGATTTCAAAGGGCTTCTTCCTAGACTGTTGGTCAAGGAAGGCGACAAGGTGCTCGCCGGTTCCCCTGTCCTTTCGGACAAGAAGAACCCGGACATTCTCATCGCCTCCCCCGCCAGCGGCACAGTCAAGGAGGTGGTTCGCGGAGAAAAGCGCAAGCTTCTGGCCGTCCTGATACAGGCGGACGATGATCAGCAGTATCTCGACTTCGGAGTACAGAACCCGGACGCCCTGTCCGAGGAACAAATCAAGGAAACACTGCTCAAGAGCGGTTTGTGGCCCTGGCTTGTCCAGCGTCCCTACGGCATCATCGCCAACCCGGACGTGAAGCCCAAGGCCATTTTCGTTTCCGGATTCAACACGGCGCCGCTCGCCCCCGATTACGAATTCACTCTAGGCGGCGAAACGGCCTTCATCCAGAAAGGTCTGAATGCTCTTTCCAAACTCACTGACGGCGGAATTCACCTCAGCCTTTGCGGCAAGGACTTCCCCAACAGTCCATTCAGCAGGCTGGAAAACGTCACGATGCACAAATTCGAGGGCAGGCATCCCGCCGGCAACGTGGGAGTGCAGATCAGCCACATCAGCCCCATCAGAAAGGATGAGACCGTATGGACAGTCAGCCTTCAGGGACTCGCCGCAATCGGAAAACTCTTCGGCACGGGCAAATTCAACCTTCGCAGGAAAATCGCCGTGACCGGCCCTATGGCAATAGAGCCTTCATACGTAGAGGCCCTGCCCGGGACTCCTGTCAAGGCCCTCGCCGCGTTCTACGGCAGCCTTGCAGACGAGATCCGCTTCATCTCCGGAGACATCCTCACCGGCTTGAACGTGGGAGAGAACGGCTGCATCGGATTCTATGCAGACCAGGTAACCCTCGTACGGGAAGGCACGGAGCGCGAGCTCTTCGGCTGGATACGCCCCTTCCGTTACAAGCAGTTCAGTACAGACCGCTGCTACTTCTCCTGGCTCACGCCCGGAAGGAAATATGATATGGACACCAATCTTCACGGCGGTCCCCGCGCATTCCTTATGAACGACTCATACTATGCGAAGGTCCTTCCTATGGACATCTATCCCATCTATCTGGTGAAGGCCTGCCTTGCCGGAGACATAGACAAGATGGAGAAATTCGGCATATATGAAGTTCTGCCCGAGGATTTTGCGCTCTGCGAGTACGTTGACCCCAGCAAGAACAATATTCAGGACATCATCGCAAAGGGTATTGACCTGATGCTTAAAGAAATGGCATAAAGTATGAACAAGATTTTCGAAAAAGGCGGCAAGCTTTCCTGGCTTCACTCCACTGCCGACGCTTTTGACACATTTCTGGCAGTACCCGGCACTGTCACCTCCAAAGGTGCTCACGTGCGCGATGCGATAGACCTCAAACGCATCATCATTCTCGCGCTCATAGCCGTCATACCCGCAGCCCTGTTCGGTATGTGGAACGTCGGTTATCAGCACGCTCTGGCCACCGGCACCACCGTCACAGGCTTCTGGGGCATAGTCCTGGGCTACTGGTGGTACGGTTTCCTCCGTGTCCTTCCTCTCTATGTGGTGGCATACGCCGTCGGTCTCATCATCGAGTTCGGCACGGCGCAAATCCGCGGCGAGGAGGTCAACGAAGGTTTCCTTATGACCGGTTTCCTCATCCCTCTCATCGTCCCCGTTGACACTCCCCTCTGGATGCTGGCGCTCGCAGTCGCATTCGCCACAATCTTCGGAAAGGAAGTCTTCGGAGGCACAGGAATGAACATCTGGAACCCCGCGCTCCTCACCCGTGCATTCCTGTTCTTCTCCTATCCCAACAGTATGTCGGGTTCAAGCACCTGGATTCACGTCAAACCCGGCGAGCAGTTGGTTGACGGCTTCACCGGAGCCACTCCCCTCGCACTTGACGGAGCCGCACAGTACAGCACCAGCGTGTGGAGCGAATTCCTCGGAACCATTCCCGGCTCCGTAGGTGAGACATCCACGCTCTGCATCCTCCTCGGCGCCATCCTGCTTCTCTGGACGGGTGTTGCCAGCTGGAAGATAATGCTCAGCTCGGTTGCAGGCGCCCTTATTGTCGGATTCATCGGCAACGTCACAGGTGCGACGGCCATCCCCTGCTGGGAGCAGCTGCTCCTCGGCGGATTTGCGTTCGGTACAGTATTTATGGCAACCGACCCCGTCACTTCCGCCCAGACGGAATGCGGCAAGTGGATTTACGGCTTCCTCATCGGTGCCCTGTGCATCACTGTACGTCTTTTCAATCCGGGTTATGCGGAGGGAATGATGCTCGCAATCCTGCTCTGCAACACCTTCGCGCCGCTCATTGACCACTGTGTCACAAGCGCCCACATATCCCGCAGGAACAAAAAAGCAAATGTCGCATAGCTATGAATACAAACAGTAACGTATATACAGTCATTTACACCACGATAGTGGTAGTAATGGTGGCGGCTGTCCTGGCATTTGTCTCTCAGAAACTCGGACCTATGCAGGCCGCCAACGAGAAAGCGGAGACCGTAAGCCAGATTCTGACGGCGGCTCAGTTCGGAGAGAAGGAGCACTGGTCAGAAATCGGCAACAAGGCGACTCTTGACTTCTACAAGGAGAACGTCGCATCTTCCATCCTGGTGGATATCGATGCCAAGGAAGTCGGAGCCCTCGATTTCACCGAAGCCCGCGTCTATTCAACCTCCGACCTCAAGGCGCAGAACTACAATATCAAGGACAGCTCCGCTCTGAGCCTTCCCATCTATCAGTTCAAGAACGGCGTTATGGTGTTCCCCGTTTACGGTGCGGGCCTTTGGGGTCCCGTCTGGGGTTACATCGCGGTCGCCGATGATTTCAAGACGATTGTGGGAGCATATTTCGACCACGCAAGCGAAACCCCGGGACTTGGCGGTAAAATCAAGGACGATCCCGCATTCCGGGCACAGTTCGTCGGCAAAGTTGTCGATTTCGCTGACGGCAAACCTTTCAGCATTGTAAAGGGAGGCGCACCTGAAGGAAAGGACAACGCCGTTGACGCCATCACGGGTGCCACTATGACATCCAAGGGACTTGACGCCGCCATCACAACCTGGCTCAATGCCTATCAGAAGACTTTCGTCTCCGGAGAACTCGTCAACGTCTTTGCCGATGCCATCAAGGCGGCAACAGAAACAGCTAAAGCAAAGGAGGAATAAATTATGGGAAATTTTAAAGAAACATTTACCACTCCGTTGCTCAAGGGCAATCCGATTACCGTCCTCGTTCTCGGTATCTGCTCATCTCTGGCAGTAACGGTCGAATTGAAAGGAGCTCTTGTGATGGCTCTGTCCGTGACCATTGTCACGGGACTTTCCAGCCTCATCTGCTCGATAATACGCAACACCATACCCAACCGCGTCCGCATCATCATACAGCTTGTGGTTGTGGCGCTTATGGTCATTCTTGTGGATCAGTTCCTCAAGGCGTTCGAATCAACCTACGCCATCGACAAATCCCTCTCCGTCTATATCGGTCTCATCATCACCAACTGCATCGTGATGGGGCGCATCGAGGCTTTCGCTCTCGGCAACAAACCCCTCCCCTCTTTTGTTGACGGTCTGGCCAGCGGTCTGGGCTACGGAGCCATCCTCATCATCGTCGCGTTCTTCCGCGAACTTCTGGGCAGCGGTACCCTGTTCGGCATCCGCATCATCCCCGAAGCGGCCTATGCGGCGGGATATGTCAACAACGGTCTCGTGATTCTGCCTCCGTTTGCACTCATCCTTCTCGGATGCATCATCTGGATACACAGAAGCATAGACAAGGAACTTCAGGAAAAATAAAACACATTATCGGTTATGGAATATATCAGCTTATTCGTAAAGTCAATTTTCGTTGACAATATGATTTTTGCATACTTCCTCGGTATGTGTTCATACCTGGCAGTATCCAAGAATGTCAAGACGGCCAACGGCCTCGGAATCGCGGTCATCGGCGTGCTTCTCATCACCCTCCCCGTCAACTATCTCCTCGATACATATTTCCTCAAGCCCGGTGCTATGGCGTGGATAAGCCCCGATTTCGCGGATGTTGACCTCAGCTTCCTGAGTTTCATCATCTTCATCGCGGTCATCGCGGCCATCACCCAGCTTGTCGAGATGATTGTGGAGAAGTTCCTTCCTTCCCTTTACAGTTCCCTCGGCATCTACCTGCCCCTCATCGCCGTGAACTGCGCAATCCTCGGAGGCTCGCTCTTCATGCAGCAGAAAGATTTCACCGGTGTCGGCGAGTCGGCGGTTTATGCCCTCGGTTCCGGTATCGGCTGGTACCTTGCCATCGTCTGCCTTGCGGCCATACGTGAAAAGATGAGCTACAGCAACGTACCCGCAGGACTCAAGGGAATCGGCATCACGTTCATTACCGTCGGAATGATGGGTATGGCATTCATGATCTTTATGGGCATTTCACTTTAACGGGAGGACAGGATTATGAATACAGTAACAACTACAATAATTGCGGCGGCAGTCATCATTGCCGTCATCACCCTCATTCTTGTGGCTCTCCTGCTCTTCGTGAAGGCGAAAATCACCCCCAAGGGAACCATAAAGATTGACATCAACAACGGCAAGAAGGAACTTGACGTCACCCCCGGCAACAGCCTTATGAGCACTCTCGCCGGCGAGAAGATATTCCTCCCTTCAGCTTGTGGCGGCAAGGCCAACTGCGGCCAGTGCAAGGTTCAGGTACTGGAAGGCGGCGGAGAGATTCTCCCCACGGAGGTCGGTTTCTTCAACCGCAAGCAGATTAAGGAAGGCTGGCGTCTGGGATGCCAGGTGAAGGTCAAGGACAACCTCAAGATTCAGGTGGCGGAAAGCGCTCTCAGCGTCAAGAAACTTGAGTGTGAGGTTATTTCCAACAGGAACGTGGCCACCTTCATCAAGGAATTCACCGTCAGGCTCCCCGAAGGAGAGAACCTCGAATTCAAGAGCGGCGAGTACATCCAGATTGACATTCCCAAGTACGAGCTTGATTTCAAGGACATCGAAGTCGAGCCCGAATACAGGGCTGACTGGGAGAAATACGGATTCTTCAACCTCCATTCTTCCAACCCCGAAGATACAATCAGGGCATACTCAATGGCCTCTTATCCCGGAGAAAAGGGCATCATCAAGCTCAACGTGCGTATCGCCACTCCTCCTTTCGACCGCAGCGTTCCCCGTGAGCAGGGTCCGAAGCTTCTTCCGGTCAATCCCGGTATCGCTTCGTCCTACGTGTTCACCCGCAAGCCCGGCGACAAGGTGATGATAAGCGGTCCTTACGGAGAATTCCTTCTCCCTAAGAACGACCCGGACGACATCGAGTACATATTCGTAGGCGGCGGTGCAGGTATGGCACCTCTCCGCTCCCACATCATGCAGCTCTTCAAGACCCTCAGGACAGGTCGCAAAGTGCACTTCTTCTATGGTGCCCGCGCCCTTGTGGAGGCATTCTATCTTGAAGATTTCGCGGAAATCGAGAAAGAGTTCCCGAACTTCCGGTTCCATCTCGCTCTCGACCGTCCCGATCCTGCTGCCGATGCCGCAGGTGTCAAGTACACAGCAGGCTTCGTACACAACGTGATGTATGAGACCTACCTCAAGGAGCACGATGCACCCGAGGACATCAAGTACTTTATGTGCGGTCCTCCTATGATGACCAAGTGCGTAGTCGATCTTCTCGACTCCCTCGGAGTTGCTCCCGAGAACATTCTTTTCGACAACTTCGGAGCATAAGAAAAAACATTCCTTTCAGAAAAGTTAAGAAACAGATAAACCACGTTTACGTTTCTTAACTTTTCTTTTTAATATTCAATTCAGACACTATGTTTGCCGACGTTATGAAACACATCGGCATTTTAATTACGTTCGCCCTGGCCGTCCAGGCACTTGTTCTTCCCTCCTGCGAAAGAATAGATGACGGCATTCCGGAAGAAAAGCAGGGTCCCGATTCGCTGTGGACCTGCATTCATCTTAAAGACAATCCCGCTGTCCGGCACGCAGACATTTTCGTTTACAGCGACGGGAAAATGAAGAAGCTGGAGGGCTTCGCCCATCTGGAATCCGCTTCGGATTCCGCCTCTTTCCTTCTTCCGGACGGAGACAAGATTGCAATATGCATAGCCAACAGCGGCAGGAATTTCAATCCAGAAGCTCTGGGTTCCTACGACTCGATGGAAATCCTGAGGCTTTATTACAGTGATGAGGTCAAAGGGATGCCTATGATGAGAGGCACGGCTGTGTGCTGCGCCGGAGACACCCTTGGCATCAAAGCCGAGTCACCGCTATGCTCGGTAGAGCTGACTTCAGTGGAGCATTCCTTCCCGGGCTACAAAAGACTGGAGGATCCTGTAGTATATGTCGAAAAGGCCAATGCTTTTGTGGAGGCTCTCCGCTTTGACAGCTTCATTCCGTCGGAAACCGTTTCGGACACAAGCGGTATGCGGGGTCTTATGTGGGACAGACTCCCCTGCGACATCGGAATGTACCCTCAGTATCCCGGCACCATCCTCCAATTCTACCCCAACGAGTCTGCGTTGACGCCGACGGTACTTGTCGTTGAAGGCAAAATGACTGACGGGGCGAAATGCCGCTTCACCGCCAATCTGCCTCTGATGTCCTGCGGAGACTTTGTGGAAGCGCAACTGGAAATCGAAGACAAACCGTCGAAATACAAATTCTCCCTGAGCAAAAGATAGATTGTCCGGGTTTTTGTGTATTTTTGGGGGAATTATCGGAAAATATGGATGCACGCTGTAATCCGTAGCACAAGCCGGCAAAAGCAAGGGAAAACAAAATATTTGACTGAAACACATCGAAATGTCTGAATTTTTCAAGTATCTGCACCATCTGGACAAGGACATAACTCTTGCCATCAACTCCGTACACTGCCCTGCCAGCGATTGGGTCTGGGGAGTTTTCTCCAACAAGGAAATATGGTTCGTGCTGTATGCCGCCATCGCGTTCTTCCTTATCCGCAATCTCGGTTGGAAGCGCGGATTGATATCCATTGCAGCCATCATACTCACAATAGTATGCTGCGACCAGCTGGGTAACGTGAGCAAAGCGTTCTTCCAAAGGCTGCGCCCCTGCTGCGACGGAGAGATGATGAGCCGCGGACTCAGACAGCTCGAAGGCTGCGGGCATAAGATCGAATACGGGTTCTACTCCGCCCACGCCGCCAACTCAATGGGATTCGCTGTAGGTTCGTATCTGGCATTCCGCAATGACAGGACACGGAAATACGGTATATACGGAATATGCATCATATTATGGGCCGTACTGGTAGGGTTGAGCCGGGTATTCGTCGGCAAGCATTTCTTCGGTGACGTGATGGTAGGATTTGCCGTAGGAGCAGCGGTTGCGGCAGTGCTCTCCCTGATTGCCGGCAAAGTGATAAAGTTATTGAAATGAACAGGCACGCGTATCTGATAATGGCCCATACCAATCCGGAGCAGCTGAAAACTCTCATCAGGCTGCTGGATGACCCTCGCAATGACATATACGTTCATCTGGATGCAGGAGCACCGTTCGGGGAGGAATTGTTTGTCAATTGCTGCTCCGCCTCGGAACTGACTTTCATAAATCCCCGCATCAAAGCCCATTGGGGAGGATACAGTCTGGCCCGTATCGAGATAGCGCTGCTCGAACAGGCCACCCGCCGGCATTACAGCTACTATCATCTCCTCTCGGGGATGGATCTTCCCATCAAGACGCAGGATGTCATCCACGATTTCTTCGACCGCAATGAAGGCAAGGAATTCATCAATCTCTGGACTATCAAGGGCAATACCCGAAGCCGCTTCAACTGTTGGAGCCCCTTCCCCGAGGGCGGAGGCAACTTCCTGCTCAATTTCATCAACAACATAGCCAAAGGCATACAACTGTCCCTCGACGTAGGCATCAACAAGGATATCGAATTCAAATACGGGTCACAATGGTTCAGCATCAGCGATGGAATGGCAAGATACGCCGTGACCCAGAAGGACTGGTTGGAAAAGACCTTCCGTCACACCTCCACCTGTGACGAGGTATTTATGGCCACTCTCCTGTGGCGTTCACCTTTCAGGGACAATCTCTACGACAAGACCGAGCATTCCGGTAATTCCACCTCGGACAATGACAGCAATATGCGTTTCATAGACTGGACCCGGGGCGAAAGTGTCCGGCATCCCTGGGTGTTCAGGTTCGAGGACTACGACCTGCTTATGAGCGTGCCACATTTCTGGGCGAGGAAGTTCGACGAGCGCAGGGACAGAAGGATAATCGACAGAATCGTCAGCACCCTCAAGGTCAAATCTCAGGATTGTTGATCATCTCGTACATCACGGTCCCCGGCACAGGATGCCTGGCATCCATGTAGGTGGTCTTCTGGAAGAAACTGCCGGAAGTGGCGTTACGGAACGCTTCTTCCGACCATTTGTCCTCCCTTATTGTATACCATAGCAGATGTGTGGGATCCTGGTCGACGTGAGGCATCCGGGCAAACAGCGCCGCAGCCTTGGGATTGTGGTTGACAAGAGTCTTGAACATCAGCTGGTGCTGGAAGTAATCCAGATGGCTGTTCTCCTCCATCCAATAGTCGAGTATCATCCTTCTCCAGGCCGCAAGCAGCCAGGAGCCCTTCCGCGCCCGGATGAAGCAGTTCTGCATATAACTGTAATGGCAGTCCACCACCTTGCCGGCAAGATATACGAACATATCCTCATCCAACATCCATTGCGGCACGGGTGCAGTCGCAAAGCAGGTCGAATCCAGCCATATTCCACCATATTCATAAAGGAGTTCGACTCGGCAGATATCCGCGTAATGGGCCGGTTTGATGATTCCCTTCCTGAATTTGTCGACTATCGTGCCGGGCAGATGTATGTATTCGCCCAGCGTTGTATCGTCAAGCACGACCAGTTCCTGCCTGCAATGGCGCCTGATGCTGTCGAAGCAGGCTCGCACCAGTGGC
The DNA here is from genome assembly GCA_045641985.1 of Candidatus Cryptobacteroides sp. GTDB lineage: Bacteria > Bacteroidota > Bacteroidia > Bacteroidales > UBA932 > Cryptobacteroides. Next base: position 27,502 of record JAZUHY010000104.1, read on the forward strand.
GGCGCCTGAATCTCACCCTGAAGCCATATTGAGAATATCTTCTCCTGGCCTGATTGCACAACGCCGGTATCAGGCACGCTGTCTACTCGGGGCAGATAGAATTCGCGCAAATAGCGTATAATCCCTTCTGTCTTGACATTGTTGCGCACTTCCCTTCTCTCTTCCCTGCTGCGCCACAAAGGATTGAAAATATGGCCGAACAGCAGGAATCGGAGTTTGAATCCCAGTTTGAGTGTCGTTTTGCGTAAATTCATATCAAATCCTTGAAACGGTCAGGAATCCTGACAACAATCCTCAATTCGAACATAGCCGGCTTGTTCCAGGCATAGGGCGGACGCACGACCGACTGGCATATGCGGGCAAACCGTGTCCATCTGTCGAAGTCCCTGGCCTTCAGGGCGCTGACCAGCCGGATGGTACGTGAGCGCTTCTTCATATGCTTGCCCCAGCCCTGGCTGAGCCTGTCAGCGTCCGAGAATCTGTCCTCAAGACGTTTCTTGTCGAAATACCCGAAATGCATCAGATACAGGTCTTTGCCGATATGGAAATTATGCCCCTTCACCCTATGGAATCCAGCTCCCCACACACAAGGCTTGGCTACAATCGAAGGTTTGGTATAACGGGTGCCGATCTGGGCGTAATGCCTCTGATTAAGGAACGGAAGGTCTTCGGTTATGTCCTGCTCCTCGCCCAATTTCTGACCGAAGTCAAGGCCCAGGGCCGAAAGACACACGTCAATCTTCTGCTCGCTCAGATACTCCCGGAGGCTCTTGCCAGTCCTGGGATCCACCACAATGAACTCATCGGCATCGACCCCGATAACCAGATCATATGATGAAGCCAGCAACCTGGACGCCATTGACGAGAGGAACTTGAGCCGGCCCTTTTCAGCCTCAATTACTTGAGAGCCAATCTTTTCGTGGAGTTCGGCATGGGTTCCTTCACAGAACGATGCGATTCGCTGGTCCGTACCGTCAAAAAAGATGTACAGATTTTCTTTTCCAAGTTCACGGCCATAATATTCAACCCACTTCCGAAGGTAGAAATCATCATTGCGGACCATTGTAAGGGCCGCGATTCTCTTTAAATTATTTCCCATCGCCGATGTGACCATAAATAGTTGTGACGTTGAGCCGTAATGTCCTGCTCGAGCAACGCGTAATACTTCTTCATGATATCCTCCACACTCCATTCGCTTGCATTTGCGCATATAGGGATATATTCCACCTCATAACCCTTTCCTGACGATTTTTCCTTCATGCTCTGGAACACGACTGCATGTCCGAACTTATGGGCGATACCTGCAGATGCGGTCATTGTCTGGCATTCCCTGTTTAGGAATCTCACTCTCAGATAATCAGGCCCCGGGAAATACGGCCTCTGATCGGTAATCATATAATATACCATCTTGTCATCCTTATGGGTGTATGCGAAGCGCACAAACGCTCCGGACTCCACATAGCCCTTGAAACAGGCATTGTTTCCCAATGGCGCCAGGCGGTTGTCCTTCATTATATCATCCCAGACTTTACTGCTCAGACGCCTGTACACTACACACAACTTGTTCACATCGACCTTTCTGACAGAATCATCATAAAAATGCGAAAGCAGCCCGCCGAAAAGTTCCCAGTTGCCGCTGTGTGAACACATCACCACCACTCCGTTGGAATTGTCATACAATTCTCTCAAGCTGTTGAAATTCTTCATCTCAACAACACCCGACTTACGATATCTTTCCGGAGAGTGGCATCCCCCGAACCATATGCTTTCCACAATCACGTTGGCAAAATGTCTGTAAAACTCCTTTTTGAGAATCCGGAGTTCCCAGGCACTCATTTCCGGAAAACATCTTGCCATATTGATCATCACGTCATCCGTCCTGTAATGCAGCACCGAACAGGCAAGCCACGCCACAAATCCGGAAATGGCGTAATGGACCTTGAGCGGAAGGGCGGCGAACATTGCCAGAAGGCCTTTTAAAACATACTTTCCAATATTCTTCATATATATTTTGCTGTAAACGTATCCGATTTCACAAGATCCTCGGGAGTACCGGCAAACACCACTTCCCCGCCGTTGTCACCGGCATCGGGGCCGAGGTCAATCACCCAGTCCGCCGCCCTTATCACATCGGGATTATGCTCCACCACCACCAGACTGTGGCCCGCCGCGAGCAGGGCATCGAACGATTTCAGCAGTTTCTCCACGTCATAAAAATGCAGTCCGGTTGTGGGCTCGTCAAAGATGAACATAATCCTTTCGGATTTGCGCTCCCTCCTGCAGACGGACAGGAAATATGCCAGCTTGATTCTCTGGCTTTCTCCGCCCGAGAGGGTGGAACTGCTTTGTCCGAGTTTTATATAACCGAGGCCTACATCCACCAGCGGCTGCAGACGGTATGCAATCTCTTTCGAAATGTCTTCGGGTCCCTCCGAGAAGAAGGCTATGGCCTCATCGACACTCATATTAAGGATGTCATCTATGTTCTTCCCACGATAGCGGACTTCCAGCACGTCTGGCTTGAAACGCTTGCCTCCGCAGGACTCGCAGACCATCGTAACGTCCGCCATAAACTGCATCTCAATGGTGACATAGCCGTCACCCTGACATTCCGGGCAACGCCCGCCGTCCTGATTGAAAGAAAAAGTCGAGGGTCCGAAGCCGTTGATTCTGGCATACTGCTGCTCGGAAAGAAGAGTCCTGATGAGGTCGTAAACCTTCAGGTAAGTGACGGCATTGGAACGGGAACTCCGGCCTATGGGATTCTGATCGACATATTCCACACGGGATATCCGGTCTATGCTGCCCGACAGCGCGCGATGCGTTCCAGGGGCGTCCCCGCTGTCGTTGAGCTTGCGGAAAAGTGCAGGATAGAGGATATCCCCCACGAGCGAAGACTTTCCCGAGCCGCTCACGCCCGTCACCACAGTCAGCACACCGAGAGGGAACTTCACGTCTATGTCCTTGAGATTGTGCTCCATTGCCCCTTCCACCGTAATGCTGTAGGTCCACGGCCTCTTCTCCCTCACGTAGCGCGGAATCTCTCCCGACAGATATTTGAGGGTCAACGAATCACCCGGGGCCATTATCCCTTTTCCCGGGTTCTCTCCTGTTTCAGCGGTGGTTGTGCTGTAGCCGGAAGGGGCCATTAACCCTATTCCCCGGTCCCTTCCGGCTACAGCACAATCACCACAACCAACTAAAGAGCCCTGAAATACGATCTTCCCGCCATTCACTCCGGCCATCGGCCCCATATCAATCAGCATATCCGCCGCCCGGATTATTTCCTCATCGTGTTCCACGACAATAACGGTATTCCCCAAATCGCGGAGACGGCGAAGAACTGCAATCAAACGCTCCGTATCCCGCGGATGAAGACCTATGCTGGGCTCATCCAGCACGTACATCGACCCCACAAGCGAACTGCCCAGCGCCGTGACCAGATTGATTCTCTGGCTCTCTCCGCCCGAAAGCGTGTTGCAGTTGCGGTCCATCCTGAGATATCCCAAACCGACATCCTCTATGTACTGGAGCCTGTTCAGGATTTCCTGCATCGGTTCCCGGACTATTTCGCGTTCCGTATCAGTAAGATCGAGTTTCCTGAAGAAATCCAGCATCCGGGCAACGTCCATCTCCAGCACTTCCGCGATAGTCCTGCCTCCCACCTTCACGTACAGAGCCTCCCTGCGCAGTCTCGTCCCGTGGCATTCGTGGCACACAGTCCTGCCGCTGAAACGGTTCAGCATATACTTGTACTGAATCTTATAGCGTTGGGTTTCAACCCATTCAAAAAACTCGCTTATACCCACCAGGCGTGTCTCGTCCTCATCGTACTTCTCTCCGGGGGCAGGTCTGTCCCCCTCCCATATCAGATCCTTCACACTGCGGTCAAGATTGCACCAGGGTTCGAAAACAGGAATGCCGTATTTGTCCGCCACCTCAATCAGATGCTCCCTGAACCATCCCATCTTCTCACCCCTCCAACAGGCAATGCATCCGTCATAGATACTCTTCGTCTTGTCCGGAATCACCAGATCCTCACTGACTCCTATAATCTTGCCGAGTCCGCCGCAGACCGGACAGGCGCCCAAAGGACTGTTGAAACTGAAAAGATATTCGTCCGGCTGGCGGAACTTTATGCCATCAAGCTCGAAACGTCGGCAAAAACGCCTCATCCCTCCATTTTCAGCTGCCACGAACATAACGTCCTCCCCCCTGTCAAATGCATCGTTCACCGACGAAAGCAACCTTGTACGGAGGTCATTGTCAATCTCCTGCGGCACTTTGACCCTGTCCACAAGGAGTTCGGCCTCCCCGGGAAGGCCGTTCTGAAGCGCATCGTCAATTTTCAGGGGCTTTCCATCGGCATACAGTCTGTTGTACCCGTTCTCCTTCAGGCTCAGAAGGAGTTCCACCCTGTCTTCACGGGACTTCCAATTCAAATCGGAAAGAATATACAGCGTAGTGCCCGGCGCAGATGAAGAAATGGCTCCCATAACGTCGGCCACGCTGTCGCATCGGACCTCCCTGCCCGACACGGGAGAGAAAGTCCGCCCTATTCGGGCATATACAAGCCGGAGGAAATCATAAATCTCCGTAGTCGTGGCGACCGTGGAGCGTGGATTCCTGGTGGAAACCTTCTGCTCTATGGCAATGGCGGGCGGAATGCCCTCGATGTTGTCCACATCAGGTTTCGACATACGCCCCAGGAACTGGCGCGCATAGGAACTCAGACTCTCGGCATAACGCCTCTGCCCTTCGGCATACAGAGTGTCAAAGGCAAGGGATGACTTTCCGGAGCCGGAAACTCCGGTAATCACAACGAATTTCCCCCTGGGGATTTCCACCGTGATGTCCTTGAGGTTATTTACCCTCGCGCCTTTGACTATTATGCTCATTATTCAGCTACGTACCAATATGTAACGGGCGTTCCCGGTCCCCCCTCCACAGCCTGGTATCCCGCAAAGTTGAGATTCCTGCTGTCGTAATAATAATCGCAGCTCCAGAATTTTGCAGCGATGCCGGTGGGAGCGACCTTCACCCTGCAAAGTTTTTTCCCTCTGTAGCTCACTTCCCCCATCCCGGTGGCAGTCATAAAGAAACCCTCCAGGTCCGTCGGACGGATGCAGAAGAATTTGACAGGACTGTTACCATCGAGGATGTGGCCTGCCGATATGCCGATATGCTGATACCAGGGTTTTCCGTCAAGTTTTTCGCTCCGGTCAACGCTCTTGCCGTTGAACTTCCCTTTCAGCACAAGTTTGTCCCCGTTCTTCACGGCATTTATGTCCGTACCTTCCGACGGTACCGACAGTCTCCACTCGACGGTCTCAAACTTGCCGTCAAGGGTCATATAGTGTTTCACACTGCCGTAGTCCAACACATATTTCAAAAAACCACCCTCCATTTTGCCGTCATACGTAACCTTTGATATATTATCCCCCGTCTCTACAGTGAACGGGATATGCTGAGCCCGGACCGGCACGGAGGCCGCACACAACATAAGAGCCAAAAACATAAAAAATCTTTTCATAGCTTGCCTACAGATTCAATATTTTCAAAACAAGTTCAACAAGTAATTCCGCCGCCGTGGCCGCTCCTCCGTCTCCGCCCTTGCCAAGATAGTCGTATTCGCACAGCAGAGAAATCACAGCCATCGCCTTCTTCAGGGGATAATTCCTGACGGCAGCATCATATTCCTTGTAGAAATAGGTATTGACTCCCGCCAGCACGCGGGCTTTATCCTCGTCTGACGGGTTTCCACCGGATGCGACGAGGGCAGAATACTTGAGGATGCGGTAAAAATGCGTGTACAAGGCACTTACCGCCATAGGCATCGAGAATTTCGCGGAATCTCCCAGATGCGCGGCTATCTTGAGAGCCGTCCTGCTGTCCTTGTAAGACAAAGCCCTGGTGAGTTCGAAAATGCTGAACTGGCGTGAAATGCCCACATTCTTCTCTATATCGCCGACGGTGACTTCCCGTGCACCCTCCGGCAGGTTCTTCAGAAGTTTGTCCGTCTCCACCACTATGGCGGACAGTTCCGTTCCGACGGACTCCGCCATAAGGCGGCAGGCTTGAGGGTCAATCCTGAGCCCCCTCGAAGCAAAATGTTTCTCTATCCAGCGCGGCAGCTCATAGTCGCGCACGGCGGGGCTGTCAACCACCACTCCGTGCTTCTGCACCGCTTTGTAAAGGGCCCTCCGCTTGTCGGCGGATGCCTTGTGCATCATAATCACAAGCACGGTGGAATCAAGGGGCTCGGCGCAATATACGGCAAGGTTCTCCACATCCTTCATCAGCTGCGCCTCCTTCAGCACGACCAGCTGCCTGTCGGCCATCATAGGGAAACGTCTGGCCGCCGTCACCACCTGCTCCGCCGTCACGTCCGCTCCGTAGCACACCGTCTCGTTGAAATCCTTTCCGAAATCATCTATGCAATTGTCCAGAATGGCCTGGCATACCATATCCGGATAGTAGGGCTCATCTCCCATAAGGAGATAAACGGGGGCGAAGACACCCTTCCGGGCATCATCGGAGAGTTTCGCGCACAGAGCCGCGACGTCAATCTTCTGTCCTGCCATAATATCCTGCTAATTTACGATTTAATAGGCTTTTTTGCAACTTGCCGGCCCTCTCCGTTTTTTTTGACAATAAAAATCATCATATTTGAACAAAGCAAACTGCAACTTATGAGAAAAAATATTCTATTTCCGCTTCTCTTCACTCTCCTTGCACTGACCGCCTGCCGTACGACGCGAGTCCGTGCAGAATTCAACGTAATGGACTACGGCGCCTGCGGTGACGGAGTGACGGACTGCACGGAGGCCTTCAACAGGGCGATATGCGACTGCAGCAAGGCAGACGGACGCGTGCTTGTGCCGGAAGGGCAATACCTCTGCGGTACAATCGTTCTGCAAGACAATGTCGAACTCTGTCTGCAGAACGGCTCGGAGATTCTGGGCGACCTTAACCCCGACCACTATTCATCCTTCATCCCCGCCCGCGACCTCAGCCGCTACGACAGCGGCAACGGCACCGTCAACCAGAACAACTCCCGCGACGAGAGATGGAACAGGGCTCTGATTCTGGCAAACGGAGTCAGCGACGTCAGAATATGCGGTAGCGGAGTCATCAACGGAAGGCACGTCTTCGACCCTCTCGGCGAGGAATATATGCGAGGGCCGCACGGAATCATAATGGGCGAATGCCGTAACGTCACCATCGAGGAGATTACCATCACCTGCGCGTCCAATTACGCTTTTATGGCCTATGCGCTGGAGGATGCCGTGTTCCGCAATATCCACATCACGGAAGGCTGGGACGGCATACACATCAGGGGAGGACGGAACATTCTGATTGACTCCTGCAATCTGGAAACCGGAGACGACTGCATTGCCGGCGGCTACTGGGAAAATTTCGAAATCAGGAACTGCTCCATCAATTCTTCCTGCAACGGCATACGTATGATAATGCCCTGCAACGGGCTTGACGTGCACGACTGCAACTTCTTCGGCCCCGGCAACTATCCCCACAGGACAAGCGGTGAACAGCGCAGAACCAATATGCTGTTCGGAATCAACCTTCAGCCCGGAGGATGGGGAGATGCTCCCGGAGACGTCAGGAACGTTAGCATACACGATTGCGTTATGGGCAATATGTCGTCTCCTATAGGCATCAACAACAGTGACGGCAACCACGCCTGCGACCTTACGCTGGAAAACATCAGCGCAACAGGCCTTTACGGCACAGTCTCCCCCGTCGTCTGCTACAACGACTCCGGATATGACAACATAAAGATTGACAATTTCACGGTCTCAAAATAGCCGTCTTCACTTAAATTCGATACCGGTCACTCTGCAACCGTCTATGAAGCCGTGGTCGAAAGAACTGTCCGCGGCTTTAATTTTGAGGTCTTCGAATACGAAATCGGATAGCCTGTATTCGGCATCGTTCCCTTCCGCATTGAAGAACACGTCGCAGTTGATGTCGCAACGGCGCATCACGATATTGTGGACCCTGCTCACTGGCAGGTCCGTGCGCCCCTGAAGGTCGAAAAACTGAGTCCATCTGAACAGATGGAAGAAACTGCCCGCCTGTCCGGTGACATCCTCCACAGTCAGGTATTCATAGTGCTGGGGAGTGTCGGGACGGCATTTCAGGCGCAACAGGCAGCCCGCCTTTTCACTTATCCGTATCCGCCTCATTATGACGTTCCTGTCGTGCACGCTCTCGCTGCCCAATGTCAGGCAACTGTGACAGAAGCCGAATTCGCAGTCCTCAATGAGGATATGACCGTTTGTTCCGTTGTCCGCACAACTGTCGGCATAAGGCCCCTTTCCTCCCTTCAAGGCGACGGCGTCATCGTTCACGCACATATAGCAATTCTTTATATGAGCATTGTCAACAACGTCCAAATCAATTGCATCCGTTGACGGTCCCTTAACCTCTCCACTATGGCAGGGACTCAGGAAACGGCAGCCGGTAATCCTCACGTTGGAACATTTGTAGAAATGGGATGTCCAGTAGGGGGAATCCTTCAGGGTCACACCGTCCAGCCGCACATTCGTGCTGTTGCTCACATACAGCAGGCGTGGTCTCTGTTCATCCTTGTTGGTGCATTGGGGATTCCATTTGCGCCTCAGCCAGAAACCGCGGTAGAAAGGCACTCCGTTCCCGTCTATCACACCGCGTCCGAAAACGGTGAAGCCGTCCAGCCCGTCCGCATTGACCAGACCGCTGAAATACTTGCAGTTCTGTCCCTCAATCCTCGTCATTTCCAGAAAATAGTCGGCGATGGAATCAGAGCCCAGCAGCACCGCACCCTCCTCCAGACAAAGATGCGTCCCTTGGCGGAAACGCAGAGCCCCGGTGCGGAACACGCCGGACGGCACAACTATCACCCCTCCCCCATTGGCGGCCGCACTGTCGATAAGAGCCTGAATTTCAAGCGTATGAAGCATTCCGTCCGGATTGATGCCCGCATCGGTCAGCACATACCTTCTGCCAAGGCTTTCAACGTCGAGTTCGCCCGCTTCCGAAAACCAATTGCCGACAGGCTCTCCGTCGGGCCAGATGTCGGGGGTAGAGCCATAAACGGGACAATTTGACAACAAAAGAGACAGAAGAGCCAGGGATGTTGTGATTTTTCGCATTGCAGGATTGGTTGGTGTCTCCGCAAATATACTAAATCCCTTCGAAGTTGCACAATTCAAAGACTGAGCGAATATGCAAGTTGTCTCGCGGCTCAGAACTTGCTGACGTATTCAGAATGCCATCCAGATGAAGCCGACAATGACGGCAACGGCGAAATTGACAGCCTTGGCAACGATAAATGAGCGCCGGTTTTCGGCAAGCAGAGGCAAGGCGGCGTGGCCGTCCTGACTGATACAACTGGCCACCAGCACAGGCAAGGGAACTATTCCGGATGCGAAAAGAGTGACGAATATCAAATGCGGGCCCGATTCGGGAATGATGCCGATAGCGGCAGATAGCAGAATCAAAAGAGCGACGTTCTCGGTAATCCACTCGGACAAATTGAAGAAATGAAGGAGTATGGCAATGACGGCGAGGGTACCGAAGGTCCATAAAAAGATTTTAGGAAGGTGCTCGCGCACTATGTGATGCCACAAGTGTTCATTGATGAAATGGTCGCCGGCAAAGACAATTACTGCCAGCACCAGAACTCCGAATGCGGCGAACATCACGTTCATCCAATCTTCGGAGAGCAAGTTGATTCCGCCAAAAATCAATTCAGCCTCAAGTTCATCTCCACCATGCTCAAGCATTCCCAGTACAAGTGCGGCAAGAAATACGGCGACACCTATGAACAGTGAAGCACGCTTCCAGGAGAAATGACGGCCGCCGTTGACTTCCTGGTCTGTATGAACCGAGTAATTTCCACAACAGACTGAAGAATGAGCGGAAGGCTTGTGGACAACATCCACAATAACCCCGACAAGAATGGCAATCCCCGTCAATATCAGAAAAATCCACCAGGCTTTGTCAGGTATCATCGCCAGCATGACAAAAGATTCGTCTCCCGAGGAGGCAATCATCATAGCAACCAGAGCACCGAAACTCAACATCCCGTGAGTGTACATCGACACTACGGCAAATCCTCCCATACAGCCGGGAACCGCACCCAACAGGGCCGAGAGGACAATCTGGCCGATGCCGCGACCCTTGAATGAACCGGTGAAACGGCCTCTGGACCAGACATTGAAGCACTCGATCAACATCATCATTATGACAACCAGGCCGGTCACCATAATCGAATTGAGCAATATTTCTTCAGCAGCGTGTATCATTTGTCTTTTGTTCTCTTCTGATGGTTATCAACAAATCGTGCAAATTTAATTCTTTCCAATGGTTTTGCAAATGTTTATTGTTCCCGTTGCCCCGCACTGCCACTCACAAACCCGCAGTTCTCACACCCCGACACAATTATGTTCATCCGTCCAGACGGATGAATTACCCTATGCAGGTCCATCTTGCAGGTACGTAAAGTTATTGCGGTGTGCACAACCCCCTGACGGCGGGTGGGGATGTGCACGGGGCGGAAAGTTAAACTGCTGACAATCAACCGAATGGCAAAACGGA
>JAZUHY010000105.1:0-9034 GCA_045641985.1 Candidatus Cryptobacteroides sp.
TACAAAGAACTAAAACAAATTTTCTTTGGACACTAGTGATGTGTGTTTTAAAAAAATTCGCTGAAGTGAAAAATATAATTTAAATTTGAACAGTTTTGACATTAAATTTCACGTAATACCTATGAAACACATTCATCACCCGATTTTGACCATCGCCACCATTCTGGCTCTTTCATCCTGTAACCGGTCACCATATTATTATGGAGAACTGACTGAGGCTCTTGACGGCTCCTGCTGGGAACAGTCCGAATGGATTTCCGCCGCGGACGCACCCGTTATCGACACACCCGTTTACGAATTCGACCATTGCCGTGCGGCTGACGGTGCAAGCTGGTTCCGTACGGAACTGACCAACGGCAAGAAAGTGGTCTCCGCCAGATGGATGACAAGCGGACTCGGAGTCTACGACATCTATGTTAACGGGAAACTCATAGGCAAGGAAGTGCTGAAACCCGGCTTCACCCACTATGCCAAGACCAAGATATCCTACACCTATGACATCACGGAAGCATTCAACACCAAGGCCGGAGCTATGAACGTCCTGTCCGCACAGGTGACTCCCGGCTGGTGGGCGGATAAGATTGTCTCCCCACGCTACAAAGCAGGGTCCTGTGAGAGGCTCGGAATGATAGGCAGAAAATGTGCATTCCGCGGCGTTCTGCGCCTCGAATATAACGACGGGACATCCGAGGTGTTCGGCACCGACACGAAACATTGGAAGGCCGGAATAGCCGGGCCCGTCACCCACGCCGCAATCTTCGACGGAGAAGAATTTGACGCCCGCATTCCACAGGGTTACGATACCCCGGAGCGTCTCGGTGTACCGGAAATCAATGAAGAATTCCAGGGAGAAATAATCCCAACCGACGGAGCTGAAATATATATGCGCCATGACCTTGCTCTCAAACCCGTAAAAGCCTACGCCTGGGAAGGAGTCGAGGGCGAGAGTGAGGAGGCCTACGGTACGGTAAGAGTATGCACCGAGTTCGTCCCTGGTGCTGAAATGGCAGTCCTTCCGGACCAGACCCTGGTTGTGGACTTCGGTCAGAACTGCGCAGGAGTGCCTTCTTTTGTGTTCAACGCCCCCGAAGGTACCGTGATGACCTGTCTGCCGGCAGAGCTCCTCAATGACGGGAACGGAGCAAAGGAACGCGGAATGGACGGGCCTGAAGGCAGCTGCCACAGGCTCAATCTCCGCACCCCCAACGACGGAATGATTCTCAAATACACCTTTGCAGAATCGAAGAGCCCCGTCTCCTTTACTCCAAGATGCACCTTCTTCGGTTACAGATACATCTCCATTACAGCTACAGACAAACTCATCATAAAGTCCGTGACATCCATCCCCATGACTTCCATAAGCAAGGACATCGAGACGGGCACCCTCATCACCGGCAACGATCTTATCAACAAGCTTATATCCAACACCCTATGGGGCCAGCGCTCCAATTATCTGTCTGTCAGCACCGACTGTCCACAGCGCAACGAGCGTCTCGGATGGACAGCCGACACCCAGGTATTCACCGAGACCGGAACCTTCTTCGCCAACACCGACAGATTCTTCCACAAATGGATGCGCGATATGCGTGACAGCCAGGGCAAAGCAGGCGGTTTCCCCGGAGTCGCCCCCACTGCCCAGTATGGCGGCGAGTTCACACGTGTCGGCTGGTCAGATGCCGGCATCATAGTGCCCTGGACCATCTGGAAACAATATGGAGACAGGTCCATAGTGGACGAGAACTGGGACGCGATGATGCGCCTGATAACCCATCTTAACGAGACAAAATATGACCACAACGCCCTCGTGGAGGAGAACAGAAACTACCAATGGGCCGACTGGCTCAGCTACGAGGCTCTTGAGTCCTGCAGCGGCAGAGGCTTCACCAAATACGTGGACGGCAAGCGCAAGCCTCTCCCCGAGACAGTCATCTGGTGGAACTGTCTCAATGCCTGCTACTGGGCAATGGATGCAGGGATGATGAAGGATATGGCAGCGGCTACGGGACGTGATGCTACGGCATTGGCCGAAATGGAAGAAAGGGCCAAGGATTATATCAGAACTTCTTTCCTCAACCCTGACGGCACTTTCAAGCTGGAAATCCTCAACACGATGCAGACTCCCGCCCTCTTCACCCTCAAGCTGGGGCTGGTTGAAGGAGAGGCGAAGGACAACGTGATTGCCAGACTGCGCAAGAATTTCGAAGATCACGGCAACTGCCTCCAGACAGGTTTCCTGGGCACTTCGATACTTATGAAGGCACTCACGGACAACGGAATGGTGGACGTCGCCTATGAACTTCTGTTCCAGCGCAAGAACCCCAGCTGGCTGTATTCGGTAGATAACGGAGCGACAACAATATGGGAAAGATGGGACAGCTACACCATCGAGAAGGGAATGGGTCCCAAGGGTATGAACAGCTTCAACCACTATGCCTACGGTGCCGTCTGCGCCTGGATATGGGAGACAGCCGCAGGCATTGAGGCAGACACCGCCTCTCCGGGATTCAAGCACATCATAATGAAACCGGTTCCCGACCGCAGACTCGGTTCCATCAAGGCGGAATACAAATCAGCCGCAGGCCTCATCAGGAGTGAATGGGCATACGAGGGCGACAACTGGACCTGGTCATTCACCATTCCTGAAGGATCCACGGCATCCGTCACCCTGCCCGACGGCAGCGGGACCAAAGAATACGCCGCCGGCACTTATCAGATCAGTTTAGCATTGTAAGGCAATTGACCGGACTCAAGTGCATACAGTTGTTCCTATGCCTCGCCCTCGCATTACCGCTCGAGTGCCCGGCACAGAGCACCGATGTCCCCGTCATTGGAGCGCAGGTGTTCATCGAACCCGGCAAGACGGCCGCGGAGATTGACAATTATTTCCGCATCCTCCACGACAGCGGAATGAAAGTTGCGCGCATCCGGCTGTTCGAATCCCATATGAGACGGGCCGAGGGAGAATGGGATTATTCCCTTTACGACGAGGCTTTCCTCAGCGCCGGCAAATACGGCATAAAACTTTTCGCCACGCTTTTCCCCGAAGCCTCGGACGGGAACACTGACGTCGGAGGGTTCAAGATTCCCGCGGACGCCACACATCAGGGAAGGATAGGAGACTACATCGCGCACGTCGTCCCGCACTTCAGTGACTTCCCGGCGATGTACACCTGGGTACTCCAGAACGAACCAGGAGGCAGCGGGAACAGGAATGCCCAGACCGCATATCTCGAGTGGATCGCCTCCGAGGTGCAGAAATACGACAGAGTCCATTACCGTCAGGTCAACCCTCACCAGATTCTTGACTTCATCCCGGAATACGACTTCACCGCCTACCGCCGTTTCCTGACATCCCTCGGGGCCTCAATGCATCCGAGCTGGCATTTCGGCAGATTCTCAAGGCCGGAATATGCCCTCGGCGTATCCCTGATGTCTGACATCATACGTTCTGCGGCACTTGGCAACCCTTTCTGGATTACCGAGTTGCAGGGAGGCAAGGCGTACAACAGCGGTCAGGTGCATCTCTGCCCGACAGGAGCGGAAATCGAGCAATGGCTCTGGACCGGCATCGCAGCTGGTGCCGAAGGCATAATTTTCTGGACCCTTAACCCGAGGATGACAGGCATAGAGGCGGGGGAATGGAGCCTGCTGGATGATGACAGCACGCCATCCGAAAGGCTTGAAGCAGCCTCAAGGGTCGCGGCAGCCCTGCGCGAGAACGCAGAACTGTTCTCCGAAGCTCGACCCTGCAGGTCCGGCAAAACTCTTTTTTACGACCCTGACCGCAGGATTCCGGACTCTCTCATCGTGGAATACAGGGAGTTGGCTGCATACGGCGTAACACCCGAGGTCTGCGCAAAGGAAGATGCCCTGTCCGCTCCGGAGTATGCCCCTTTCCATTTCAATGAAGCCCACGAAGGCGTGCTTGTGCGCACGATGGTTTCAGGGGACGCAATAATCACTTTGATAATCAACAAGACAGGCAGCGGGCTCCGGCTCCGCGCCACTGTTCCTCCAGGGAATCCAGACGTGATATACGGCAACGCAAGAGTCCGTGGCCGAAGCCTTCTGCTGCCTGAAGAAGACTGCTCAGTAATTGTATGGAAATGACTATGAACATAAAAAAGATTGCCCTTGTCACGGCATTGTTCCTATCATCCGCACTCAGCCTCAACGCCAGGGCTGACTGGATGGAAGAACTTCCCCGCCCCGTCTACGAAAGCAATCCGGGATTCGTTGAACTGTACTACAAAGCCTGGGAACTCGCATACGCCCACATTGACAGCATCCCCGGTCTGCCCACTCCCAGATATATGGACGAGGCGCACGCCTCGAATCTCATCTGGATTTGGGACACCTGCTTCATGGCACAGTTCTGCAAGTACTGCCCTTCCGTCTTCCCCGGCATTGAATCCCTGGACAATTTCTATGAGCTGATGCTTTCCAAAGACAGGAAGGAACTTCCGAAAGTCATCGGGAACAAATGGAGCGGAGAAGGCCAGGGCAAGCTTCTGGACTTCCGCGTCCAGCACCCGGACAACCCGCCCCTGTTCGCCTGGGCGGAATACTGCTATGCTATTCAGACCGGCGATACAGAGAGAATGCGCAAGGTTTTCAGCGAACGTCATTATCTTCAGGACTGGCACAGTCTTTTCGATTCCTTCGACCCGAAGAAGCCTCAGCCTTACGGTTCCAACGTCAAGGTTGCCGCAAAGAAATATGACAACGGTTATGCCTGGAAAGGCTGCCCCAGCGGGATGGACAATACCCCGAGAGGGCGGACATCTTCGACAAGCAATCTTTCCAACTGCCCGGACAATCCGAATCTTCGCTGGATAGATGCCATCTCTTATCAGGCCTTGTCCGCTCTATGCCTCAACAGGATAGCAGAAATTCTCGGGGACAGGGAAGAAGCGGAAACATGGCTCACAAAGCACAGAGAGTTGTCTGAGGAAATCAATTCACTCTACTGGGATGAAAGCGACGGATGCTATTATGACATATTCAGCAACGGGAAGAAATCGAAGGTTATGACCATAGCCTCATACTGGCCCCTTCTTGCCTGGGTGGCTTCCGACGGGCAGGCTGCGAAGATGTTGCAGAAACTCGACAATCCGGAATATTTCGGCGGCATGATCCCAACCTGCTCCCTGTCACGCAGCGACGCGGACTTCGTTGCGACGGGAGGCTACTGGCGCGGATCTGTCTGGATGCCTACCACTTATATGGCCTTGAAAGCCGCCGACCAATACGGAGCCGGCGATATCGCGAAAAAGGAGGCAGTGCAGATCCTGGAACATATGTACAGGACTTATACCGATTATGAGCCCCATACGATATGGGAATGCTACTCCCCCACCGAATTCAAGCCTGCGACCAACAAAAAGGGGCAAACAGTGAGGCCTGACTTCTGTGGCTGGTCAGCGCTGGGTCCCATTTCCCTTTTCATCGAGGACGTGATTGGCATAAGGGAGGCGGATGCCTTCACCGGCACTCTTGTATGCGATTTCGAGAAGAATCCTGAAGGCCGTGTGGGAGTGGAAAATTACAGATTCGGAGACATCGTATGCTCAGTCATTGCAGACAAGAGGGCGATTGTGGTTGACAGCAACAAGCCTTTCACCCTCATTGAGGACGGGAAAAAGCACCAGATCAGGAAAGGACACAACAGAATAATAAGGAAATGATGAAAAACATCTGCGCGCTCCTCGCGGGCGCTGTCATAGCTTTGTGCGGATGCAGCCAAGACGCTTCCCTGGAGGCGTCCGGTCGCTGGACCGCCGACAAGGCGAATGAATGGTACAAGGGCATCGAATGGCCCGTTGGATGTGATTATGTGCCGGCCTACGCCGGGAATCAGCTGCAGATGTGGGGTTCCGCCACCTGGAACCCGGCCGCCATAGACCGGGAACTCGGATGGGCGCAGGAACTCGGATTCAACAGTGTCAGAATCTTTCTGCACCACAAATTATGGGAAGATGACAGGGACAGATTTTTCGGTAGGATAGATGAGTTTCTCTCCATCGCCGACAGCCACGGCATCTCGTCGCTCGTCACGCTCTTCACCAACGGAGGCAAAGAAGAAAGATACATAGGAGAGGATATCCGGCCCGTCAGGGGGATACACAACTCCATCTGGGCACAGACTCCCGGGAAATCCATCATCAATAACCCTTCCAAATGGGGCGAGATTGAAAAGTATGAGAAAGATGTGCTGAAGACTTTCGGCAACGACAGGAGAATCATTGCCTGGTGCCTCTACAACGAACCCGAGAACGTACCGGATTGCAACACTCTGCCCCTGATGAAAAAGGTTTTCGAATGGGCGCGGGAAGTCCGCCCGGACCAGCCTCTGACGGCAACGGTCATTACCAATCCCTTCACTCGCAAAGTCAAGTATTACGAGCGCTTCCCCATCATCACGTATGCCTGTGAGAACAGCGACGTCATAAGCTACCACTGCTATGATTCCACTCAGGACCACGAAGATTTCCTCAAGATGCTTGAGCCCTTCGGACGCCCGATTTTCTGCACTGAATACCTCGCCAGAACCAGAGGATGCACCTTCCAGTCCACCCTGCCGCTACTGCGGGAGCACAAAGTGGCCGCCTACAGTTTCGGACTCGTCAATGGAGCCACCCAGTGCCATTATGACTGGAATCAGGTCAAAGACGGGATGAAAATCCCCTGGCCGGAGGAGCCATCTTTGTGGTTCCACGACATCCTTCTGCCGGACGGCAGTCCCTGGGACAAAAAAGAGGTAAAGTGGCTTAAAACATTTCTGGAGCAGTCCGGACTCCAACAGAAAACAGCAGCGCAGTAATAAACGTTGTCATCACCAATAAAGGGAGCATAGGGTCGAGAGCCCTGTCCTCCCTGTTTTGTACGCCCTTGAGATGCAGGGCATACAAAGGCAATGTTATGAAATACAGCCATTGCAACAGACCGGTTGCAGTCTGCAACGTATAAGCCAGCATCATCAGCCACCCGGCAACAATCAGGACAAACTGGTATGCGCGGGCTTTCCTCAAGCCCAACTTGAGAGCAATGGTGGTTCTCGTGGCCGCATCCGTTTTCATATCACGTATATTGTTGACATTGAGCACTCCTATGCTCCAGCACCCTATCGCGGCAGCGGGAAACAGCCAAAGCGGGCGGACAGTGTGCGAACAGACATATCCGGCCCCCATCACAGATACGACGCCGAAGAATATAAAGACGAAAAGGTCGCCGAGTCCCCTGTATCCATACGGATTGGCCCCCAGAGTATAATTCATAGCGGCCCATATGGCGGCGGCTCCGAGGGCAAGCAGACACAAGGGTTCCAAAGCGAACAATGTTCCAAAGCTTAGAAAGACCATCGCAAGTCCGCTCAGGCAGCAAAGCAGAGCGACGGCCGCTATCAGTTTCTTCATTTCCGGGACGGTTATCTCACCGTCCTGAATTGAATAGTGTATGCCCTGACGACCTGCGGTATCGGTGCCGTGGAGAGCATCCCCAAGTTCGTTGGACAGATTGGAAAGTATCTGAAGAAACGCCGTGGTGAACAGCAATGCAACGACAACCGGAACTTCCGGAACTGCGACTGTGGATGAGAGGGCAGTCCCGGCTATGACACCGGCCAGAGACAAAGGTAACGTGCGGAGACGCAACGACTTGAAACAGGATTTTACCGTCATGTCATTTTTCCCCCATATACATCCGGCATATTCCGAACGTGAAAGCTTTGTGCCTCACGTTTTGGTAACCGCAAGTTTCCATTGTAGCCATCCATTCGTCTTTCCCGGGGAATTTCAGGACTGATGCCGGCAAATATCTGTATGCGGCCTTGTCTCCGGACACGACACCTCCTATAAAAGGAAGAATCCGTGTAAAATAGAGGCAATATATACACCTTAGGACAGCGTTTGACGGTACGGAAAGTTCAAGTATCACCAGTCTTCCTCCGGGTTTCAGCACGCGCAGGATTTCCCCCAGAGCCTTTTCCCTGTTTTCAAAGTTCCGGATGCCGAACGCAATGGTCGCCCTGTCGAAACTGTTGTCCGCAAAGCGCATACTCTCGCTGTTGCCGGTCTCTGCAGATATTCTGTCTGCAAGACCGGCATCGGCGACTTTCCGCTTCATCACGGCAAGCATAGCTTCGGACAGGTCGAGTCCTGTAACGTGTGTGGTTTGTCCGCTGTGTTTTGCTATCTCAATGCTGAAGTCACCCGTTCCGCAGGCAACGTCCAGAACCTGTTTGAAAGGAGTCCCGTCATTTATCCACTTGAGGGCCCTTCTTCTCCAGCTCCTGTCGATTCCCAAAGACAGAATGTGGTTCAGCCTGTCATAGTCGGGAGCAATCGAATCGAAAAGAGACTTTATCCTGTCTGTTTTCATTCAAAAACTTTCACTATCTGGCAGATACGTACTTGTGCAAGGTCTTGCGCACGGCACCTTCACCGGCAAAGAGTTCCTTCACATAACCTTCTATCTGCTCACCGAACCCGGCCTCATACAGGTCGAGGCCGAAGACATCCTTGCGGCTGTAAAGTTTCTTCAGACAGTTCCAATCCTGGTCAGCCTTGCCGATTTCGAGAGGGGCGACGATTTCCTGAAGCTCTGCCAGCATAGGATCGGGTGAAGGTTCAAAGGCCTCACCATTGTCCTTCACGCCTTTCAGATAGCGGGCATAGCCTGCCAGAGTAAGGGGAATGAGAACGAGGTTGCTCTTGTCCAGACCGCGGGCGATGTATTTCTTGATGGTCCCGCCGAAACGGATGGAGAGTTTCTGGCTGGTATCCATGGCGATACGCTGGGGAGCGTCGGGCATGAACGGGTTGGGGAGACGTTTGTTGATAACCGCCCCGATGAACTCATAGGGGTTGAGCACTCCGGGATCCGTCACCACGGGCATTGCCTCGATGTATCCGAGCTTCTGGACGAACGGACGAAGGTCCTCGTCGGCCATCTCAGCGGAAATGAGGGTATATCCCAGCATACATCCGTAGATGGACATAGCCGTGTGGAGAGGATTGAGGCAGGTGGTGACCTT
>JAZUHY010000106.1:0-17479 GCA_045641985.1 Candidatus Cryptobacteroides sp.
TGATTGATGGCCTCAACGGTCTGGGGCATCACGGCGTCATCAGCGGCCACTATGATGATGGCAAGGTCGGTAAGCTGGGCTCCCCTGGCACGCATAGCGGTGAACGCCTCGTGACCGGGAGTATCAAGGAAAGTGATATGACGCCCGTCCGGAAGAGTCACACTGTATGCACCTATATGCTGGGTGATTCCACCGGCCTCACCGGCAATCACATTGGTCTTGCGGATATTGTCAAGCAATGAAGTCTTGCCGTGGTCGACGTGTCCCATCACAGTGATGATAGGCGGCCTGGGCTTCATATCCTCCGGCCTGTCCGGCTGCTCGTTGGCATTTATCTCCTCCGAGATCTCGGCCGTCACGAATTCAACCTTATATCCGAATTCCTCGGCAACCAGTATCAGGGTCTCGGCATCAAGCCTCTGGTTGATGGAAACCATAAGCCCGAGGCTCATACAGGCACCGATGACCTTGACGACCGGAGTGTTGTTCATAAGAGTTGCAAGGTCGTTGACGGTAACGAACTCGGTAACCTTAAGGACCTTGTTCTCGGCAGCCAGCTGCTCACGTTCTTCCTGGGAACGCTGGGCAGCAAGCTCCCTTTTCTCCTTGCGGTACTTGGCTCCGAAGTTATTCTTCTTTCCCTCGTTCATCTTGGCGTATGTCTCCTTCACCTGCTTCTGGATCTCCTTCTGCATCTCCTCCATCTCGGCCTCGGACATTGCGGGTTTGAATTTCTCGTTCCTGTCACGCTTGCGTTTACCCTGTGACTGCTGCAGCTGCTGCTGACGTGCATTGTCCTTCCTGGCGGCATTCCGGTCTATTCCCGCTCCAGCCTTGGCCACGTCCACCTTCTGGCTGCCCTTGTTGATTCGCTCACGCTTGGCCGGTTTACGTTCAAACTGGCTGAGATCGACTTTCCCGACCACCTTGAACGGTGATGCCGGGGCAGTCTCCTTCTTCTTACTGACAGGTTCAGATACGGCGGGCGACTTCGGTTCCGCAACAGGTTCGGGTTCCGGTTCGGGAAGAGGTTCGGGCTCCGGCTCGGGAACAGTTTCGACGGCTGGCTCCGGCTCGACTACCGGCTCCGGTTCCGGAGCAGATGCCGGCTCGGGGACAGTCTCCTCTACCGGTTCATGCTCCTGTTTCGCAACCGGTTCCGGCTCTGCAACGGGTCCCGGTTCCGGCTCCGGCTCGCGGACAGGTTCTACGACCGGTGTCTCCTTCTTTTTGGAGAAGGTTGTTGTCTTTATGCGGATTTCCTCAACCAGTTCCTCTTCGTCCTCTTCCTTTGCCTGCTTCTTACCCGTCTTCACCAGAATCTCATTGAGCTTGATGTCTATCTTCTCGGCCTGCTTGAGGGCCTCAAGATCCTTGCCGAACTGCTTTTCTATTGCCGGAAGGAATTCGTCAGAAATCTTTGCATTGGGGTTTTCGTCAACTTCCGCTCCCTGCTTCTGAAGGAACGCCACCAGATCCCCAAGTCCGATGTTGAATTTCTTGAGTAATTTATTTAGTCTTATATCTGCCATCAGTCTTCAAATTCCGCTTTAAGTATTTTAATCACGTCCGCCACGGTCTCATCTTCAAGGTCTGCCCGCTTGGCAATGTCCTCAGGATCGATTGCCAGA
Source organism: Candidatus Cryptobacteroides sp. (assembly GCA_045641985.1). Lineage (GTDB taxonomy): Bacteria > Bacteroidota > Bacteroidia > Bacteroidales > UBA932 > Cryptobacteroides. The sequence continues at coordinate 1,632 of JAZUHY010000106.1, forward strand.
ACGCTCTTGGCCGTATCGCAACCGATAGCCTCGAGCTTGTCGAGCACCCACTGGTCGATTTCATTGGAGAATTCGCTGAGAAGGACGTCTTCCTCGTCATCACCTCCCCTGGCGATTTCCCGCCAGACTTCCAGTTCCCTGCCCACAAGCATACCTGCCAGCTGGATATTGCATCCACCGCGGCCAATGCCCTTCTTCACCTCATCCGGCTGCATATAAACCTTCACCTTGTCGTCACCGCTCTGACCCATATCGATGGAAGACACGTGGGCGGGCACAAGAGCGCGCTGGATGAGAAGCTGCGGATTCGCAGACCACTGGAGCACATCAATGTTCTCGTTGTGCAGTTCGCGCACAATTCCGCTGATTCTGCTGCCCTTCACGCCGATACACGCTCCGATGGGGTCGATGCGGTCGTCATAGGACTCGACTGCAACCTTTGCCCTCTCGCCCGGCACACGCACCACTTTCTTGATGGTGATGAGGCCGTCGGCAATCTCGGGAACCTCCATCTCGAACAGCCTCTCAAGGAACTCGGGGGATGTGCGGCTCAGCGTGATGTATGGAGTGGTGTTGTTCTTCATTTCCACACTCTTGATGATGGCGCGCACCGTATCGTTCTTCTTGAAGCGTTCACCGGGAATCTGCTCATTCTTGGGTATGTGGAGCTCGTTGCCGTCCTCATCAAGAATAAGGACCTCCTTGCTCCATGTCTGGTAGATTTCTCCATTGAAAACCTCACCGACCTTCTCGGAGTATTTCTTATAGACGTTGGCCTTCTCTATGTCCATAATGCGGCCCTGGAGGTTCTGCCTGATATTCAGGATACCGCGGCGTCCGAATGCCGACAGGGGGAAAATCCTTGCATAAGAATCACCTATCTCATAATCGTCATCGCCGCTGTCGGCCTTCACGTCATCGAGCGTCATCTGGGAGTTGGGGTTATCCACTTCCTCCACAATCTCGAAGTTCTGGTAAATCTCGCAGGTGCCCTTATCGACGTTCACGATTACATCAAAATTGTCCGATGAACCGAAAGTCTTTGCAATCTGGGTAAGGAATACGTCCTTGAGTACGCCCATCATAACGGGGCGGTCGATGTTTTTCTCTTCCTTGAAGTCCTTGAAGGCGTCAATGAGAGTGATTACTTGTTCTTTTTCCATTGTTATTCTTTAAATTGTTTCAAGCATTTTGTCGGCCTCCCCGGCATCAATGCCCTGAGAGCCCACTGTAAGAGCATAATCCTCAACATTACGGTCGAAGGCATCCAACACTGCCCTGTGGACGAATTCACAGTCGGCCAGATCCACGGGAGAAGAATCCTCCCGGCAGATTGTCACGTCAAACACATTGTCATCATCATTGAAATCCAGGTTGACGACCTTACAGGCACGCTTTCCGGCGGCCTCGGACAAAACTCTCATCAGATGTTCCCTTTCCATAATGCAGGTTGATTATCCATAAACAAAGATAGAGACCTGCCGGCCTCTATCTCCTTCACGATGCAAATATAAGGATTTTCGTCGATATTCCAAACGCTTCCGTCACATCTTCCTACAGATACGAGATGCTTTCCGGCCCTTCATTGAACAGAAGGTCCATAACCGAGAGGTTCGGCACAAAACCGAATTTATCCCTGAACACCTGCCAGTAAGCCCTGTTTTCCTCTACCGGACTCTTCTTGGGATGGATGGTTTCCCTGAAATCATCCAACGAGCCGCCGGCCGGGACTCCCGGCACGGGGACCGGCAGTCCTATCCTGCCGCAGAAGAAAGCGATAATGGAGAAATCCAACTCCCAAAGGGTTTCCGGACGGGCATCCAACACGGCAAAAAGCTCATCCCTGTAATACTCGAAGAAAGGGGATGAGTAGTATGCGGAATCTATAGCAGTCCTGGTCTTCTGAACCCACGGGGTGGAATAATCCACCCGTACTCCGGTGATTTTCCGCACTCCGTCGTGGATTATCGGGAATCTCAGGTCCTCCGGACCATTGGCGGAAAGAATACGGCAACGGTTTCTGTACGTCTGCTTCCGGTAATCTTCCGAACTGTCAATGAAAACACCGGCAGAGCCCCGCCTGATGACGGAGAAATACTCTACGGGAGGGAAATACGCAATGCTGAGGACAGCCTTACTCGATGCCACCTTTCTCGTGGGAATCCCCGGCGCGCACAATGCCGCGCTTGGAATTGCGGATGAATTTCAATATGGTATCCTTCTCTACGGAATCGGGGAAGCCGGCCTCGATGCGGTCAATCGCATCGGAGAAATTGTATCCCTGATAATAAATCATATCGTAGATGTCCCTGATGTTGCGGATAACGTCGGAGTCGAAACCGCGACGGCGGAGCCCCACAAGGTTGACACCGGCATACACGAGCGGCTGACGGCCGCACAACGAATAGGGAGGGACGTCCTTGTTTATACCGGTACCGCCTCCCACCATCGCGTGTGTCCCTATGTGAGAGAACTGATGCACCTTGGTGCCTCCTCCGATTATGGCCCAGTCATCCACATCCGTTTCTCCGGCTATGCCGACATAACTCACAAGGATACAGTGTTTTCCCACACAGCAGTCGTGCGCCACGTGCACGTATGACATTATGAGGGTATCGTCCCCGATTTTTGTAACCCCCTTGCCGCTGGCCTTCGTCCCGCGGTTGACAGTGGCGCATTCACGGATGTTCACCCTGTCGCCTATTTCAACGTAGGTAACCTCCCCGTCAAACTTGAGGTCCTGGGGAATGGCGCCGATTACGGCTCCGGGAAAGACGGAACAGTCCTTTCCTATCTTCACATAGGAGAAGACGGTCGCGTGAGGCAGTATTCTGGTGCCGTCACCGATTTCCACATTGTCATCTATGAATGCGTAGGGCCCTACCTCTACGTTCTCCCCGAGTTTCGCACCGGGGTGCACTGTTGCCAAAGGATGTATGTTTGCCATATCAGATATATTTCTCCACGATTCTGCGTGCTGTTTCCGTATTTATTCCGTGCCCTGGTTTGTATGCCGTAATCCGTGCCTTCAAAAAGCCTCCGACAAGCCTCAGGTCACCCATTATGTCCAGCAGTTTGTGCCTCCCGCACTCATCGGGGAAACGGAGTTCGAGATTGCTCAGATACCCGCTCGGCGAGACGGTTACTTCCGGTTGTTTCAGCAGTTTCGCCATCCGTGCCAGAACCCTGTCGCTCACGGGTTTCTCCACAATCACTATTGCATTCTCTATGTCACCGCCCTTCACGAGCCCGAAGCGCAGCAGGTTCCTTATCTCGTGAAAGAAGCAGAAAGTACGGCAGGGAGCGACCTCCGTCGTATAGTCAAGCGAACTGTCCCAATGAACGCTCTGCACACCAAGGACCCTGGAATCGAAGTTGATGGTGACATCATAACTCATATCTTCGGCCGGACTCAGCTTGATGTAGGCTCCGCTTTTTCTGTCGCTCACCACCACTTCCTCCGAAAGTTCGATCCAGTGCCTCGGCTCACTCTGCTCAGCGACGCCATCCGGAGCGAAGGCCTCGACGAAAGGTTTTGCGCTGCCGTCAAGAATCGGCACCTCGGGCGAATCAATCTCAATGAGGGCATTGTCCACACCGAGTCCGGTGAGTGCGGAAAGAATGTGTTCGATGGTGTTTACAGTCACCTTTCCTTTTGAAATAGTGGTGCTTCTGGCCGTAGAGGACACGTTCACGGCCAGCGCATCAACGTAAGCATCCGCCCCCAAATCTGTCCTATGGAAGCGGATACCGGTATTTTCCGGGGCGGGGCCCACTGTCATATGGGCATACTTTCCCGTATGAAGGCCTTTACCCTCAAATGCATATTTCTTCTGCAGCGTCCTCTGGTTCATAGCGAACTGCAAAGATAATAAAAAATTCAATCTTCCGCAGATGCTTTGAATCTGGCGTAAGCCCTGAGGAATTTTGTCTTGTCTATTGCGGGTGTTCCGAAAAGAATCTCACCGCTGTTTCTGACGTTGCCAATCACTCCGGACTTCGCTCCAATGGTGGTGTTGTCGGCTATCTTCACGTGACCCACGATGCCGACCTGCCCGGCAAGGATGCAGTTCTTCCCGATTATCGCGGAACCGGCTATGCCGGTCTGTGCTGCCATTACGGTATTGTCCCCTATCTGCACGTTGTGCGCAATCTGGCAGAGATTGTCAATCCTCACTCCGTTGCCGATTACTGTTGATTCCATCGGTGCCCTGTCCACCGTTGTGTTGGACCCTATCTCCACGTCATTCCCAATCACGACGTTGCCCAAATGCTCTATCTTCTTCCACGTCCCGTCGGGTTGCGGAGCATTGCCGAATCCGTCGTCGCCGATGACGCACCCGGAATGGAGTATGACATTGTCCCCTATGACAGTGTTTGCAAAAATACGGACACCGGGGTAAATGATGCACCTCTGGCCTATCTTCACGTTCTCGCCGATGGTGACGTTGTCGCAGATGCGCGTCTTCTCCCCTATCACGCTTTTGCGGCCGACAGTCACGTAATCGCCTATCCAGACCCTGCCTCTTATCTTCGCGCTGAATGCAATGCGGCAGCGGCCTCTGTGTCGCCTGTATGCCTTGCGCTGGGCCGCGACGTGATTCAGAAGTACCGCCAGGGCACTGTAGGCATCGTCAACTTTGACCAATGTCGCTTCTACGGGTCTCTCCGGGACGAAATCCCTGTTCACAAGCAGCACGGACGCCTTGGTCGAATATACGTATCGGGCGTATTTGGGGTTGGCATAGAAGTTCAACTGCCCGGGTTTTCCGTGCTCGATTTTTCCGAAGGAAGTGACAACGGCTTCAGGGTTGCCCTCGACCGTTCCATTAAGCACTTCCGCAAGTTCTTTTGCTGTGATTTTCATATCAGAATCTCCATCCGAACGTCAGCATCACATCCCACAGGCTCCTCTGTGCCCGTATGACCGGCGCATCGATATAAATCGCATAGGGATAGGTATAAGTGGTGGCAAAGGACGTTCTGCGCACGGCAAGGTCGGCGAAGAACGAGCCGGCAGAAATGAATCCGAGCCCCGCCGACACCGCCCACACGTTGTCGCTGTTGAACTTCCTTCCCGATGAAAGGGCATAGCGGCCGGATTCGAAGTCTTCGTAATATTCGTCATAAACATAGGCGTCCACCCTTTCGCCGGCATCGTCAATATAGTAGCAGCTCGGATCGGTCTTGAGGCTAAAGCCGGCCCTGAGAGCCAGGAAAGGAAGAGGCTTGAATTCGAAACCCGCCCTCACCGAATGTGACACACCGCAGAAGAGGTTGCTGAGGCGGTTGACACGGGCGAAGGTATCGTTGTCGGACGAATACCTTGTCCTGTACCTCATCACACTGAAATCCGTCATTTCATAATCGACGCTGAGCAAAGCCCTGGAACCGAAGGTGTATGCCACTCCCGCATTGATGGAATAAGGTCCCACAAGCTGATACTGGTACTCTCCCACCGGAGAATATGAATTCTCGTGGGATGTTTTTCCGTCGAAGTCCACAAAATAGGAATCAGTCTGCACCTGCCAGGTCTCGCGGACATTATACACCGTGGGAGTCCTTACAGCCGCACCGAGACGCAGATTGTCGTTAGGCAGTACTATGATGCCGAACTTGCCGTAGATTCCGGTTACGTTCTGTGACAGGGAATGCTGATAGACGGCTTCGTCAAAAGTGGTGGTCGGTCCCTTTACGTACTTCCCGTCGCTTCCGATATATTCGGGGGTCACCACGAAATCCATCGGATCGGATGCCGCATTCTCCCGGAAAGTCTGGTTGTATCTGTAATTGGAAGCAGGTATCCCGAGATTAACCCCCACAAACACATTGTCGTTGATGTCGAAGCCCAGATTGAAGACCACGTCATTCTTGGTCCCTATGCTTTGAGCATTGTACTTCTGACGGAGTTCTCCCTTCACGAAATAATTGTATTTCTCTCCATCGAAACTTACCGTCTCCGCTGAACCGAAATAGTCCTGTCCCACGGAATCCATATTGCAGTTTATCATACCTCCCCAATAAGCGGCGACACAATTCCAGTTGTAATCGGTGGAAAACGGATCCGAATAATGCAGAATATCGCTCGGCATTCTCCCGCCGAACCCGTCCGCGTTGGTCATAGCCTGGGCGGCGAACGCTCCGGTGATGGAAGTCAGGCTGTTGTTGCCCCCGGCATTCAAATCCGCCGCATAATTGTTGGTGGAATTTGAAACAAGACCGAAGGACACGGCACGGACTCCGTAACTGCGGCCGGTTTCGAACCGCAGCATCATTCCGATATTCGGCAAGGTGAAGCGTGTCATTACAGACTTGCTGTCCGGCCCGTATGCAGCAGGCGTCTGCTGCAGGGTGGACGGAGCATAGGAAGCATCTGTTACGGAAAAAGTCAGGGCCGGGGTGATGCTCATCTGGGAATACCCGGCCACCGCCGAGCCCGCAGGGTTTATGCTGACCGTGCCCAAATCCCCTCCTACCGCAGTCACGGCATTGCCAAGGCCTACGGTTCTGGCTGTACCGTAATAATTGTTGTCACTCAAATTGAGCGCATCGTTCACTGTCTGAGCAGCCGCATAAAGCGTGGAAACCGCACAGGCGACAATACAAAATACCTTTTTCATCTCTCTCTTCATATATTAATGTTACACAAACAGGTCCTGATTAACGGCTGCCGCCACCGCGGGATCCTCCGCCACCGCCACTGTATGAACCTCCTCCGCCTCCGCTACGAGAAGAGCCCCCGCTGTAAGAACCGCCGCTGTAGCTGCTCCCGCTCCGTGAACTGCCATAGCTGCTGGAAGTACTGGAGCTTCCGTAGCGACCGGAACTGCCGGAGCTGCCTGAGCTGCCGGAGCGGCTGTAGGAATATCCGGAAACGCTTCCGCTGCCCGAACGTCCGGTGTACGACCGTCCGTTGTCGCCCACGGTGACTCCCCCTTTTCTGTAGCCGGAACTGCCCGTGGTGCTGCCGGAACCATAACGTCCGCTACCGGTATCATAACGGCTGCTGCCCGAGCCATAGCGGCCGCTTCCTCTGCCTGAGCCGTAACTGCTGCCGCCGCCCACCGTGACGCCGGCACCTCTGCCTCCGACACTGCTTCCGCCTCCATAATAGCGCCTTTCACCACGGATTCCGCCTCCAAGCACATTGTTGCGGGGGACGTAGTAACTTCTCGCCACGCGGCCGGGATATACCGGGCGGACAGGATAGTAAGGATGCGGCCAGGGACGGTACCAGGGGTCATAAGGCCTCCATCCGGGCCAGAAAGGATCCCACCACGGGTCATAAGGACCGTACCAGGGATGGTAGGGACGATACCAGTGATAATAGGGATGATACCAGGGATCCCAGAAAGGATCGTACCATCTGTCCCACCACAATCCGTAACCGATTCCGAAACCAAATGCAACCGGATAGACCACATTGACCGTTACGGATGAATTCCGGACGGATTCGTCAAGTTTCAGGGTGTCAGGCGGCAGAAGCGATTTCTGCCTCGCCCTCTCGGCTATCTCCTCTTTCGTCATCACGTGCACCGCCGGAGTGCGTGATGCCTTATAATAAATTCCGTCCTGATACTGCGGATACGAAGAATACTGACTCATCGTGGCACACGACGTCACAATCAGTGAAGCAAGCAGGGTAAATGTCAGAATGCGTCTCATAATCGTTCCTCCCGTTTAAATAATTTTTGTATCTTTGTGTGGCAATATTTGTGCCGCAGTCAGAAAGACACATCTTATTGATGCAAATTTCGAAAAAAAACACAAAAATTCAAGAATATTTATGGCAAAAGAGGTAACCAACCGCGCAGAGAATTACTCTCAATGGTATAATGATCTGGCACTCAAGGCAGACCTGGCCGAGCAGTCAGCCGTCCGGGGCTGTATGGTAATCAAGCCCTACGGATATGCCATCTGGGAGAAGATGCAGGGAATTCTGGACGGGATGTTCAAACAGACCGGTGTGCAGAATGCATATTTCCCCCTGTTCATACCCAAGAGCTTCTTCAGCCGCGAGGCCGAGCACGTCGCCGGATTTGCAAAGGAGTGCGCCGTAGTCACCCACCACAGGCTGATGAATGACCCGAATGGGGGCGGTGTCGTGGTTGACCCGGAGGCGAAACTGGAGGAAGAGCTTATTGTGCGTCCCACCTCCGAAACCATCATCTGGAACACCTACAAGAATTGGATAACCTCCTGGCGCGACCTGCCCGTCCTCTGCAACCAATGGTGCAACGTGGTGCGCTGGGAAATGAGGACAAGACTGTTCCTCCGCACCGCCGAATTCCTCTGGCAGGAAGGTCACACCGCACACGCCACGGCCGCCGAGGCTCAGGCGAAGGCGGAAGAAATGGTGCAGGTTTATGCCAGGTTCGCCCGCGAGGTAATGGCGCTCCCCGTAATCGTAGGGCACAAGAGTCCCAACGAGCGCTTCGCCGGGGCCCTGGACACATTGACAATCGAGGCTATGATGCAGGATGGAAAGGCATTGCAGGCGGGAACGTCACACTTCCTCGGGCAGAATTTCGCCAAATCTTTCGATGTTCAGTTCGCAAACAAGGACGGCAAGCAGGAATATGTATGGGCCACATCCTGGGGCGTTTCCACAAGACTTATGGGTGCGCTCATAATGGCTCACGGAGACGACAACGGACTTGTACTGCCTCCGAAGCTGGCGCCAATACAGGTGGTGATGGTGCCCATCTTCCGCACAGAAGAGGAAATGAACGCTGTTCTGGACAGGATGCACGCCATCAAGGAAGAACTCGAAGCGATGGGGCACAGCGTCAAGATTGACAGCCGTGACACCCTCCGTCCCGGATTCAAGTTTGCGGAATGGGAACTCAAGGGCGTACCTGTCCGTCTGGCGATGGGTGCCCGTGACCTCGCCGCCGGCACCGTGGAAGTGGCGCGCCGCGACACCCTCACCAAGGAAACGGTCTCTCTCGACGGAATCGCCGCACACATCGACGGACTGCTCGAAGACATTCAGCAGAACATATACAACAAGGCCGAAGCCTTCCGCAATGCAAACATAGAGAAATGCGACAACTGGGAGGAATTCAAGGAGAAAATCAAGACCGGAAAGTTCCTCCTCTGCCACTGGGACGGCACCACCGAAACGGAGCAGGCCATCAAGGACGAAACCAAGGCAACCATACGCTGCATCCCCGTCGATACCTGCGTGTGCGAAGAGGAAGGCAGGTGCATATATTCAGGCAAACCGTCCAAACAGAGAGTCGTATTTGCAATTTCTTATTGATGATGCATATGAAGAAAGTCCTTTTCATTTCAGTTCTTCTGTGCCTGTCGATTTCCGCCTACACGCAGGACGCACAGACAATTGCGGCCGAAGCGGCAAAGGCAATCGCATCGGCCGAGGAAGTCAAGGCTCCCGAGGAAAAGCCCAAATTCTGGAAATCTTCCATAGCTTTCGATATCGGTTTCAACCAGACGTCACTCACCAACTGGGCGGCCGGAGGTTACAACACCTTAAGCCTCGCCGCGGGAATGGATGCTTTCGCCAATTATGCGAAAGATCTTACAAGTTGGAACAACCGCCTCCAGCTGAACTACGGCTTCCTCTGGTCGGCAGACAAGAAAAATCTGCTCCAAAAAAGCAATGACCGCATTTATCTCGAAAGCAAATTCGCCTATAAGACCGGGCCGAACTCAAAATGGAACTATACCGCATCCCTGGACTTCCGTTCCCAGTTTACTGACAGTTACGACAACTACGAGCAGAATCCGGAGACCAAGGAATGGTCCGGAACCTTGAAATCCGGTTTCTTCTCTCCGGCATACACAAACCTCGCACTCGGTATGGAATGGAAGCCCGTCGAATGGTTCAACGTCAACATAGCCCCCATCACGGGCGGTGTCGTTATAACGACCAACGAAATACTGCGGTCCAATTACGGTATGCCGAAGATTGACGGGACAGATGATCTTTACAGACCGGTACTGTTCCAGTTCGGTGCACAGTTGAAGGCAAACGGGAAATTCTCCCTGAACGACAAATTCATCTTCGAGACCCAGCTGGTACTGTTCACGGACTATCTCAACAAGCCTTTCGTCTATAACCGCATCAACTGGGACAACAAGATAACCTGGCAGGCCGCCAAGTTCTTCAAGATAGGACTGAGCACCTGGCTCATCTATGACCCTATCGTCAAAATCGACGACGTGATGAGCAAAGTTCAGTTCAAGGAATTCCTTTCCATCTCCTTCACCTACTCTATTGCAAGCAAATAATGATTCTGCTCGCCGTAAGTGGAGGCATAGATTCGATGTATCTGTTGAATCGGGCCGGAGACTTCTTCCCCGGCGAAGATTTTGCCGTCGCACACTGCAATTTCCATCTGCGCGGCGACGATTCCGACGGGGATGAGAGTTTTGTGGAAGAATGGTGCACCTCGATGGGAATCAGATTCTTCGCCAGGGATTTCGACACCACGAAGTATGCCGGAGAAAAAGGCATCAGCATTGAAATGGCGGCAAGGGAGTTGAGATATTCCTGGTTTGCGGAACTGTGCGTCAGAGAAGGATTCAGGGGTGTTGCGGTCGCGCACAACTCCAACGACAATGCGGAGACCCTGATTCTCAATCTTCTGCGTGGAACCGGCAGCCGCGGAGCGCGGGGAATGGCGGAAAGTTCCCCATTGCCCGGCACGGACGGGAATGCGGTGATACTTAGGCCCTTGTTGGGAATCGAGAGGAAGGATATCGAGGACTGGATGCGCAGTCGGGGTTGCAAATGGAGGGAAGATAGCACCAACAGCGAGAACGTTTACAAAAGGAACCTCATCCGGAACGAGGTTTTCCCGCTCTTTGCAAAGATAAATCCATCATTCCTCCGTACGCTTCAAAGGGATATGGAGCATCTCTCGCAAACCGATGAAATCGCCGGTGAATACTTTAACGGCTGCGTTTCGGCCATTTGCTCGGCAACCCATAACGGAATTTCAATCAACCTCCCCGCCCTGCTTGAATTGAAGCATTGGCAATACATACTTTGGAGGCTGCTGGAACCGTATAATTTCAGTTACGAGACTCTGGGCAAACTGACAGCCCTGCTTGAAAAATTCCGCAGCGAACCGCGCGGCACCGTCACTTTGGGCGGGAAAAAGTTCGAATCCCCCACCAATGTCCTGACAGCAAGTTCAAAGAAACTTGTAATCTCTTAAACAATCCAGCGTCGCACGGACGTCGTGCACCCTGAGTATGTCGGCGCCCCGTTCCAAGGCCAGCCTGTGGAGTTCCTCGGTACGTCCCTCCGTAAAGCGCTTGTCGGCTATTCCAACAAGAACGGGCCTTCCGAAGCGCCTGAACGAGTCCAGTTTCTCCAGAAGTTCCAAATTCTGCTCCTTAGTCTTCGCGAAGCCGAATCCGGGGTCCAGTATCCAGTCTTCAAGCCCCTCTGACCGGGCGCGAAGGGCGAAAGCCTCGAAATATTCCTCTACGCAGAGCAGCACTCCCCCGCCGTAATCGGTCAGTTCGTCCATATCCATCGGAGTCCCCCGCTTGTGCATTGCAACATACGTCAGGCCGTAGAACGCTGCCGTCGGGAGCATTTCCCCGTCCTCCTCTCCGGCGGATATATCGTTGACCATCAATGTCCGTGCGTAAGCGGAGCAAAGTTCGGACTCCAGCAGGCTCAGCGCCTTCCGGATTATTGCGGAGCGGGTGGTGTCAATCGAGATTCTCACCCCGCCGTCAAGCCCGCGCAGGACAGGTTCAAGTCTCGCCCACTCCTCTTCTTCGGACACTTCCACCGCTCCGGGCCTGGATGAAACCGCCCCGATATCAATGATGTCGGCCCCCTGCCGCGCCATATCTGCCACACGCCGGAGGGCTTCTTCAACCCCCGATACGCGACTCTGCGTCCAGAAAGAATCGGGAGTCACGTTCACTATTCCCATTATTTGAGGCCTCTTCATTGCCGCAAATATAGAAAATTTTGTAAATTCGCCGTGCAAAACAATTTCTATGGCACAAAAACCTTCAATTCCTAAGGGAACACGCGATTTCGGCCAGCTAGAGATGGCTCGCAGGAATTATATTTTCGACACTGTACGTTCCGTTTTCAGGACCTTCGGCTATGCTCAAATCGAGACTCCTGCAATGGAAAACCTCTCCACACTGCTTGGCAAATACGGTGACGAAGGGGACAAGCTGCTTTTCAGAATACTCAACTCGGGCGATGCCTTCAGCGGTGTTGATTTTGAGGATTTCCGCGCGGAAGAAGGCTACAACGCCAAGGCCCTGTCGCTCAAAATCTGCGAAAAGGGTCTCAGATACGACCTCACCGTTCCCTTCGCCCGCTTCGTGGTGCAGCACCAGAACGAGATATCCTTCCCTTTCAAGCGCTTCCAGATTCAACCAGTATGGCGTGCGGACCGTCCGCAGAAGGGGCGCTACCGCGAATTCTACCAGTGCGACGTGGATGCCATCGGTTCCAGGTCACAGCTCTGCGAACTCGAACTCGTGCAGATCGTAGCCAGGGTGTTCGAACTGCTCGGAATCCGTGTCGTTATGAAGATAAACAACCGGAAAGTCCTCACCGGTCTGGCTGAAATCTGCGGGTTCCCCGACAAGGTTGTGGACATAACGGTGGCCATCGACAAACTCGACAAGATAGGCTTGGACGCCGTCAAGGAGGAGATGATTGGAAAAGGCCTGACTCCGGAAGCCGTCGCCGTTCTGGAGCCTGTACTGACGCTGAGCGGGAGCAATGAGGAAAAAATCACCGTTATGCGCAAGATGATGGCGGCATCGGAAACAGGGCTTAAAGGCCTTGATGAACTTGGGGAGCTGTTCGGATTCATTGCTGCGGCCGGAGTCAGCCTGCCCTGCGAGATAGACCTGTCACTGGCACGCGGGCTCAATTATTACACGGGAGCCATCTTCGAAGTGAAAGCTCTCGACTGGCAGATAGGCTCAATCTGCGGAGGCGGCCGTTACGACAACCTCACCGGCATTTTCGGACTTCCCGATATGTCCGGAGTGGGCGTATCTTTCGGAGCGGACCGAATCTATGACGTGCTCACGGGGCTTGAGAAGTTCCCCTCCGACCTCGGCAGCGCCACTACCCTGCTCTTCGCCAATATGGGAGCCGATGAAGTCAAGTATATCCTTCCTCTCGCCTCAGCGCTGCGTTCCAAAGGCGTATCGGTGGAAATCTTCCCCGAAGCGGGCAAACTCAAGAAGCAGTTTGACTATGCCGACAGGAAAAATATTCCCTTCCTGAGCATCTGCGGAGGTGACGAGGCCGCCGCCGGTGTTGTTCAGCTCAAGAATCTGGCTTCCGGGGAGCAGAGATCCTTCGCAAAGGAAGACCTGCCGGGCATTATCGCCTTTGTTTCTGCATAACAAGCTGGATACCACAAGATTAAGGATTATCTTCCAAGCCACGAAACATCCTTTTGGGCAAATAATTTGGCATTCTGCAATATTTTACCTACCTTTGCACCTCAACATCGCGGGGTAGAGCAGTCGGTAGCTCGTCGGGCTCATAACCCGGAGGTCGCAGGTTCGAGTCCTGCCCCCGCTACAAAGGCGGAGAATTCTTCGGAGTTCTCCGCTTTTGCGTTGTAGGCGGTTCGGTATTCGTTTGATATTGAACGGAATGCGGCAAAGGCCGGATGCTCGCTGACGGTTCGAGGCGCAGATGTGGCCCGATCATAGATTAGTCCGTCAGGGAATACGAGTTTCTGAAGTCTCTGCTTTGTTCTGTAATCGCCCTGCTTCCACAAAGTGTCTAGGTGACAGGCAGTTGAGAGGATATCATCGACCAGGGATTCGCGGTTCGAGTTTTGGTTTTGGAGAGCGGTAATTTCGTCCTCGATTTGCAAGAGCTGACTTTCCAGATGCTTCGAGGTGATGTTATAGACTTCCTCACCTATTGAACCGAGCCCGAAACGCACCGTAACTTCCTCAAACTGCTGTCGGTTGGCCTTTTTCATAGCCTTCAGTTCCTGCATTCTCTGCGCGTTTTCTTCGCTGCGCTCCCGAAGGACGTTCAGCATAATTTCCCTTACGATGGGGAGGATTTCCTCCGGAAGCGTGTATTGTTCCAGCAGGTTGATGAACTGCTCGTGCAGTTTCTTTGCGCTGACGTTGCAGCGGCAGCCTTTCGTGTTGCACTTGTAGTAATGCAGGCCTTTCTTCTTCACTTCATACCCTGTAAGGAAGAATCCGCACTCGCTGCACTTTATGAATTTGCGCAGCGGGTATTCCGGCGTTTCTTCCTGCTGGATGTATCTATCTTCTGTGTGATATGTCCCGTTGATTCGGTCGAACACTTCCTCGCTGACTATCTGCGGATGATTCCCCTTCACGATGCGGTCTCCCAGCAGGGAATGGGAAATGCGTCCGCAATAGAAAGGATTGCGGAAAATTTCTCCGAGCCGTTTATTGCTCAGGTCAAACCCCCTTGTTCTCAGACGATTCTGAATTTCCACGTCTGTGAGTCCGCCTTCGGGCTTCCACTCGAATGCCTTTGCGATGAGCCGCCCCTCATCATTGATGACAAAAGTGTGCTTCTTGGGTGCAGAGTGATCAATGGAATATCCTCTTGGAGGTTTCGAGTACCAGTCTCCGCGCTCCAGACTTGCAAGCATCCCTGCAGTGCATTTGTCCTTGCGCAGGTTGTTTTCGAATTGGTTGAAAAGAAAAATCAGGTTCTGCATAAACTCCCCGGCCACATTGTCATCGTCAATGGGCTGCGTCACAGAGATAACAGATATACCTTTCGCTTTGAGATAGGCCTTCGTCATCATAGCCTCCGCTCCGGCTCTGGAGAAGCGGTCGAAGGAATAGACCAGGATGGTGTTTATCTGACGGTTCGATGATACATACGCAATCATCTCCCGATAGAGTTTGCCCTCCGTCTTGGCACTCTCGTTAGTTTGTCCCATAATACGGACCACTTCGATGCCGAGGCGCTTCGCGTAATCCTTGCAGGCCTTCTCCTGCGTTTCGAGCGAGAGGTTATGCTCCGCCTGCTCTTTCGTGCTTACGCGCGTCCAGATGACGGCGACGCGCCTTTCCTTTGCTGTAGTCCGGTCCGGCCGGGGGCTTCTTTTCTTTTTCATCTCCTAATCTTTCTTTGTGAACATCAACCAAAATCAATCCCAACTCCTCGATGAAGTCAAGAATCTCCTTCTCCTCATTCTCTCGCCACAGACCCAGACGCCTTATCTGCGCCAGAGTCTCGTTCTTAGACTTCGATTCCATTACAATTGTTTTATGACATAATACTATAGTGTTTATAATGCGCGCCGGACTATACCGACGGGCAAGGGTTGTTTTCATATGATATCACCGGTGGTGGGTGCGGGCCAAAGTTCGCTCCACCGAGAAAACGTAGCGAGTGCCCAATTAGGTTGCCATTAGCGGGACTGAGGAATATATTGTCCCTGTGGACTCTTAGACCGAAACAAAGATAAGTAAAGTTTTTCTATTTTCATCATAGCAAAGCGACTCCGGAGCTCGCAGCAGCCCGCCGCAAGGCGCAAAAGAGCCTCTTTTGAGGCTATGTATTCCGGCCATTGTCGGACATACATCCATCTTGCTTGTTTTCCTAAGGCCGGAAAACAGCTGGGCAGTTCCGTCCGTGAAAATTTCTTCAAAAAATTTTGCTTGACGGGGATTTTATTACCGGAATCTTTCCTCCGAGAGGGAGAATTGCTGTAAAAATGCAGAAGTACAGTAATGCAAATATGCAACAATACAGAAATGTATTATTGTATTTGTGCAGAAATGCAAAAGTACAGAATTGTAGAACTGTAGAATTGTAGAAATACATTATTGTATTCCGGTGGAAAAGTGGAGAATTCTACAAG
>JAZUHY010000107.1:0-9520 GCA_045641985.1 Candidatus Cryptobacteroides sp.
CGCTCAAATATGCCGGCCAGTTGAAATTCATCGTTGAGAATGACAGAATCACCGCCATCAACCGGATAGGTCTGGAGGACTACCTGCTCAGCGTAATCTCCTCCGAGATGAAGTCGAGTTCGTCGCTCGAACTCCTCAAGGCTCACGCTGTGATTTCGCGGAGTTGGGTGCTTGCAAGGATGAGGGAGAGGAAGGCCAATCCGGACAGCAATTCTCCGGCTCACCGCAATTTCGACGTTTGCGCGGATGACCACTGCCAGCGTTATCAGAGTGCCGCAATGGCTTGCGGGGACACAGTCCGCAAAGCCATAGACCAGACCTGGGGACAGGTACTGTCATATAAGGGGGAACTGTGCGACGCTCGCTACTCCAAATGCTGCGGAGGCCTCACGGAACGTTACAGCGCCTGCTGGGAGGACATTGATTTCCCTTATCTGCAGTCCGTCGCCGACAATGACGGAGGCAAGGACTTCTGCGACTGTGAGGACGATGCCATACTGGAGCAGGTCCTGAACGATTATGACCTCAAGACAAGGGATTTCTACCGATGGAAATTGCGTTACCGCTCAGACGAACTCTCTGACCTGCTCAAGCGCAGGACAGGCCGCGACCTTGGTGAAATCCAGTCAATGGAAGACCTCGAGCGGGGCGATTCGGGAAGAATAATAAGCCTCAGGATAAAAGGTACCGGAGGAGAGATGACAATATCCAAGGAACTGGCCATCAGAAGGGCGCTCTCGGAGAGCCACCTGAAGAGTTCCAATTTCACAGTCACGCGCGACGGGGACCAGTTCATTCTGGAAGGCAGAGGCTGGGGTCACGGCGTGGGGCTGTGCCAGATCGGCGCTGCCGTGATGGCCGCCCGCGGTTATTCTTACATTGAGATTCTGAAACATTATTATAAAGATGCGGACATCGGATAGATCGCCATGGGCCTGGGTTCCGACACTGTATTTCGTGGAAGGCCTGCCATATTTCATAGTCAATACCATATCCGTCGTGATGTTCAAGGATATGGGTATGGACAACGGCACTCTTGCCCTGCTGACCAGCCTCATCAGTCTGCCTTGGATGATCAAACCCCTGTGGAGTCCCTTTGTGGATATCTTCCGCAGCAAGCGATGGTGGATAATCACGATGCAGATTCTTATGGCCGTATCCGTGGCGCTTATCGCATTCTGCGTACCTCATCCTTCGGCTGAGCAGATTGCCTCCGGCGCCACCCCGGTTTCCGCCTTCACCCCCACGCTGATATTTTTCGTGCTGGCGGCGTTCGCCTCCGCCACACACGACATTTCTGCAGACGGTTACTATATGATAGCCCTCACGAAGAAGAACCAATCGGCCTTCGTGGGCATCAGAAATACATTCTACCGTATTGCAATGGTTTTCGGTCAGGGTGTGTTGGTTGTGCTTGCAGGTGTTCTGGAAAGGCATTCCGGCGATGTGTCGCGCGCATGGAGCGTTACCCTTGTGGGGACGGCCGCCCTGCTCGCCGCCATAAGCATATATCACTCATTCCTGCTGCCCAGGCCGGAGGAAGACAGTAACAAAGAAATGAAGAGCACCGGCCGCGTCTTTCAGGAGTTCGGCCAGGCGTTCGCTTCTTTCTTCACCAAGAAAGGCGTGTGGATGGCAATAGCATTCATGCTCCTGTATCGCCTTCCGGAGGCATTCTCAGTGAAGATGCTTTATCCTTTGTTCAGCGACCCGGTGGATGTGGGTGGTCTGGGTTTCGGGAAAGAAGCATACGGAATCATTTACGGCACCGCCGGTGTCATCGCCCTTCTGGTGGGTGGCATTCTTGGTGGTCTGCACATCTCCCGCAAGGGGCTGCGGCATTGCCTGCTGCCAATGGCGCTCAGCCTTGCCCTCCCTTGCTCGGTATATCTTTTCATGGCGCTGGCGCAGCCTTCTTCCCTGTGGGTTATCGGAGCTTGCGTTGTATTTGACCAGTTCGGCTACGGCTACGGTTTCACTGCGTACACGGTGTATATGATGCAGTTTGCGGATGGTCCTCTTAAGACTTCCCATTATGCGCTCTGTACCGGTTTTATGGCTCTGAGTATGCTGCTTCCCGGACTTGTGGCCGGGTATCTGCAGCAATGGCTCGGTTATGAAGGATTCTTTATTTTTGTAATGATATGTTGTCTGGCAACTGTATTCGTCACTTTGTCTGCGCGGCGGCGCTTGCCGTCTGCCTGAATGCCTCAGCTCAGGTAAAACCCGGCATTGAGGTCCTCCGGGACCGTGGTTTCAGCATCCTGGAAGGGAAGCGTGTGGGGCTGGTGACCAACCCTTCGGGAATTGACCGCTCCCTAAAGTCCACGATTGAGATTCTTAATGAAGCTCCCAATATGAAGCTCGTGGCTCTCTTTGCTCCGGAGCACGGAGTCCGCGGCGATATCTGGGCCGGCGGAAGGGTTGAGTCGGGCCGTGACGATGCCACCGGTCTGCCTGTCCATTCCCTGTACGGCGCCACCAGAAAGCCGGCACCGGAGATGTTGGAAGGCGTTGACGTGGTCGTGTATGACATTCAGGACGTGGGCAGCCGTTCCTATACTTTCATCAGCACCCTGGGGCTTGTGATGCGCGCCTGCGCCGAGCAGGGGAAGGAGGTGGTGGTGCTTGACCGTCCCAATCCGCTCGGAGGCAGGAAGGTGGAGGGTGCCCTCGTGCAGGACGGATTCCATTCGTTTGTGGGGCAGTACAAGATACCATACATCTACGGTCTGACCGTTGGGGAACTGGCTATGCTGATTAACGAGGAGGGCCTGAACAGAGGTCAGAAGGGCGATGAACCGGTGGAGAAATGCCGACTTACCGTGATTCCGATGGAAGGATGGACCAGGGACCAGAAGTTCTCCGACACAGGCCTTCCGTGGATACTGCCGTCACCCAACATCCCGTACCCCGAGACGGCCATCTGCTATCCGGCCAGCGGACTATGCGGCGAGATGTACAATTATCTCAACATCGGCATAGGCTACACCCTGCCTTTCGGCACTTTTGCCGAGGAATGGGTGGATGCGGAGAAGCTGAAAGCCCGCCTCGATTCGTACAATGTGCCGGGGGTTGCCTGGAGGACAATACATTACTCGCCCATATCGGGGCGGCTGAAGGGGAAACTGATACACGGAGTGCAGTTCTTCTTTACAGACTACGAGAAGGCGGTCGTGACTCTCACTCAGTTCTACGTGATGCAGGCAGTGGCGGAACTGTATGGCAGGAATCCCTTGGAGGAAGCGGGGGACAGGCTCCAGATGTTCAACAAGGTGTGCGGTTCGGACTATATCCAGAAGGTGTTCGGCAAGTCCCTGAAGGTGGCCGACATATACGATTACTGGACCCGGGATGTGGCCCGGTTCAGGGAAATGTCGGAAAAGTATTATCTATATTAGGGCGAAGATTCGCTTCAGAGCGTCGTCCGGGCCGGAAGAAACCAGTTCCGTACCCGGATTTGCGTCCGATGTGGAGATTCCTTTTTCTTCCATTACGTTCAGCAGCTGCCTTGTGACTGCGGGCGCGGGATCGATGAAGCGGACTCCGTCTCCCGCAACTTTTTGCAGCATAGGCAGAAGGAAGGGATAGTGCGTGCATCCGAGTACTATGATATCGGCTCCGGAGTCGAGGAGCGGCTGAAGGCTCGCACGGACGGTACGATCGGCGTGAGGGCCGTCCAATTCTCCTGATTCCACGAGTTCCACGAAGCCCTTGCCCACGTGCTCCTCTATTCTCACGTCATCCTCGAAACGTCCGCGGGTGTTGAGGTATTTGGAAGCCTTGAGCGTGCCTGCAGTGGCGAGGACGCCTATCACACCGGTCCGGGTGCCGAGAGCCGCGGGCTTTACGGCCGGTTCCATTCCTATGAACGGAATGTCGTATTCTGCCCGGAGTGTGGCTATCGCCGCCGCCGTAGCGGTGTTGCAGGCTATCACCATTATCTCCGCTCCCTTGCCGATGCAGAAGTCGGTTATGGCCCGGCATCTGTCTATGATGAACTCCGGTTCCTTTTCTCCGTAGGGGCAGAAAGCATTGTCGGCATAATAGATGAACCTTTCGTCGGGCAGGGCCTTGCGAATCTCACGGAAGACGGAAAGTCCTCCGCATCCTGAATCCATTATGCCTATGACAGCCATTCCCTAGAACAGGTAACCGATGTTGACGTAGAATGCTCCAGTGCCGTCCTGGTTGTAGAGCGGGCTGTTCTTGAGGAAGTGGGTGAGGGGAGTACCGTATTCTGCGGCAACGATGAAGTTCTCGTTCATAATGAACCTGAGACCCGCACCGAAGGTGATGTGAGGAGTGTCCTTGTCCTGACCGTAAACTGGGTATCGTGAACCCGTAATGGAGGCAAGTTTTGAAAGATCAACGCCTTTAGTGACCATCGAACCGTCGCTGAAGATGTTGGCGGCGAAGGCTATGTTCTGGTTCCATAGCTGGAATTTCACGAAACGCCAGCGGAGTTCCAGGGTGTAAGTGGCCATATCCAGGCCTACGATGCGGTCACGCATAATGCCTCGTACTGTGTTGTATCCGCCCATTCCTTCGAAGTCGCATTTTTCGCCCATATTGGTGATGTAGGGCAGGGCGTAGAAAGGTGCCTTGTTGCCGAAGTTGCCTTCGTAATTCAGGCGGTAGGCGAAGGTGAGCACATCGTCGGTCACGATGGGAATGTAGTGCCTCCAGGTGAGGGAATACCTGTAATATTGAATCTTGGAAATGCCCGGGAAGGCTGCAGTCACGTGGCCTTCGGCCCAGATTCCGCTGCTGGGGGCGCCTTCCTTGTCGCGGGAGTCATAGACCAGACCCGCGCGGATGCCGCCGGAGTATCCTCCCTCTTCCTCTTCTTTGGAAATGACGCCGGATTTCTTGTAGTAGTCGAACAGAGTGGGAATTTTCGGGAATTGTTTTGCTTCATCCTTTCCCTTGTTGATGTTGTCGTAGTCGATGGTGCCTATCTTGTAGTAGTCGAAGAACAGGCCGGCCTCCCACCTGAAGTTGCGGGTTATCTCGCCGAGAAAGTCGGTCTTGACCCTCACTTCGTTCCTCTGGTATTTGTAGAAGGGTGAGAAGATGAATTGCTCGCTGTTCTTGTCCTTGCCCGCAGCGATGGTTACGTGGTCATAATATGACTGGAATCCGTTGAATCCGTAGAAGTCGTATGCCTTGTCGAGCACAATTCTGGCGGAGGAACTCCATCGGACTCCGGGAATGAGGGTCTTGTTGTCATATCTGGCCTGAATCATATGCGAGCCCTTCGTGAAGAAGGAATACTCCAGATATGTCTTGGAGTCGTAGTTGGGGTAGTTGCTGCCGTCACCGTAGTTGAAAATCTGCAGGATGGCGCCGAGCTGGAGCCCTTTGTCGGCATCGTAGGCGATGGCGGGAAGAGGTCCTAAGTTGTAGCCGGTCTTGGTGATGCTGCCTTTATCCTTTGCATTGAGGAGAGCGCAGGCGAGGATGATTGTCAGGATTGAAGATATCTTTTTCATACTTGTTTCGGTTGGATAATGCTTAGGTAGAAATTCTGGAGGTAATAGAATCCGCTGTGCGAAATGAGGGTCAGTATTCCCAGCCCGAGTGTGAAGTACCAGTGCCACTTGAAAACGATGGCAAGGATGATGAGTATCAGCAGCAGCACCGGAATAAGGGCGAATTTGGTGACGAAGCGCACTGTGTTCAGCCAGGCTTTATCCTTGAGTTTGCTTCCCAGTATCGATGCGGCAATCCACATAGGGGAACACATTATGGTGAAAATGAGGAACAGAGGCAGCGAGAGGACTGCAAGTGCAATCCTTCCCGCCTTCTGCAGGGGAGAGTAGTGCGGCGCGTGCGCCTTCTGCCATTCGGCCCAGTTGTGCTCGTAGTTCTCGTCGTCCGGGAAGTAGGTGATGAGCTCCGCTATGCGATCGTGCAGGGTGCTCAGGAGCTCTTTCTGGTCGGTATCTTCATATACGCGTATTGGCTTTCCGAAAGTGACCCGAGCGCTTTTCATATAACGGAAATAGTCATCGTAGTCGATGCCTACGGGAACGATGTAAACGGGTTTGTCCAGCTTCCCGGCGGCTCTGGTGGCTATTCTCCATATGCCTTTTTTGAGGGGGAGAAGGGAATGCTTGGTGCGATGGGTGCCCTCACTGAACATACAGAAGGGCACGTTGTGATCCAGACACTCCACCACTTCGTCGAAAATCTCCTCGTTCCCTTCGACGGCTTGGCGTCCGTCACGGGCGCGCGCGAGGGGGAGAATCCTGAGCCAGCGGAGGAAGGCGGCGAGTTTGGGCTTGCGGAAGATGTCGGCGCGGGCTCCGTATCCGGCAGGCTTGCGGTCGGCCTGAAGCACCACCAGAGCATCCATAAGGGTGTTGCAGTGGTTGGGCGCGAGGATGACGGCGCCGTCTGTAGGGATGTTTTCCTTTCCCTTGACGGTCAGACTGCTGTAGCTGGCGTTGGTGCACCAGTCCACATACCATCTGGTAAGGGAATAACCAAGGTTTTTCTTCCAGATTTTAGTCATAGGTTCAGTACATTGTTTCGCTATTTGCGAATTTTGGCGCAAGTTAATCATTTTTTTGGTATTTTTGTGAATTATGATTAAAGAACAACTATCCACGCTTGACAGCGTAAACCTGAACCTGGCCAGCGGCACAGGCCTCGTTATGAGCATCGTGCTGGCCCTTATTATGTTTGGCATAGCCCTCGGCATCAATGGAGTTACACTCAAAAACGTGTTCTTCAGGCCCAAGTCCATCATTGTCGGACTTGCCCTCCAGTGGTTCGGGCTGCCGCTTGTGACCTTCCTTCTGATTATGGCCCTGAACTCATTCCTGACCCCTATGGTATGTCTCGGAATGATTCTGGTTGCGAGTTGCCCCGGGGGGAATATCTCCAATTATATGAGCTCCATCTCCAAGGCCAACATTGAGTTGTCGGTCAGCCTTGCAGCTGTTTCGACTGTCAGCTCTCCCATTATCACGCCATTCAATTTCTGGTTCTGGGGCAATCTTTATCTCAAGTATGCGGCCTTGTCCAATTCTCTTGTGATTCCCAATCTTGAGATTCCTTTCAGTGAGATATTCAAGACGGCGTTCATAATTCTGGGAATACCGGTTGTGCTGGGTATGCTGTGCTCGAGGTATCTTCCCGATTTTACAAAGAAGATAAAGAAGCCGTTCAGCATTTTCTCTCTGGCGGTTTTCATCGTGATGGTGCTCGGAATGTTCATTCCCAACTGGCAGATTTTCGTCAAGTACATCGTGTTCATTTTCGTGCTGGTTCTCATTCACAATGCCTGCGCATTCGGTACCGGAGCACTCGGGGCCAGAGTGATGAAACTTCCTCGGAGGGACTGCAGATCAATAACCATTGAGGTGGGCATCCAGAACTCCGGTCTCGGGCTGACCCTTCTTCTGAATCCCGCTATCTTCAAACCGGAAATCTGGAACAATCCCACCACGGGCATCCTTTATGGAGGAATGTTGTTTGTCACGGCCTGGTGGGGAATATGGCACATTGTTTCCGGCCTGGCCCTTTCTGCATACTTCCGCAGCAAACCGCTACCCGAAGAACAGAAATGATTACCACGGAACAGATAAAGTCTCTCCACGAACGTCTGGACACGCTGAAGCGTTGCCTCGACATTGAGGGGAAAAGAACTCTGGTGGCCGCAAAGGAGAGCGAATCGCAGGCGGCTGATTTCTGGAATGATCCCAAGAAGGCGGAAGCGTTCCTGAAGGAGATGAACGGTGTCAAGGTGTGGGTTTCCACGTTCGACAGCGTATCTTCTTCGGTTGATGACGTGGACGTGCTGGCGGAACTCGACCCGGACGGGGAGGAACTGGACGTGTCCTACGCCACGGCATTGTCGGGCATAGAGAATCTGGAACTGAAGAATATGCTTGGCGCCGAGGGGGACAATCTCGGAGCCGTGCTCACCATAAATTCGGGTGCCGGCGGAACGGAGGCCAATGACTGGAGCGCGATGCTGATGCGTATGTATATGAGATGGGGGGAGAGGAACGGCTACCGTATGACAGTGACGGAGAACATAGAAGGTGACGAGGTGGGCATCAAGTCCTGCACAGTCTCGTTCGAAGGGGATTTTGCCTACGGTTATCTCAAGGCCGAATCGGGAGTGCACAGGCTGGTGCGCATTTCGCCCTTCAACGCGCAGGGCAAGCGTCAGACCACATTCAGTTCCGTGTTCGTCTATCCTCTGGTGGATGATACCATCAATATCGAGATAAATCCCGGCGACATAGAATGGGACACTTTCCGTTCCGGTGGCCACGGCGGCCAGAACGTGAACAAGGTGGAGACAGGCGTGCGCGTGAGGCATATCCCCACGGGCATTACCGTGGAGAATACGGAGACCAGAAGCCAGCAGGACAACCGTCAGCGCGCCCTGCTCATTCTGAAGTCCAGACTCTACGACATAGAGCTGAAGAAACGTCAGGAAAAACAGGCGGAACTTGAGGGCCAGAAGATGAAGATTGAGTGGGGCTCTCAGATACGCTCGTACGTGCTGCATCCCTACAAGATGGTGAAAGACCTCCGTACAGGCTGGGAGACCGCCGACACCCAGGGAGTGCTGGACGGCGATCTCAATGATTTTATGAAAGAGTATCTTATGAACAATTAACAATATATCGATATGGGTGTAAGTTTCAAGTATGCGCCGATGTTCCAGCTCGGCAAAGACACTACAGAGTATTATAAGATTCCCGGTTCCGAGAAGTTGGTTTCCGAGGGTGAGTTTGAAGGGCACAAGATATTGAAGGTGAGCCCTGAAGCCCTTACCCTGCTTTCCAACACGGCGTTCCGCGACGTGAGTTTCCTGCTTCGCCGTTCGCACAACGAGCAGGTGGCGAAGATTCTGAATGACCCCGAGGCGAGCGACAACGACAAATACGTGGCGCTCACGTTTCTGCGCAATGCGGAGATTTCCGCCAAGGGCAAGCTGCCTCTCTGCCAGGACACCGGCACCGCCATCGTCCATGGTGAGAAAGGCCAGCAGGTCTGGACCGGTTTCGAGGATGAAGCGGCAATCTCCCTCGGTGTCTTCAAGACTTACACCGAGGAGAATCTCCGCTACTCACAGAACGCACCTCTTGACATGTACAACGAGGTCAACACCAAGTGCAACCTCCCTGCACAGATCGACATCGAAGCCTGCGAAGGCATGGAATACCGCTTCCTGATGGTCACCAAGGGTGGCGGGTCCGCCAACAAGAGCTATCTCTACCAGGAGACAAAGGCCCGCATCCAGAACCCTGGCACTCTCATCCCGTTCCTCGTGAGCAAGATGAAGAGCCTCGGCACCGCCGCCTGCCCTCCTTACCACATCGCATTCGTCATCGGTGGAACTTCCGCTGAGAAGAACCTTCTCACCGTCAAGCTCGCCTCCACCCATTTCTACGATTCACTCCCTACCACAGGAGACGAGACCGGACGTGCTTTCCGTGACGTCGAACTTGAGAAGCAGCTTCTCGAAGAGGCTCAAAGTCGGGGGCCAAGC
>JAZUHY010000108.1:0-6070 GCA_045641985.1 Candidatus Cryptobacteroides sp.
CGGCGGCTTTGTCTATCCGGACCTCAGCGACGCGCGGGATAGGGCCCAGTCTGTCCGCCTCGTCACAGAATGTCAGAGCGAGCCGAGTGCAGAATGAAGCTTGCTTCAATTATGCCGAGGCGATGCCTGACATTGCTTGCAATCAAATTAATAATTACACCTTGCCCAAGGCCGCAAGGTCGCGAGGGTGTTCACAGCAGGCATTTTGATGCCTGCGGCCCGAGCAGCAGGGCTTTAGCCCGCCGGCATCAGGCAAGGTGACCAAATGAAAATCCTTGAAAGCCATAGTCCAGCGCCCGCGGGGCGCTGGTCGGTTTTAGAACTAAAGCAGCGGTCTCTGCCAACAGCAGGAGCCGCTGCTCTTATTTCCCCACCGCCCCACGTCCACCCGGAGGCGCTTACCTGAAGAATGAGGAACGCAACCCACTCCTCTATTATTACGACCTCACTTCGAAGGGCCTTAATAATCAACTTGTTACGCGAATATGAAACTATGTCGTTCTGAACAAATTTTACTAGAAAGGGTACTTTAATAGAAGAGAAGTGCTATTGGGAGAGTAGTCCATGAAATTTCCGGTCCGTTGCAGCACAAGTCGCAAATCGCAAGATGCGAGGGTAGGCTGTACAATGCATTCTATGGCTGTACCTGACGCCATGCCCGGCAGACAAGGCGGGGCAAGCCGCGAGCGAATGCCTTGTAGGGCCACCAGAGCTAATCCCTGACGCCTTGCGATTTTCAGGTTCGCTCTCAGACACAACGAAAAGAACGATATGGGTCAGAGAAACACATAGTTTTGCTGGTGATCCCCGAAAGAAAGGTAGTCCCTTGGCTGTTTTTTGCTATCCTTAACTCAACACAAAAGCGGAGAACTCCGTGGAATTCTCCGCCTTCGTAGTCCCTACAGGAATCGAACCTGTATTTAAGGTTTAGGAAACCTTCGTTCTATCCGTTGAACTAAGGGACCATACAGTCCGGACCGGCCGGACCGGCAATTACTCAGCGCTCTTCACGATAATCTGACGTCCACGATAGTAGCCGCACTCAGGACATACGCAGTGATACATCACTGTGGCGCCGCAGTTGGGGCAGGTCGCAAGTGTAGGGACGGGAGCGAAATCGTGGGTACGACGCTTGTCTCTTCTCTGCTTGGAGAGTTTGTGTTTAGGATGTGCCATAGTTAACTATTTTTATTTACTTAAGTATTTCACTGTCTCCTCGTTACATTCCCCCTCGGGATGGACTCTCTGCATAGGGAGTGAAATGCATACATAGTCGTATATGTCCTGGTTCAGGTCAAGCGTTTCATCCTCTTCGAATGAAGTCCTGACGGGCAGGACGAGATCTTCGAGGCATCGGTCACAAGTGACGGTCACACTGCCCTCAATCCCGCATTTCACCTTAATCTCAAACTCATCGTTGAAAACGTCAACCGAGATATTCAGGTCGGCATCTTTAATTTCAGAGTTCTCGAACGCTGCAAAGAACTCTCCGTCGGCGTGCCAGTCCAAATGACTTTCGCCCGGTTTCAGGCCCTTGACGGATATAACAAAGGGTTGCAAAGGTAGCAAAATTTTTTCTAAAGTCAATCCTCGTTGTCGCTATTTCTTTTGCGGGCAAGAGGATCGAGCAAAATCTTCCTTATTCTCATCGCGTGAGGAGTCACCTCCACAAGCTCATCGTCCTGTATGTATTCAAGCGCTTCCTCCAACGAGAACTTGATTGCCGGAGGAAGGACGATTTTCTCGTCAGAACCGGCCGCGCGCACGTTGGTGAGTTTCTTCGTCTTGCATATATTGATGTTCAAGTCCCTTTCTCTGGTATGTTCCCCAACAACCTGACCGCAGTAAATAGGCTCGCCCGGCTCAACGAAGAAACGCCCCCTGTCGAGGAGCTTGTTCATCGAATAGGCGATGGCGTCTCCCTGTTCGAGCGAGACCAGGGAGCCGTTGTTCCGGCGCTCTATCTCACCTTTGAACGGCTGGTATTCCTTGAATCTGTGAGCCACGATGGCCTCGCCCTGAGATGCCGTGAGCAGGTTGGACCTTAGGCCCATAAGTCCTCGCGTGGGAATTTCAAACTCAAGAAGAGTCCTGTCTCCGCGCGGTTCCATATGCACCAGAGCACCCTTGCGGCGGGTTGCAATCTCGATGGCGGCGCCAACGAACTCCTCGGGCACCTCGATGGAAAGCTCCTCGATAGGCTCGCAGCGCTGCCCGCCGATGGTCTTGTCCAGCACTTTGGGTTGGCCGACCTGAAGTTCGAACCCTTCGCGGCGCATCGTCTCTATAAGAACGGAAAGGTGCAGCACCCCACGGCCGTAAACTACGAACGAATCAGCCGTCAAACCGGGCTTCACCCTCAAGGCAAGGTTCTTTTCAAGTTCCTTGTCCAGACGTTCCTTGATGTGGCGTGAGGTCACGAACTTGCCGTCTTTGCCGAAGAAGGGCGAATTGTTGATGGTGAAGAGCATGCTCATCGTAGGCTCATCTATGGCGATGGGAGGCAGTGCCTCGGGATTCTCGAAATCTGCAATAGTGTCCCCGATTTCAAAGCCGTCGATACCCACAAGTGCGCAGATGTCACCGCAAGTCACCTCATCGGCATTTGCCTTGCCAAGCCCCTCGAACACCATAAGCTGCTTGATTTTCTGTTTCTGGACTATATCGTAGCGCTTGCAGAGGCTTATCTGCTGGCCAGTCCTGAGCGAGCCTCTGGTGACCTTGCCCACCGCAATTCTTCCGACGTATGGAGAATATTCGAGGGATGAAATCAGAAGCTGAGGGGTTCCCTCGACTACGGAGGGAGCGGGAATCACCTTGAGGATAGTGTCCAGAAGAGGAGTGATGTCCGTCGTGGGCTGTTTCCAGTCAAGCGACATCCAGCCCTGCTTGGCAGAGCCGTAAACGGTGGTGAAATCCAATTGCTCCTCGGTGGCGTTGAGGTTGAACATCAGGTCAAACACTTCTTCCTGAACCTCGTCCGGACGGCAGTTGGGCTTGTCCACCTTGTTGATGACGACGATGGGTTTCTTGCCCATTTCGAGGGCCTTCTGAAGCACGAAACGCGTCTGAGGCATACAACCTTCGAAGGCATCCACCAACAGAAGGACACCGTCCGCCATATTGAGTACGCGTTCCACTTCTCCTCCGAAATCACTGTGCCCCGGAGTGTCTATAATGTTTATCTTGACGCCTTTGTAAATAACGGAAACGTTCTTGGCAAGAATGGTTATGCCCCTCTCGCGTTCAAGGTCATTGTTGTCCAGAATCAACTGCCCCAGATTTTCAGGCTGGCGAACAAGGTTTGCCTGATAAATCATCCTGTCCACCAGAGTGGTCTTGCCGTGATCGACGTGGGCGATGATTGCAATATTTCTTATTTCCTGCATAAATTCTTTACTTCCTCAAAAATCGGGCAAATATAACAATTATTTGAACAACCCGAACAGTTGTGCGTCAATCTTGTCCGTAATGCTCGCAAAATCGGCAGGATTGTTCTCAAAATCGAAACCCGTCAAGTCTCTCTTTGACCCGGGAATAATGGCCGCAGGCATACCTGAACGGTACAAACGTGGACGACCACCTTTTCTCGTAATCGTCCACAGTCTCAAGTGTTTTATTGCTGATAGTCAGCGAGTTTACGGTTTGTAGTAGTAAGGTGAAACGCCGTTTGATATCCTGACCAGGAAGGCATCGGGATATTTCTTCCTTATCTCAACTTTGTTCTCATACGCCCCGGCCGGGGTGCCCGACACTCCGATGATGTATTTGAGGATTCCGCCGCCCACTTCGACCACCGTCGGTTCATAGCCCAGGAAACAGCGGTCATCCGAAGGAATCCTTGTCTTTCCGGACATAATCTGCCAGCCGAACAGCTCTTCCGTCCTGACTTCCTCTGCGGGCTTCACCGTGCCCCGGGACACCGGACGGATGACGGCGGCGCAGTTCTTCCAGGCTATCTCGAACATCGTCTCGGTGCCTCCCGATATCCCGGGAGTCAGCCTGCCCGTGAAGCCCCGCTCCCTGAGCAGTGACACGACGGTCGCGGCACGGCGGCGGCGAAGACGGTTGTTGATGCTCATACTGCCGGTGGTGATGTCCGCATAGCCGACGACGTCGTAGTCGGCCGACTTGTCCAGACCGGAGATTTCCTGCTCCCACTCCAGAATCTGCTCGCGAGTCATAGTGTATTTCGCCACGGAGAAGAAAGCGAAGGCAAGTCCTTCCTCCCCTCCGGAGGATGCGAGACCGCCCTCGGAGGAGCGGCGGGACTTCCTGCCGGCGGGCCTGCGGTACGTGCCGTCAGCAATAGCCTTGTCGGGGGTCCCGCCTGTTTCCACGGCACGGGCGAGGGGTTCCCCGTCGTCGGCAGCCTTGACGGCATCCCCGTCAGCAACGGTACAGGGATGCGTTGCATCCTGGCTGGGAGCCGTTTGGACGGGCTCCGCAGACGGGACCGGCACTGCGGCAAAGTTACCGGCGGAAGAGATGGCATCGTCGGGAGTGCCGCGACGCTTCCAGCCCACGGGACCGAGAGCGACGCACACGCCCACCATAGCGGACAGGTTGCCCCCGAAAATCTCCATACCCCGGGCCTTGTAAGCCTCGCGCACGGGAGAGCCGGAACGGTCGATGCCGTAGTTCACGGCCGCCCCCAGCAAATCACGGTCGTGCGCCACGGCGCGGACGTCGAGCGTGATGCCCACCCTGTCGCTTATCCGGAAGCAGTTGTAGAGGCCTGCGCCGAAAGCCACGGAGCAGATGCCCGAATATGCGGTCCGGACCGGGTTCTCATCGGTGATGAATGCATAGTTGTAGTTGTGGCCATCGATGGGAGGGATGTAGTTCCACGCCGCGCCCACGCTCAGGTACGGGACCACGCTCCAGGTCCTCTCACGCCTGAAGCCCCCGAACCAGTTGCAGCAATCAACCAGAAGGTCGGCGTGGGCGTAGTTGTACCAGCCGCGCATCTGGGGAAGGGCGGGAGTGAAGTCCGCTCCCGGTGCCCAGTTGGACATGAGACCCTGCCAGCCGACACGCAGGCCGACCGACGGGACGAACCACTTGCCGAGGCTGACGCCGAGGGCGGCGGACGGCCTGACGGAGCTCCACACGTCGCCGCGCGTCATATTCGACGCGCCGAAGGCGTTGACGCCGCCCTGGACGTCGATGAAAGTGTTGTCGCCGAAACGGGTGGGCTCGTAGGGGCCGCGGAGCACATCGTCACCGGTACTGGCGGACACGGAAGCCGGCGCGAAAGGCGACAGGGCCAGCGCGGCGGCAAGGAAAAATCGGAACGTCCTATTCATAAGTCATAAAAATCAAAAAATCCGATGCCCCCCGCAGTTTCCGCCGCGAAGCAGGCGGAAACTCTCCCAACGCTCTTCTTGAAACGAAGATTGCAAAAGCAAGGCGGAAGCTTTGAACGTCCGTCGCTCTCCGTTGGGCGCAGCGTGATGGCATCGAGGACATAAAAATCTTCTTGATTTCTTCGTATCCTCAGCAGAACTGAAGCAAGCTCCGCTCTGCACTCGGCTCGCACGCTTATTCTGAGAGGCAACGCACGGAACGACCGATCGAACGGGTAATTTTACCATCGCCAGAAGGAAAGATACTGCCACTATAGTGGAGGTAAAGGTAATAAACGTAGGTATCGTCTACAGTACAGGACCAATAGTAGCCGTAGAGCCCCACAAAGAGGAGCGTACCGTTACTGCTTTTGCGATAACCGGCAGCGGGATACCACGCCGAAACACCGGCATGCAAAGTGGATAAGCTCATACCATAGTTGGTTGGATCCCAATCCCCTGTGGAAGAAGCTGTTTTCCATACACCGGAATCACCGCCGTCAGGAATGCGCCAGCCCACGGGGCAAGGATCGTACATTGTCTTTGTGCTCTTCCAAAGTTCATTGTTCTGATTGGCCTGACCGGTGCAGTACCAGTCCCAAGGTTCAGAATCGTCGTTAGTCAGGAACACGGTGGGGTTCGATATGGAGAAAGCGAGGGTGGTGTTTCCGCCCTCAATGGCGTTGTCAACCGTCGCGACGAGGTGAGGACTACTGGATGCA
>JAZUHY010000109.1:0-7570 GCA_045641985.1 Candidatus Cryptobacteroides sp.
CTGAAAAGTGCCTTGAACTGGTAACATAACCCATTGATTTACAAAGGTTAAGTTACGAAAAATCAAGGAGATATCCAAATAAATTGAACATCTCCTCGATGATTTTTAGAGAGACCTCAAAGGGACTTTTTCAGTGCCCTCCTAAAAAGCCATTCCTTTTTTGTTTTACCCCCGTTGCTGCGCAACTGCCCCCAGGGGCTATGCCGCTTACACTGCGTTCCAGCGGGTGTCTCCGTGGCTCAATGTTCATTTCGCACACTACGACACGGCGCTGATGCGCCTTTTTAGTCAACTTTATGCCAGATCAAAATGAACAGCCGGAAGCCTGTTCCAGTTGGGCCTTGCAAACAAAACTGTAGCGACAAGCTTCGGTATAAGCTTGTATGACGTCAAGATAAGTCTGTTGCGCGGACAACAGTTCCATCAGGCTGCTTTCTCCTTTCAGATATCCGGTTCTGCGGCTGTCCAGAATACTGTGCGCGTCTTCCAGTATGGAGCCCTTGTACTGGTCCTTCACCGTAATGGCCGCCATCAGGGAATTGTATGCCCGAATAACCTCGGAACGCACCTTTTGGCGGGCCGCTTCCAGATAATATCCGCTCTGTCGGATTTCGGACTGCGCCGCATTTATCTCTCCCTTGTTAAGGCTTGAAAACTTCAGAGGAATACTTATCCCCACCGTCAGACCGTTGAAACGAGGTGCAGGGGCGATTTCGTTGCGGACCTCCGTGTTGTAGGAATAGCCGAGGTTGATGCCCATTTCGAAGGCCCTTGAGGCACGTACCAGTTTCAGATTGTTCTCCGAAAGCGTTTTTGAAAGCTCGGCAGCTTTAAGCTCGGCGCGGTTCGACTCTGCCATAGCAATTATTTCAGATTCGGCAGGAAGAAGACCTATTCCGGGCAGTTCCCCTTCAAGAGAACTGACCGGCTCACCACCACAGAAAAGTGACACTGCTTCCAGAGCATTGAGATATTCGGCCCGCATCTTAAGCAGTTCCCCCTTCATCGTCTGGGCTTCCAGGCGGCTTTGAAGAGCATCCGAGCGGCCTATATCTCCCACAAGCAGACGCAGGCTGTCGCTCCTTGCAATCTGTATCATACCATTTACGGATTCTTCAAGAACAGCACAGTTTTCACGAAGTCTCCAGGCATCAGCCCATACCTCTGCCGCTTCAAGCCTCAGGTTGGCCAGATACGCCGATACCGAAGCCTCGATTATGTCCTTTTCGCTTTGAGCAACGGCAATGCGTGCCCTGCGTGTTCCTGCCAGATCAGGATTCAGGCTCATCTCCATTTCGACGGACTGTCCCATCTGAAGGTCCCAATCCTGGTTGTTTCCATACGAAACAGACAATTCCGGATCATTGAATACCTTTGCCGCCTCTACTGAAGCCGTCGCCTTGTCTATGTTAAACTTTTCAGCAATATACAGGACATTCTTTTCCGCCACAAGGTTATAATATCTTTCGTATGTCATCGGCTGCGCCATTGCTGAAACAACAGCAAGTACGAGCACACCTATGCTAATAGTCTTCTTCATCTTTATTCAAGTGTTTTCTGTCGTGAAACTGCTCCATCTTGAAATACAGGACAGGCAGGATATACAGTGTGATAATCGTAGAGAACAGGAGCCCGTACACAATCACGGTAGCAAGAGGCCTCTGTACATCGGAACCTATTCCGGATGCCATTGAGGCGGGCAGCAGGCCAAGCACGGCGACGGTGGCGGTCATCAGCACAGGACGGAATCTGTGGGCGGCTCCGTTAATAACGGCATCCTTGAGCGGAGTGCCTTCCTTGCGCAAGTCATTGATATGGGATATCATTATGACGCCGTTCTGAATCGTAAGTCCGAACAGGGCAATAAAACCTACCGCAGAGGAGATGTTGAATGTCATTCCCCGCACCGTCAGGGCAACCAGACCGCCGAAAAGAGCCATAGGCAGCAGCGCAATCAGCAGACCGGCCTGACGGAACTTCCCGAATGCACCGAAAAGCAGAAGGAACATAAGAAGGAGTACGAACGGGATAATGACCAGAAGTCTCCTGTATGCCCTGTTCTGGTTCTCGAACTGACCGTCCCACCGTATTTGATTTTCGGTATGGTCAAAAACGACAGATTCGTCAATCTTCTCTTGTGCTTCATTCAGGAATGAGGCCAGATCCCTCCCCCTGAGGTTCAGTCTGACAGTGAGATAACGTCTGCCCATTTCCCTCATTATGGAACTGGCGCCCAGAGAAGTCTCGATTCTGGCCACAGAAGACAGCGGAATGGATGCTCCGCTGGATGAAGTGAGCATCAGATTTCCGATTTGCTCCGGCGTACTCCTCGATGACTCGGAATAACGGCAGGTGACATCATAAACCCGGCTTCCTATGAACACCTGGGAGACGGCCTTGCCGCCTATTGCGACTTCGATGAGATCAGCCACATCCGCCACATTCAGACCGTATTGGGCTATCCTGGCACGGTCGGCGGTTATTTTCAGCTGTGGCAGCGGGGGCTCCTGGTCAATGACGACATCCGCCGCCCCGGGTATCCTGCTGACAATATCAAGAACCTGAGAGGCAAGTGCCCTGGTCTTCACAAGATCTTCTCCATAGATTTTGATTGCAAGGTCGGAGTGAGATCCGGCCATCTGGTCCATTACCATATCTATGATCGGTTGGGAGAACCCGACCTTATATCCGGGCATTCCGGCCACCTTTTCCCCCATTGCGGCAATCAGGGCTTCCTTGTCTCTTCCGGTTTTCCATTCATCATACGGTTTGAGACCGACACTGCACTCGATGTGGGATGGAGAGAAAGCTTCTGTGCCTTCGTCGTCACGTCCCACCTGAGTCATCACATAGGATACCTCCGGGAACTGCTTGAGTGCGTGGCGCAGGGAATCGGCCATCCGGGCGGATCGGTTCAGCGAGATGCCCGGAGGAGTCTGCACCTGAATCCAAATGCCGCCTTCGTCCAACGCAGGCAGGAAATCCTTGCCGACCACAGCCGCAAACAGGGCTACCATACAAAGAATCCCGGCAATAGTTCCGTAAACCCATTTGGGCTTTTCAATGGTTTTTGAGGTACGCGCCCTGTATTTGACGATAAGTTTCTCAATGAACTTGTTGCGGAATACTTTCTGCGGCTTCCTATATACGGCATAAGCCATTCCCGGTATAAGAACCAAAGCGACCAGAAGCGCCCCCGCGAGGGCATAACCGACGGTGAAAGCCATAGGAGTGAACATCTTCTTCTCAATGCTCTGGAAAGTAAACAGGGGAAGATAGGCCGTGATGATGATGAGGGTGGAGAAGAACACAGGCTTCGCCACCTGACACACACGCCGGACGATATCCTTTCCTTCCAGCTTGCTGTCAGGATTGTCTTCCCTCTTCTTAAGTATGGTCTCCATCATTACGATTGCTCCATCCACGAGGATTCCAAAATCAATCGCTCCGAGCGAGAGCAGGTTTGCCGGGATACCCGTGAAATGCATCAGTATGAATGCGACAAGCAGGGAAACAGGAATTGTGACGGCTACCAGAACGGCACTTTTGATGCTCCCAAGGAAAAGGAGAAGAACTCCCACCACCAGCAGCATTCCGAAAAGAAGGGTGTGGGATACAGTGTCCAGGGTGGCATTCACCAGGTTTGTCCTGTCAAGCACCGGATAAATCTGCACACCCCCGGGCAGGACATCCGAATTCAGTTCGTCCACGGCCGAATGCACCAGGTCAAGGACTTCAGACGGATTCTGATAACGGAGAATCTGGACTATTCCTTCCACTCCGTCCGGGCAATCAGTCGTATCATCCAGATAGCCCAGAATTCCTTTGCGCTCGAGATTCCCGTAGCGGAGGGTTCCCAGATCACCCAGAAAAACGGGTGTCCCCTGCACGTTCCTGACCACGATGCTCTCCATATCTTTCAAATCGGTGATCAACCCTTCCGCCCTGACCACGAAGCTTTGGTCGCCCCGCACAAGCGTACTTCCACCTGCGTTGGAGTTGTTCAGATTGATGGACTCCTCTACCTCAGAAAGAGAAATGCCGTATTTCGAAAGTTTTTCAGGATCTATCTCAAGTTGATATTGTGTGGTGATTCCACCATAATTGCTTACTGATGCGACTCCGGATATCTGGGTCAGGCGAGGTATCACCACCCATTTGTTCAAATCAGTCAGCTCGCGCAGCGAGTGATTGTCACTTTTCAGGATGTACCTGAAGACCTCACCGGTCGGAGACGTGAGGGGATTCAGCTCCGGAGCGGCATCAAACGGAAGATCAATCCCGTCAATACATTCACGGACACGTTGCCTGGCCCAGTAATCTTCTGTCCCGTCCTGGAATACCAGCATAATGGTGGAAATCCCGAAGGTGTTGGTACTGCGCATCATCTTCAGTGAAGGCAGGCCGTTGAGCGAACGCTCGAGGGGAATTGTGATCTGCTGCTCCATTTCTTCAGCAGCGAGTCCGGGAACCTGGGTCACAACCTGCACGGTGGTGTCGGCAATGTCCGGATATGCATCAATTGCAAGCTGTGTCCAGGCATAGACACCGAATGCACATACGAGCAGGAAGGCCGTGGCAACCAGCCAGCGACGCTTCAGGATAAGGCTGATGAACTTTTCCATAGCCTAGTTGTTCAGGTAAAGACCCCCTTCAGAAACAATTCTGTCTCCCGGGAGAAGGCCTTCAACAATATGCACTCTGGTATTGTCGTCATTGGATTCACCCACGGTGACTGCGCGGCGCAGGAAAATATTGCCTGCGTCAGGCGCTGTCATATAGACATAGCTCGTTTTTTCTCCCTGAAATACGGCTGTCGAGGGGACCACGATTGCATCCTCGGGCTCGGAGATGAAATGGGCGGAGACATACATCCCGTGTTTGAGCTTGAGGTTTGCGTTGTCACAGGCGACTATCACCTGTACTGAGCGTGTCTGTTCGTCCACAAGGTTGCCTATGTTGAGCACCTTCCCCGGAATCGGGCAGTCAGGTTCCGCTTCCGTGAAAATTTCCACGTTGCCGCCTTTGGTCACGCGACCGATGAAGCGTTCCTTGACCTGTGCCGTTACCCATACACGTCCGAGGTCAGCCAGAGTCAGCAGAGCCTCGCTGTCGGCCTTGATGAATGACCCGGGAATAATATTGCAGCGGACCACCTCGCCACTGATTGGCGCTACAATGCGCATCGCCTGTCCCGGTTCCATATTGGACGGATCCATCCCGTATGCCCGGAATGCGGCTTCGGATGCGGATTTCCCCTGACGGGCGTTCTCCGCTTCGGTATATGCTTCTTCCAGTTCCCTCTCTGAAACCACACCTGCTTTCTGCAGTATTTTCTTGCGTTCGTAAGAGGACTTGGCAGTCTCATATATCCGGAGATTCTGAAAATATTGCTTGCTCGCTTCAAAGAAATCAGGAGATGAGACCTCGAAGAGAGTCTGCCCCGCACGGACACGACTTCCAAGCATCACTTTCGACGTCATTATGCGTCCGTCGAACGGCACTCCGACTTCCGCATAATGCCCCATTTCCGCCTGCACTGTTCCTACAGTGCGGAATTCGCTGCTGAAAGGTTCCCTTTCAACTGTTTCGGTTGATATTCTGGACAGGACTGGCGAGGAAGCGCTTACCGTCACGGTGTCTCCCTGATATGAAATTTCCTGCTTTGTCTTCTCTCCCGATTCATTGCACGAGGAAAGAAGAAGGCACGCCATCATTATGGCATAGTATGTCTTTTTCATTATGATTCATTCTTTAATTGAACACTATTATCCCTTGGAAGGGCCACTGAAACACATCAGCAGCTTGCGGGAGGTGCCCTTAAAGAATAAGAGAAAATGAATCCGAAGAGGACATTGGCATTGCCGCCCTCGGAACGCTCCGGGCAGGGAAAGCCGGGAACGACATCAGGTGCCGACAATCCGTCTGATTCCTGAAAATCGGCCGAATCTATCAAGTCTATCAGGAGAATCTGACTGGATGTATGGGAATGTCCCGGATTGCTGAATGGATGCGAATGGACGAGTTTGTAATCCGCCAGCTGATGAGAATGGTAGAACAAATTCGTGGACGCAAAAAAGAATGCGTACACGAGAATAAGGATGAACCCGGTATATTTTCTAAATCTCACCATATTATGCTTTTTTCTTGTGACGCCTGTTCCATTTGTCCAGAGCAAACTGCTGCATATCCACCACGACGTCGCGTTCGTCCACGATTTCGTTCCCGAGAACCGTTTCGATAATGTCCTCCATAGTGAGAAGTCCCTGGAAAGAGCCGTATTCGTTGATGATGACAGCCATCTGCTCCTTGCTCGCCAGCATATCATCCCAGATTTTGTCAATCGTGGTATCTTCGGGGAAACTGGACACAGGTCTCTTGATTTCCGCAAGCGTGCAGTCGAATTTGTCTTCCGCCATCAGCTGGAGCGCGTCCATACGCAATATGTATCCGGTAATGTATTCATCATTGCCGGCATAAACCGGTATGCGGCTGTGATGCAGAAATCTGCGATCTTTATAGAATTTCTTGATAGTCATCGACTCGGGAGCAATGGCCGCCACCACACGCGGCGTCATAGCCTCCTTTGCCGCAATCCCGTCTATATTTATTATATTCTGGATAATCTCATTTTCATCCTCTTCCAATTCCCCTGTCTCTTCCGCCACATCCGCCATTGCTCCTATCTCCTCCCTTGAAACGCTGATATCGCTTCTATCCCCTGATATATGTTTCTGCAGAAACTCGACACTTATCACTATAGGATACAGGACGGTTATGAGAATCTGAATGGCGTCGGCAGTGAATGCGGTAAGGGATTTCCAATGAGCGGTGCCGATGGTTTTGGGGATAATCTCGGAGAACACGAGAATAAGAATTGTGGTCACTGCACTGACAACTCCGAACCACCCGGATCCGAACAACAGCGTGGCCTGCCTGCCGACTCCGGCGGCACCGATAGTATTGGCAATAGTGTTCAGCGATAGAATGGCCGCCAAAGGACGGGACGTATCCTGCTTGTACCGCTTGAGTTTCGTTGCAGCCTTCAGCCCCTCTTCCTCTTTCAGAGTAATATAGGAAAAAGGGGTACTCATAAGGGACGCTTCCAAAATGGAGCACAGAAATGAGATGCTCAGAGCGCCCAGGAGGAATAGAATCAATTCGGTCATAAACCTTGGAGCCACTTGTCAGGCTTGAACTGACGACCTTCGCGTTACGAATGCGATGCTCTACCGACTGAGCTAAAGTGGCAATTGCGGATGCAAATATATTACTTTTTCTGCAATTTGAAAACAGTGTTGACCATAATGGTGCCGAGAATTCCCGCACCGATGGATCCCATCAGAACTGCAATCTTGCCGGCATCCCTCATTGCGTTCATTGTGGCGGCGTCGGCGACGTTGCCGAATGAGAGGGTGTCAACGAAAATCGACATCGTGAATCCTATTCCTCCGAGGCAGGCTACGGCAAAGAACATAGGCCAGGTGGCCTTTGCCGGCATAGCGCCGATTTTGAGTTTGATGGCAATCCAGCTGAACAGCGTGATGCCGACAGGCTTGCCGACTATGAG
>JAZUHY010000110.1:0-2018 GCA_045641985.1 Candidatus Cryptobacteroides sp.
ATCGACCACGGCTGCTGGGCTGTCGGTGTGTCAAAAGAGTATAAAACCCCGGATTCCAAATATGGAGTCATCAATTCCGCAGGCGAAGTGGTTGTCCCGTTCGAATACAACTACCTCGAGGCTTATCCGGATATAAAGATGCTGAAAACCTGTGATTTCCGTAATCGGAAGGAGGGCGCTATCAGATACGACGGATCTGTGGTTCTGGACTGCAAGTACGACATCGTGAACTGTAATTACTCATCTTTTGTGATCATTGATAACAACGGCAATGACAGCAAGTGCGGGCTCGCTGACCTGGACGGAAATATCGTGATACCGCAAATATACAAGGAGATAGAGCCGTTCGCGTATGGTCTTAAGTCAGGCACTTACGAATTCTATGTAGTGACAGATGCCAAGACCAAGCTGAAGGCTGTCTTCGACCAGAATTTCAAACAGATCACCGGCTTCATCTATGATGGATGGATAAATGAGCAGCCTTATTTCATCGGAGTCAAGCCCGAGGAGAACAATGATGTCTTCGATGCACGCAGTTGGAAGAAACTGGACGGCATACCAGAAGAGTATTGGAAGCACAGGTGGGAAGAAATAGAAGGGAAATGAAGAAAATCATATCAACCATCATCATGATTTTGATGGGCATCTGCGTGTATGCTCAGAGGGATGCTGTCATGTCAGACCTTGTAATTAAGATTAACAAGGGCAAAACATATGTCTGGACTCCGAAGGAGGTGGGGAAGATCAGTTCGGTCGAATCGGGGGACGGCAACATTGTGGCCATCAATAACAAGAATAGCTACAGCATCACCATTGCCGGCAATAATGTCGGCACCACAATCGTGACTGCCTCCGACGGAGAAAAGACAGTCTCAGTGAAGGTCATCGTGACGGAGAACATCACACTTTGGAAAGGGCCATACGTCTATAATCCTCCCCAGACAAATTACAAATACACAGTCTCGGAATCCGATGGCGACAAGTACAGTTATGCCGGCATCGGTGACCTCAGGGTGTCTTTGAATCATAATGACGGCAGCTATGAGGCATCTTTTGGAAAAAGAGGCTTCTGGGGTGGCATAGAGTATCTTCCTGAGATCAACCAAGATTATGAAGAGTCCGAACCACTCGACCCGGCCGACGCAGTCGACCGCTTCGAAGAAGATATCGTGTCAAATTACAAAAGGAACGGTTACAGCAGCGAAAGGATTATCGAATTATTGAGAGACATGTATATGGGCAATGAGATAATCTGCGATGTTGAGTGCTGGGTGTTCTACGTAAAGGGTGACTGGGGTTTTACAGGTAAATACTGGATAGATCCGTCTAACGGATGCTGCCTGAAATCTCTGGATCTCAGCTCCGGCAGCGGGTACGGCAAACAGTCCGTTCTCACCACTTACGATATACATTACCAGGTGTGGACAGATGATGTCATGCCTGTTCCATTCAGTCAATGGAAACCGGCAATTTCCGAGTAATTGTCTATAACAAGGCTATTCCGGCAGGAGTATCATAAATGTCTCCCGCCGGGTGGTCTTTGTGAAAGCCGCTTACGTTCAGCGGCCCGCTCTTCTTTTGTGGCCTTGGCGGCATTCCAGAGGTCTTCTCCCACCAGTTTTGATAAGCCTCTGGTCTCATAACGTTCGAGTAGCTCCGGGCTTGCGTGGTCTATCAAATCTTCGGCAATCCCCTTGAAATCAGACAGCCAGCTCTTCCGGGTCTTTTCATGTTTGGCTAAGTCACCTTGTAGCTGAATGATTTGTCCACTGAGAGTAGAGTTTTTGAACCAGAGCGCTCGGTTCTCGTCTTTGACTCCACGCAGTTCAGTCAATTCCTGTTTCATGGATGCGATTTCCTGGGCCTGCTGTGTTGACACTTTCTGTATGGTCTCGTTCTCGGACTGTTTAGCGGCCACTTCATCTTGCAGAGATTCCACCTGCTTGTTCGCCGGCTTGTCCATCAAAGTAAGAATGGCACCCTTAGTGGATTTCCAAATGGATTGTGCCTTTATCTGG
>JAZUHY010000111.1:0-31692 GCA_045641985.1 Candidatus Cryptobacteroides sp.
TATGCTCACCCAGGAGGACTACCTCCAGAATTCTCTGGACGAGCTCCTTGAAAAGCACGGTCCGTATGACCAGCTCAACATAAAGGTTTTCAATGACCTCCAGCACACCATTACAGGTTGGCCGGGAGGGAAGCCGAATGCGCTATGGAAGCGTTAAGCCAACTGAAAGCGGAAGGTGCGAAATGGACAAAGAATGCCGTAGTGTGGCTGTACCGCGGCGCCTGGATGGAATGGGACCTCGGAACAGTGGATATGGCGGTCCCCATCAGCCCGGCAGAAGTGATTGAAAAACGTCACGCCATCTACCATCACCTGTCACAAAAGGACATAGTTCCTTTCCCTGGAGAGGATCCCAGAGAGTTCTGGCAGAGGGCGGAAGACCGCACCCAGAACACGGCAAGACTATACAACGAACTCGGAATGGCCGAATACAAAGCCATAGAAGTGTTCGTCAAATGCGAAGTTGAATAACTTTACCGGACTGTGGCGCGGATGTCTTTCTCATCCGCCGGCACACCGGAATCCTGCTGATATTCGGGGCTGTATTTGCCTCTGGGGATATCGTTGAAAATAAAGTAATTCGCCTTGCGCGCGGCGGCGATATGGTCAGTTACGGCAGTATTGATCGCCGATGCGGCCAGAGAGATAAGTTGGGCCAAAGCGGAATTGCCGCCGGCCTTTATTTCCAGGTCGAGATACAGGTCGCAGCTTCTTTCGAAGATGATTTCTCCGGTATAAGCCGATTTGATGAAATAGCGTATCGCCGTTTCTATCCCGAATCCCGTCTTAACCCAGGAGTTGATTTCGGAAAATACAACGGCATCGGCGCCGAAGTATTTCTGGAACATCGTGAGCGGAGCATCAACGAAAAGTTCCGCGTCATAAGCGCTTTCCGCCCGGAGGATATCCATAGCCAGAAGAGGCGAAATCACATAATATCCCGCTTCCGCCAGAGGACGGCTTATCGATGTGTAGAGATATTCCTTCGCCTCGACGTTCGTCGTATTATTGATGGGAGGCATAATGAGAAGCGTCACCGGCTTCGCCTCATACATCTGCGGATACTGGGAACCGCGGGTTGCCTTCGATGCGGTTGCACAGGAAGAAACCAGCGCCGCAAGCAGCAGAATATAAAGTATCTTTTTCATAATTACTGCGTGAGTTTCCCAAGGAGCGGTTCGAGAAACCGCCTTGATTCCGGATAATATTCAAGTTCCATCTCTATCATCGCCTTCCCCCTTTCGGCGAACAGGGCGGCATAGTCGTTGCTCTGGAATATGCTCTTCTGCTGCGACGTGGCCTTCTCCGCGAAAATGGTGGCGGTATCCGGACGGAGGAGCAGATAGCCATATTCGGCGCATATGCCGGGAGGCGGAACGTTCCTTGTCCCTCCAGGATGGGTTACCATATCCTCGTATGCACACAGCAGGCTGCAAACGGCTTCGCCCGTCTGCGTCTTGTAGTCCCTGTAGGCCAGATTCTCATAAACAGTCGCACCATTGGAATAACCGCCCCAATAATATAGGGACGAAGACACTCCGCAGGAGGACAGAATGACGGAAACGGCAATCAGAATTACCGTTCTTTTCATAAGTTGACTACTTTATGCTCGGAAGCGGAAATATAAAGTTTCTTCGAGTAAACCACCTGACCGTCCTTCTCCACCTGGACATCGTGTGTACCGGGCGCAAGAACGATGGTATTTTCAGATGTTTCCTTGATTCTTCTGTCAACCTTATACCTCTTTTCCGCCACGCTCTGTATCCGGTAGGTCTGACCGTCAACAGTCACGACGATATTCGCCTTCTTGGGGGATGAGGTAAAGGAGATTGCGCACTCATCGGCCTTTCCGGATGATACGGTATATTTGCCGACACCGCAGGAGGTCAGCAACAATGCGGCGAACGCCACTGCCAAAAACTTTTTCATAAGCACTATTTGTCTGAGATATAATAAACTGATAATTTCCCCGTATCTATGGCATCTCCCTCGTAGGAGCAGAAGGAAATTTCCGTTTCAGGGGTTTCACCGACAGATTGCAGAACTGTGACGGCGCCCACTTTTGTACCCGGGAGTTCGATGTCAAGCCCGGTCTGAGGGTTCTTCACGATTTTGCCCTTCTTGTAAACGACAAACTTGTCGCCGGCGGCAAGGCCTTGTGATGCACCTCCGGAGATGACGTAAGAGCCATCGTCAACCGAGAGAATGTAAGACTTCCAGGGCTTGTCCATACACTTGTTGATGATATTCTCGACAAGTTGGCTGAGCGCGGCGGAGATTGCCTTGTCACTGAGTGTCGCATCAAAACCGGCTGTTCCTCCGAAACCGAGAGTGGTTCTGCTTGAAGTCTCGGCAAAGCCCTTCGCCTCATCGGAATAGATGATAAGTCCGGTCGCGGCCTCCACAAGACGGATGCTCACTCCGGCCTCCACAGTCTGAGTCTTGGTGGAAGACAGGAATTTCTGTTCGCCTTCGGCTTTACGGCCATATTCCGTGATTGAGCCGAGAATGATGTAATCAGCACCGATTTTGTTCATTCCTTCTCCCGCTTCGGCCACCAGAACGTCCAGGTCCTCCCTTTCAAGAAGGATGAACTTTCCGCTGGAAGCAAGTTTGGATGAAAGAATGTCGAGCGCCTGCTTGCGCATAGGATCGTTCTCCTTGTTGTAGAACACGCCCTTTGCATACTGGGTTTCATTCGAGAATCGTCCGATTGCAACTTTTCTCTTGATTGTCTTTTCCCCCTGTGCATACACCGGAAGGGCGACGAGCATTGTCAATAATGCCAACGCAATGAATCTGAATGTCCTTTTCATATAATTTTCGTTATATAATGATTGTCCACCAACAAATTTAATATTATTTTTGCGATATGGCAAAAATCATCACTTTGGGAGAAATAATGCTCCGCCTGAGTCCGGAAGGAAACGGTAGATTCATTCAAGCCGACTCTTTCAGAGTTATTCCGGGAGGCGGCGAGGCGAATGTGGCGGTAAATCTTGCAAATTACGGACACGAAAGCTGCTACGTGACAAAACTTCCGGCACACGAAATAGGCCAGATAGCCGTCAATGCCCTTCGTTCATTCGGTGTCAAGTCAGATTTCATAGCCCGCGGGGGTGAAAGAATCGGACTGTACTACGCCGAAACAGGAGCCTCGATGCGGCCATCCAAAGTCATATATGACCGCGCCCGGTCCGCAATTGCGGAAGCCCTTCCGGAAGATTTCGATTTCGACGCCATAATGGACGGGGCGGACTGGTTCCATTGGTCCGGCATAACCCCCGCCATCTCCGACAATGCCGCGGAACTGACGCGGCTTGCCTGCGAAGCGGCAAAACGCCACGGAGTGACAGTGTCCGTTGACCTCAACTTCCGAAAGAAACTCTGGAGTCCGGAGAAAGCCATCTCGGTGATGCGTCCGTTGATGAAATACGTTGACGTGTGCATCGGCAATGAAGAGGATGCTGAATTGTGTCTTGGTTTCAAGCCGGAGGCAGATATTGAATCCGGAATTACCGATGCCGCAGGATATGAAGGGATATTCAGGAAGATGCAGGAGGAATTCGGCTTCAGATACATAGCATCCACCCTCAGGGAGTCATTCTCCGCCAGCCGCAACGGTTGGAAAGCACTCATCTACGACGGAAAGGAATTCTATCAGTCGGCCAGATACGAAATAGAGCCCATAGTGGACAGGGTCGGAGGCGGAG
This sequence comes from Candidatus Cryptobacteroides sp., assembly GCA_045641985.1. Taxonomy (GTDB): domain Bacteria; phylum Bacteroidota; class Bacteroidia; order Bacteroidales; family UBA932; genus Cryptobacteroides. The sequence goes on from JAZUHY010000111.1 coordinate 3,714, forward strand.
ACGCCTTCTCCGGAGGCCTGATTCACGGAATGCTGAAATTCAAGGGCGACTGGAAAGCGGCGCTCGATTTCGCCGTGGCGGCATCGGCCCTCAAACAGACGATACCGGGAGATTTCAACCTCGTGAGCGAAGACGAGGTGATGAACCTCGTGAAAGGCAATTCAAACGGACGAGTTCAAAGATAACACTTTATGGCACTCTACGGCAAAAAACAGGTTCTGGAGGCAATGGTCTCCACCGGAATGGTTCCGGTATTCTACAATCCCGACATCGAAACAGGCAGACACATTCTCAAAGCCTGCTATGACGGAGGCGTGAGGGTTTTCGAATTCACAAACCGCGGAGACAAGGCGGCGGAAGTCTTTCCCCATCTGGTCAAGTATGCCAGGGAAGAACTCCCAGGAATGATTGTGGGCGCGGGCTCCATTTCATTCGCCAAGGATGCCAGGAAGTTCATAAGGATGGGCGCCAATTTCGTTGTGGGCCCCCAATATGTTCCGGGCGTGCTTCGCACCTGCAAATGGCGTGGAATCCCCTATGTCCCCGGCTGCGGCACGGTCAGCGAAGTAGGAAAGGCCCAACGTGCGGGTTGCGACATATGCAAGGTCTTCCCCGGCGACGTACTCACCCCTAAGTTCGTAAAGGCTCTCCGCGCCCCGATGCCCTGGAGCAAGCTGATGGTCACGGGCGGCGTGAAACCCGAGAAGGATAATCTGGAAGCCTGGTTCAATGCCGGTGCCGCCTGCGTAGGCATGGGCTCCAACCTGTTCCCCAAGGAGGCGGTCGAAAAAGGCGACTGGTCAACAATCAGCCGCCTCTGCAAAGATGCTCTCGAGATAATCGGGTCCGTCAGATAATATCCAGCAGACCGGCTTTCCCGTCGTCGATAAGTTTCAGTATCAGTTCTCCGAACAGAGTGTTCTGCCAGGCGAACCAGTCACGGGTGTAATGCCCGGGATCGTCCACGTTGAATGCCTCGTGCATAAAGCCAGTGCCCGCATCGGTTGTTATCAGCTGCACAATACAATCCTGAATCTCCTCGTCCGATGAGGAGGTGAAAGCACGCATCATTATGCTCATCGGCCAGATATAGTCATGCCCGATATGGGGTCCACCTATTCCTGCACCGGCGGCGCCCTCGAAACGGTAGGGATTGCTGGAACTCAACACGAAGTTCCTGGTATTCTGATATATCTCATCATTGACGTCAATGTCACCAAGATATGCCATAGCCAGCAGCGAAGGCACGTTGGAGTCATCCATCAACAGGGTATTGCCGAAGCCGTCAACCTCGTAGGCAAAAATCTTTCCAAACTCCGGATGATTCACAACGGCATATTTGTGCAGGGCCTCTTCCACCTCGAATGCCAGATTGCGGCACTCTCCGGCAAGCGCTGTCTCTCCGTTGACTGTCTCAAGAATCTCGGCGGCCTTGCGCAGGCTCGTGACGGCAAAGAAATTTGACGGCACGAGGAAATCGAGCACGGTTGCATCATCGGACGGTCTGAAGGCGGAAGCAATGAGACCCACGGGATTGACCGGATTGCCATAGCCGTAGTTGCATTTCATATCGTACTGCCTGTCACATACCCTCGTAAAATAATACGAGCCCTTGCCCTCCTTGCGCTGCTGGTCACGGAAGGTGGCAAGCACCTTCTGCACAGCCTCAACCCACACATCATCGAAAACTGACGGATCTCCCGTCTTTTTCCAATACTCATAGGCGAGACGTATGGGGTAGCAGGCAGAGTCTATCTCCCACTTGCGCTCGTGCAGTTCAGGCTTCATCTCGGTGTTGTCCGACATCCATTCGGAGCCTGTGGGCCCGTAATTGAACGCATTTGCAAACGGGTCGATGCACAGGCACTTGAACTGCCGGCGGATGGTACCCTCCAGCATCCTGCGGATATGGGGATCGTCGGAGAATCTCAGATATGGCCAAACCTGCGCCCCGCTGTCGCGCAGCCACATAGCGTGTATATCTCCGGTATAAACGAAGGTGTCGGGATGACCGTTGCCGTCATCCTCATAGAAATGGACGGTGGTGTCCAGGGTATTGGGGAAGCAGTTGGCGAACATCCACCTCAGGCGGGGACTTGCCAGCAGCGACTGCACTTCCTCAATCTTCTGTTCTATCACGGGGCTTGTGAACAGAGGGGCCTCCTTTGCAGGGCGCTTGCTGACGTACTCTTCCGGCTCATCAGCGCAGTACCACAGCTTATGACAGCCGCCCATCTTGATGCGGAGTTCTCCTCCGGCCATAATATCCCTGTATTCTAAATACGGCTTGGTATAAGGCTTGCCGTTCAACCATATCCTCTGAATATATCGGTCGGCGGCAGAATTGCCCTCGGCCACGATTCTGAATGTCCTGTCACCCTCCAGATTCAGGGTCACCTCATCAAAGAGCGGCGAACCGAACCAGTAGCGCCCTCCGGCAGGTTCCACCTGATAGAAGCCCATCGATGAGAGTATATACCATGCGCTCATCTGACCCACGTCCTCATTGCCGGACAGACCGTCAGGCGCGGCAGAGTACTGCTCCGCACATATCTTCCTTACCATATCGGCCGTCTTCCAGGGTTTGCCTGCCATAGTGTAGAAATACACGATATGGTGGCTCGGCTCGTTTCCGTGTGCATACTGCCCTATCATTCCGGATATGTCGCTGGACACAAACTCCCCTTCTATCTCCTCCTTCGCGCTGAACAGCCTGTCGAGGTTCTTCACCAGCACGTCGCGTCCGGGCTGCTTCCTGTCAATGTAGCTGTCGAAATCTCCCGTGGAGGCAAAACAATCCGCCAGACCTTTGAAATCGTGGGGCACGAGCCAGGTGTATTGCCAGGCGTTGCCTTCGCAATAATCGTCTGAGCGGTGATTTGACATATAGGGATTGAACGGTTCACGGAATCTGCCCCTGCTGTCAACTCCGCGCATAAACGAAGTTTCGGGGTCGAAATGTTTCCTGTAAGACTGGCTTCTGCCATAGAAATAGTTGTAATCTTCATCCTTGCCGAGTTTCTTCGCAACCTGGGCCAGAGCCCAGTCCGCTATGGCGTATTCCATATCGTACGCGACGGACTCGTTGAAAAGGTCGCAGGGGATGTAGCCGTACAGCATACGCAGGTCCTGTCCCCTGTCGGGGCGCATCGCAGAGGTCTTCATAGCCTCATACAGAGCCTCGGCGTCAAAGCCGTCGAATCCCTTCAGAATGGCGTCGGCAGCCACGCAAACACCGGGATTGCCAACCATACAGTCGGTCTCGCAGCCCATCAGATGCCATACGGGCAACTTGCCCTGCTTTTCATATATATCAAGGAAAGAGTTGATGATATCGTTCTCTTTTTCGGAGTGAACAATGGAATACAGAGGCATCTGGGCTCGGTATGTATCCCACAGGGAGAATGTGGTATAGCGGACGGGGGCCCCGTGGTCACAGAATAGCGAGGGAGCAATCATCGAATGATACAGCGCGGTGTAGAACACCTTGCGTGCAGTCTCGTCTGCAGTCTTTATCTCCACCTTCCCGAGTTCCCTGTTCCAGGCTTCCTTCGCCGCCTTTCGCACGGCTTCGAAATTCCAGCCCGGGAGTTCAGCGCTCATATTGGCGGCGGCACCCTTGCAGGAAACGGGAGATATTGCGACCTTCACCTCAACGGAAGCGGCATTGGGGAATTTCAGCAGCCAATGGTGGTCTGCGGCCTCGGTGCAGGACTCGAAAGGAGTCGAAAACTCTACATAGAACCATATTTTCTGGTCGTCGGCCCAGCCCTTGGAATTGCGAAAGCCTTCAATATGCTTATCGTCGATGACAGTCAGTACGCAGGAAGTGACAGAGTCCCAGCATCCGCCGTTCTCAAGGTCGAAGACAAGGGCGGCATCGGCAGAACCGGCGGGGAAAGTGTATCTGTGGTAGCCAACACGCTCCGTGGCGGTAAGTTCCGCCACCACGCCGCTCTTCATCAGAGGCACGCTGTAGTATCCGGGCACACTGACTTCCCTGCCGCGGTCGGCCTCATCGGCCATTCCGGCACGGGAGAAGTCCTTCACTGGAGCTGTGACGGGCAGTACGGTGATGTCAAACAAATCACCGATACCGGTACCGCTCAGATGGGTATGAGAGAATCCTATGACAGAAGAATCACTGCTGTGATACCCGGAGCACCAGTCCCAACTGACGGGTATGCTGGTAGGGCCGAGCTGGACAGCTCCGAAAGGCACGTTGGCACCCACGAAAACGTGTCCGTGACCTCCGGTCCCTATGGATGTGTCCACATAGGAAGTATAATCGGCGACCTGCGTGGAGCAGGCGGTCAGCACTGCTGCCAGAGCAATCAGAATTGTTCTTTTCATTGGATTGAAGTTTCTTTCGTGAACTTTATGATTTCGTCTAAGTATCCGAATGCCAGCCCTACGACCGTATCGGCACAACCGTAATAAACTGCTACCCTGCCCGTCTCGGGCTCATACAGGGAGGCGCAGGGGAAGCAAACGTTGGGGACGTCTCCGGTGCACTCATACAGGGCCTCGGGATGCAGAAGGTACGGGCCCGTTCTGGCAATCACCTTCCAGGGCTGTTCCAGGTCAAGCAAGGCCGCCCCAAAGGAATAATTGTAGCCCTGACAGGTATGATGCACTCCGTGGTAGAAGAGCAGCCATCCCTCGGGGGTTTCGATGGGAACGGGGCCTGCACCGACCTTGCAGCACTGCCAGGCGCTCTTCTCGAAATCGGAGGGGCCCATCACGAAACGATGGTGGCCCCAATACTCGAGGTCGGGAGATTCGGAATAGAATATGTCACCGAAAGGAGTGTGCCCCGTATCACTGGGACGGGACAGCATAGCATATTTCCCGTTTATCTTCCTGGGAAACAGCACACCGTTGCGATTGTACGGCAGGAAAGCGTTTTCCAGTTGATGGAAGACCTTGAAATCCGTTGTCCAGGCTATGCCTATGGTGGGGCCGTGGTAGCCGTTGCACCAGGTCACGTAATACTTGTCCCCTATCCTGCAGACGCGCGGATCGTATCCGTAAGCCCATTCCTTCACTTCGGGAATGTCGCAGTCGAACTTGAGGGTGTCGGGCTCCAGCTTCCAGTTGATGCCGTCATCGGAGAAACCGACGTGCAGGGTCATCCTGATATTGGTGTCGTCGCAACGGAACACCCCGGCGAAACCCTTGCCGAAAGGCACTACAGCGGAATTGAAAATACTGTTGGAATTCGAAAGGAGATTGCGCGGAATCACAGGGTTGCCACTATATCTCCACATAATGGTCTTGCAGCCGGCCGGGCGTTCTTCCCAGGGCATATCGGCTATTTCATCTCTTCGGGGCATAGTTGTGCTTTTCAAGATATGTTTTAATTCTTTCAAGACCGGCATCGTCCGGTCCGTCAAAGAAGGAGACACCGGAGGCTCCGTTGCCGTAGGCGGCGTCAAGAGCCTTCTCCAGATCATCTCCCTTGAGATCGGGGAACATAAGGCCGGCATATACCGCCGCATTGCCGTCCACAGCCTTGACACTCTCTGCGATGGAACGTCCTATCCATTCGGGGCCTTCATTGTAGAAGCCGTTGTAGGTCATTGGGAAATATGCCTTGAGCGGCCAGTTGCCCCAATCCTGACGGACCATTCTCCGGGCCATCGACGGGCCGGGGAAAACAGCCGCGGAGAGGAATTTCCCGTCAGCGGCAAGGGTGTCGTAAATTCTGGTCACCACGGCAGTGATGGCATCGTAGCGGAAATTGATCCAGGACTGGTCTTCGTTGGGATACTTGTCATCCAGAGGGTCGCGTCCTGTCTTCTCCTTGAATTTGGCACGGCAGAGATCGCAGTAGCAGTAGTCATACTCGGGCAGTTCGCGGCTTTGGTCGATACCGTAGTTGCCCCATAGAGACACGGGAAGCACCACGTCCGGGAAGCGGACATAATCAAGATGCATTCCGTCCACATATTTGAGATTGGCACATCTGAGGTAGTCAGCAGCAATCACTTCTGCTACTTCCGGGTGTGAAGGGCACAGGAAACGGTAGTAATCCACATAGGCGGGCTTGTCGGAACTCGATTCGCCCTTACGGTTCACAGCGCCCCATTCGGGATGCTCCTTCAGAAGATCAGCCCTGTTCATCGTCCAGAGCCAGTAGTGGGCCTCAAGGCCGGATTCCTTGCAGAGGCGGTAAATTCTCTCGTCATAGCCTTCGAAAAGGATGGCGCAGATGCCGCAGTCATAGACCTTTTTGAAATGAGCGGCATACTGTTCATCGGTCCATTGCGGTTTCAAGCGTTCCCACATCCAGTTCTTGACAATTTTCGCGGCCGGCATTGCAGGCACCAGGTCTCCGTCGCAGAATCTCACGTAACCCCATTTCGCCGGGACGTGGATATCCACCTTGCCGGTGGGGGCCCATACCCAGTTCTCCGCAGGACCTCCCTTCTTCAGCCATTCCACGCGCGAGAAGTTCATCCTCCATACCTTCTGTTGCCTCGGATCCATAAATCCGCGTTCGAGAGCGTCGAACGGAATGGCCATCTCCACATACCAGGCACGGTCAACATCCTTCGCATTGTTGAGTGTACCGTCCTTATGAACCGCCAGTTTCAGACCCTTGCAGTCCCAACTCATAATGAACTGCCCGTCATCGCTGTACGGCTTCTCCATCATAAGGTCCATCACAGTGCCCAGGACGTTGTTCTCTATCTCATAATAGAGCTTGCCGTCCCCGTACGGGTCAAGGAAGACCTCGAAATCGTTGTCGTGGTAAATGATGTCGTCGTGTTCCGTGATTGAGCCGGTGATATTGTCTTCGACAATCGTGGCCCCGACGTAAAGGCAATCATCGTCCCACACCATCCTGACGGTGGTGGACTTGGTTGGAGCAGGCCATTCCTTCCCACGGATATCGACAAACTCCGAACTTGGAGCGGCCTTCTTCCAGGCAGACTCAGTCAGCTTTCCGTCAATCTTTATCTTTTCCGTTGTGCGCTGAGCGTCATAAACGGGCGCAGGAGTCTGCGCATTCAGCGCCAAAGGCAAGGCAAGCGCCAATACAAGAAACAGTCTCTTCATATTCTAATAATTGTTAAAACTCATTACCTGACCGGAACCACGATACAGTTCGAGAGGTCCTTCAAGTTCGAGGGCGAGCACTGTTATCGCCTCATCCACGACGTCTTCAGGGACATCAATATAATACACTCCGGGGACTTCGCTCCAGCTTATGTCATTGTAAAGCTTCCACTCAAGAGTCCTGTCGGTACCGACAACCCGCACTTTCCTGACGTGAGTCTTGAGTCCCTTCACTTCAACCGACTCGTTAGGGGTATAGGGCAGATAGACATACAGGATGTCTCCGGCCCTGTTGAGAGTGGTATAAGCCTGCACGTGACCGTCGGGAATCCCCGCACGGGTGGGGTAAACAGCCTCCTCGTGCTTTGACACCCATCTGCCGATGTATTTGAGGGCATCGACCTCCTCTTCCGGGATGGTGCCGTCTGCGCGGGGGCCTATGTCGAGCAGCAGATTACCGCCAAGGGACATACAGTTCACCAGCATACGCAGAAGAGTGATATTGGATTTGTAGTCGGTATCCCGCTTCTGGAATCCCCAGGAATCGTTGATGGTCATACAGGTTTCCCACCACTGATCCTGCGGTTTCACTACGGGCACACCGAGTTCCGGAGTGGCATAGTCACCGTTGCCCTGAATACGTGAATTGAGTATCACGTCGGGGTTTGTCTCACGAAGCATCGCCACCAGCTCCGGAGCGCGCCATTCCTCGGATGAGAACTCCCAGTCGCCGTCAAACCAATAGAGGTCAGGATGATATGCGTCATTGAGTTCCTTCATCTGGGCGAAATTGAAATCGCAGAAATGTTGCCACTTTGCAGGGTCTTCGTGAATGTCATATTTCTGCGGCCCCTCACGAAAAATGTTGGGGTAATCCTCACGGGGCCAGTCAATAAGGGAATAATACAGACCGAGTTTGATGCCACCCTGACGGCGTACTTCATCGACGAAAGGCGTAAGGACATCACGCCCTGCGGCACAGCTCTTCACCGTGCTCACGTCCCCTGCCCGAGTATCCCAAAGGGCCACTCCGTCGTGGTGCTTGCTGGTGATGACGGTATATTTCGCCCCGCTCTCCTTTATGAGCGACACCCACTCTTCGGGATTGTAGTTGGTGGCCGTGAAGTCCGCTTTCTGGGCCATATAATCCTCCATACTCACCCTCCTGTTATATACGGGCCAGCTCTCCCCCCAGTCTCCGCGGGAATATATGCCCCAGTGGATGAATATTCCGAGTTTGGCCTGCGAGAACCATTCCATTCTCGATGCTTTCTGTTCGGGGGTCTCAAAAGATTCCTTCGTGGCCGTCCCGCAGGAGACGGATGTTGCCATCAATGCTGCCGCAATGGCGATTGTGATTGTAGTTTTCATTGGTCTTAGCCTTTACACACAAATATAATAAAACACTTCGACATAAGAACTTTATTATAGGTTGAAACTTTAAAATAGAACACTTGGCGACTATTTTTATCAAGTCATTTTCCGCCATTCCCGATTGAAGAGCCGGCTACCCCGGCTCTTCTTTTTGTCTTGAATGTATTATAAATAAATTTTTTCCAAAAAAGATTGTATTATGATTAAACTTACATTATATTTGCAATATGGAGAGAAAGGTGTGTGCATATAAGGGTTACTTGTTCTATGTCCTTGATATGCTGAAGATGCAGGAACGTTTGAGCACAAAGTTTGTCAAATATGTAGAAAACGGAATATTCGAGATTCGGGCAGAACACTGTGGAGAGATTTTTCGAGTCTTCCTTGTTTTTGACGAAGGCAATATTGTGTTGCTTTTCAATGGATTCCGGAAGAAAACGCAGAAGACTCCAAGAAAAGAAATCGAAAAGGCGATTAGATTAAAAAATGAATATTATGCAGAAAAGGGAAAGTAATATTGTTGATATTGATAAAATGATGAACGAGAGATTTGGCGCAGTAGGAACAGTGTCGAGAAATGAGTTCAGAAAAGAGGCGTACAACTATTGCGTGGGGCAGTTGATTCTTGAGGCCAGGAAACAGGGATCAATGACACAGGCCGAACTTGCAGAAAAGATTGGTTCTGACAAGTCTTACATTTCCCGCATTGAGAAGGGGCAGATTGAACCCGGCGCAAGCACTTTCTTAAGGATTATTGATGCTCTCGGCCTCCGTTTTGAGATAGTCAGGCCGATGACGTACGCCTTGTCTCCAGGCGGCAACAGTTGTGGATATCTCTCAGATGCCGGTGCCCAACATCCCGGCAGTTATAGACGTGTCAAAAAAGCTGAATGAAAAGAATATGAAACATACGCTTTGGCTTTCTCTGCTCCATTCCCTGACTTGCACAATGGCGTATTCACAGGAGCCATCCCTGTCCCCAGAGGGTTGCGAACACTGCTAAGGAAAGCGGTGAGGCCTTGCTCATAACGACAAAAGACCCGATGGAGATACTGCTGCGACTCGGTCGCGAAGGAATAAACAACGCAATGATAATGGACCGGTACTATGCTTACTTTCAGGTCCGCGAATATTTCAGGGAAAAAGATAAATGAAAACAATCCCTACATTTTTTCTGACCGTGCTGTCTGTGCTGTCCTGCACTACCCGGAACCTTGCAGACTGCGTTGACACTTCCATAGGAGTCATTGACAGCAGGTCGAGCAACTGCGTCATAGGTCCTATGCTGCCGTACGGCAGTATCAATCCTTCTCCGCAGACATCCGGTGGCGAGGCCGACGGATATGCCCCCGGACAACCCATCGACGGTTTCGCCCAGCTTCACGTAAGCGGTACGGGGTGGAGTTCTTACGGGCATTTCCTGATTCAGCCGCAGACCGGCGGCCTGATGACTGCTCCCGGAACCCATTCCTCCGGGCATTCCGACGATGTTACGCTGCCTTACCTGTATGCAACCACCCTTGACAGGTATGGCGTGCTCGTTGAGGTCGCCCCGTCGCATTACAGCGCCGTGTACCGTTTCACTTTCCCGGAAAGCGACAGCTCGTCGATTCTTTTCGACGCTTCCCAGAGCATTGCCGGGGATATCGCCAAATATATGAGGAAGAATCTTCTGGGCAATGAAGTGTATGTCGATCCTGATGGCTCCGGAGTGAAGATGATGATATCCATCGAAGCCGGCTGGCCGGAAGGCCCTTACAAACTGTATGTTACGGCCCGTATGAACAAAAGGGTGAAAGGATATGGCGTGTGGGAAGATGGAAAAGTAATGCCGGGGGAAAGCTCCATAGTGTGTGACACGGTATCCACGACGCACAAGGGAGCCTATTTCACTTTCCCGACCTCGGAAGGCGAATCCGTCATTCTCAAACTGGCAATCTCGTTCACGGGCTTCGACAAGGCGGAAGAATTGCTGGAGTCAGAAATCCCAGGATGGAATTTCGACAAAGTCGTGAAAGACGGCCGGCGGGCCTGGAATGCAAAACTGAGAACGGTAAGCGTTGAAGGATTGGATGATGATGCCGGGAAGGTGTTCTATTCTGCCCTGTACCGGGTTTTTACCTTTGCGAGGGACAGGTCCCGCGACAACGGCAGATGGAAGTCCGAGGCTCCTTTCTGGGACGACAACTATGCCTATTGGGATACGTTCAGAACCCTTTTCCCCCTTCTTGTACTGATCGATGAGGATGCCGTCAAAGGAAACATCCTTTCGATGATTGACCGCTTCGAACACAACGGCTGCGTATATGACGGCTTCATTGCCGGCAGGGAGAGGACTATGGACCAGGGCGGCAATGACGTGGACTGCATTATCTCCGATGCCTTCCTCAAGGGGGTGAAAGGCGTGGATTGGGAGAAGGCATATTCGATAGTCAGGCACAATGCCGAAAACTGCCGGACAGGTTACGGAAAGGGGGATTACAAGGAACGGGGTTATATACCTGCCTCCATTATGAGTTCCTCACAGACGCTGGAATTCGCGTACAACGATTACTGTGCGGGACTTATGGCAAAGCGTCTGGGGCATAATGAAGATGCTCGGAAATATCTTGCCCGCAGCCGCAAATGGACAGCCCTCTGGAATCCCGACCTGAGCGACGGCAGATACAGCGGTTTCATCGATGCTGTCGACACGAACGGTGTGTATTCCTTCATAGACCCCGTAAAAGACGGCGGGTCCTGGATGTCTCCGTTCTACGAAGGTTCATCCTGGACCTACAGCTATTTCGTGCCCCACGATTTTGACAGGCTTGTCTCCCTGATGGGAGGCCCTGAAGCATTCACTGAAAGACTCGAATACGGCTTCGAAAACAGACTCGTCAAATATGACAATGAGCCGGGATTCCTTGCTTCGAGGGCATTCGTTCATTCGGGACGGCCCGACCGCAGTTCATATTGGGTTCACCGAACGATGCGCAACGGTTTTGACCTGGAGGGTTATCCGGGGAATGAGGATACAGGCGCGATGGCATCGTGGTTCATATTCTGCAATCTCGGTCTCTGTCCCAACGCCGGCCAGGATTTCTACTACCTGAACGCGCCTCTCGTAAGCGATGCCGTAATCCGTATGTCCGGGAGCCGCAAACTCAGAATCACCGCCAACGCGTCAGAGGAGAACGTATATATCAAATCCCTGAAGGTCAACGGCAAACCCTGGAACTCGGCGATTCTGCCGCACTCGGAAATTGCCTCGGGAGGACTGATGGAGTTCGAACTCTCGTCAGAACCGTCCTCCTCGTCATGCCGGGCCCCGACCCGGCATCCCTTTCCTCTCCGTCATCCCGGCCCAGGAGCCGGGATCTCCTTCCCGAACGGGGATTGCGGGTCAAGCCCGCAATGACGCAATGACATAACTTTGCACACTTCGACACGGAGCTGATGCGCCTTTTTCAGTCAACTTCTTGTCTATATTCTGATATCTATCGACTGGAGGTCCTCGTCTCTGGAAGAGCCGCCGTACAGAATCTTGTATGCACCCTTTCTGACAGAAAGACCGTCAACTGAAGGGTCATAGCTTTCAAAAGCGCGGTCTCCCAACTGAATCTTCACCTTTACGGTCTGTCCTGCCGGAATGTTGACTCTTCTGAATCCCCTGAGGGTTTTGATGGGGGCATCGGGATTGTCCAGGGACTTTAAACCTGGACGACCTCGTCTCCGTCAAGAGAACCGGTATTGGTTACAGGAATGGTTACAGTATGCTTTGCTCCCCTGACCACGATGACATCGGAGTCGGAAACCCTTGTTGCCAGTTCGTTGAAATCGGCAACGCCCTCGGTTTCTTCCGGAACGTGGTTGCAGGCTTTGCAATAAAACACCTCCACATCGCCGGCAGCTTCCCTGCGGAAGCAGACGTTAAGGTCTTCCTCCGTCATAAGGCCTTTGGCGATGGCGAGGGGGATATACTTGTGATAGTTTCCTCCACACTCAACGTCACAGCCGGCCTTGATGGCGGCGGCACAGGCGGATTCTGCGTCGGGGTGAGTCATATGCCTTCACACAGGAACAGCTGCACACCACTCCAGCCAGCCGGAAATCCTCATCGGAGTCATTGGTAATTCTGAAGTTGTGAAAGAGCGTCCCGGATTCCGAATCAACCTTTCCGAAATCCCACTCCGTCGAATCGAAGGAGAGAGAAGCCGTAAGCATCAGTATCAGGCAGATAAGAGAGAACATCAGTTAAATTTCATTTGGAAGGACAGCAAAGAGAATCTACAAGTTTGAAACCTGTCAGGCGGATAGCTACAGGCTCTGTCCTGTCTATGGACCGTGGGAGTTTCACACTCACCGTTCCGTCTGAAGATTCCTTCCATCCCAAACTTGCTCCGGTGCCGACAAGTGTCATTCGGGCGCCCTTGAGGGCCTTCAAAGACTTGAACTCTATTGTGGATGGAACAGTCTCATCGTCTGAGATGCCGTAGATTGCATAATATTTTGAGCCGTCCTTGGATGCTGTGAACCAGAGCCTGCCATCTTTGTAAACAGGGGCTCTGCGAGTGGCGTAAATCGCTTCACCGTTCCTTTCCAGCCATTTCCCTATCTTTGACAGTGTGTCCACCACGGCCTGTTCTATGAGTCCGCGGGGGTCCGGACCTATGCCAAGAAGCAACGAACCGCCTTTTGCACTTATCTCTGCCAGAGTGGATACAACTTTGGCCGCCGACTTGAATCTTGCACCATTGGAGTATCCCCAAGCGTGGCTGAGTGTCATACAACTTTCCCAGGGACAGTCATAGGGTTCTCCGGGGACCATCTGCTCCGGAGTGCAGTAATTCTCCCATTTCCCTCCCACCGTCCTGTCAACCACTATTAGCCCTGGCTGCTTCTCCAATGCCATATTGCCGATTCTGTCCATATCGATGTCCTCGCGTGTACCGGTGGCAACCCAACCTCCGTCAAGCCAAAGGATGTCAATGTGGCCATAGTTGCTCATCAATTCTTCTATCTGTTTGTATGTAAAGTCTTTGTATGCCTGCCAGCGCTCGGGATACCTGTTCTCGTCATAGTTGTGGTGGCGGTCCGGAGTGGCGTACTTGTCCCACCAATAATACTGGCAATGCCAGTCGGGCTTGGAGAAATATGCCCCCACCTTGAGTCCCCTGTCGCGGAAGGCATCAAACACCTCGGCCGCGACATCAGCCCTGGGGTCGCCCTTGAGCCCGTAATTGGCTATCGTGAAATCCGTTTCCCTGCTGTCAAACATACAGAACCCATCGTGGTGCTTGGTGGTGAAAATCATATAGCCGGCACCTGCATTCTTGACCGCATCAGCCCATTGGCTGGGGTCGAAACCGGTCGGCCTGAAAGCATCGGCTAACCCCCAATACCATCTTTTATATGAGTCATAGGTATATTCCGGAGAGCGCTCTATCCAGTCCTCAGAGCATATCGGCCACGATTCACAGATGCCGGGATGAGTATAGAGGCCGAAATGGAAAATGACACCGAATTTGAGATCCTGCCATTCCGAGAGTTTAGCTATGACTGCCGGGTCAGTAGGGGCCTGGTAATTTTTCTGAGCGAAGGAGCCGGTAGCGGATACTGAAAGCAGAATAGCGGCAAATAAGATCAATCTTCTCATTGGAAATAAACTTGTTGTTTTCTCAAATATACAAAAAAGTGGGGCAAAACCCCACTTTTAAAAATATATATTCCGTCATTGCGCAGAACCCTGGCCCCACTGGGGAGCGTTTTTATCCATCCAGAGGCGCTCGGTGTTCAGGACAGTTGAGCTGAGATTTCCTGTACCCGATTGATTTGTGCCGGGAGTGATTCCCTGCTCATTGTAAGCGGCCTGCTTGTTTTCTTTCATCAAATCGGTATCCAGGGGTTGACCTACGCTGAAACGGCGGGGAATGCCTGTCAGTTCAACCTGACTCAACTTGACGAATGGAATGAGCGTTGAGTTGACCTTAGGGTATCCTGACCTGCGGGCAGTCACAAACTGGTCATCGGGCTGGAGGGAGAAGTGAATCAACTGCTGGAGGTAGATTTTCTCAAGATTCAGAGGATCATTGGATGCCGAAATGGTAACATTGGGGGTAGCCATCATGGCATCGATTTCTCCATTCTTGAGTTCGATTGGTTTCTCGTTGGGGTCATAACCATATGTAGTTCCGTAATAGGGAATCTTGTTGAGACCTGCGAGTTTGTCGTATTCCTGTACGGAAGCGGTGACACCTTTATTGTAGAATTTCACCGCGTCACCATAGGAACCTTCGATGAAGGCAAATTCGGCCAGATAGAGGTTGACTTCCCCTGCACCGAGGAACAGGCCCCACCAGGGATTGTCATCCTTGTCTTCAATAACAGTCTCAACATCTGCCGTGGGAAGTGTAAAGTCAACGCGACCGCGAATCATCTCCTCATTGTAGTAGGAGACATTGTCGAAGTCTTTTGCATTCGAGAGTTTGTAACGCTGTCCTACAGTAAAGAATTCATCCTTGACTTTATCATACTCGGTGCTCTGAATCCAGACAACGGGCATACCGCCGTAACGCACCCATGGTTCACCCATTCCGCCCCACTCCTTGAATGTGCCGTCTTCATTGCGGATAATGTTGTCCTTTACGTAAGTGGGAAGATCGCCAAATCTGTCTTCTGCAATAAACGCATCCACAACCCTTGAGTTGAACCCGTTCTTGGTGTAGATGAAACGGACACGAGGGTCCTTGCTGGCAAGCAGGAACTCCATCACGTTCTGGTTTGCGTTGAGCTCGTAGTTCCAGATAGCGTCCCCGAAGTGATATACATAATCAGCGTCATCGTTGGTAATGACATCCGCCTTGTTGTAGAGGAAGTCGTCTTCAATTTCGGATATATATCCGCAACTTGCGGATTTGACATTCTCTGCAATTTCAATAGCCTTGTCCTTGTTCTGCGAAAGCAGCCTGACGGCAATCTTGAGCTTGAGGGAATTGGCAAGCTTTGCCCACTTGACGGTGTCTCCGGCATAAACGGCATCTTCATTTGCTTCAAAAACCTGATTCTTATCCTGAAGATTGGTGATACACTCATCCAAAGTAGTGAGCCAAAGGGAGTAAAGGTCTTCGACTCTATCATATTGGGGAGTCAGGGTCCCGCCGTGGACGTACATTGCCGCCTCGGTGAAGGGAATTGAGCCGTAAACGTCGGAATCATAAATGCCGCAATAGATGGAAAGGATATCGCAAACGGCAAGGTATGCCTTGTTTGTGGATTTATGATTCTCCATCTCTTCCCTCTCGACTATTGCTTTAAGGTCATTGCGATATTTGAGCATATCAATGCTGCTGCCGCCCTGCTTCCCAGTAGCTGTCATAGCATATGCATCATCGGAAAACGCCTTCTTGACGGCCATCTGCGACCACTGCGTAAACATCTTGGCATTATAGAACCAATCCTGATATGCCGATGTCTCGAACTGCCTGATGGCCTCAGCCATAAGGAAGGACGGTGTGGCTTCCACAACTGCCGCAGGATCCTGGTTCAGTTCAGAAAACTCCTTATTGCAACCGCTCAGGGCAAATATCCCGGCAACGGCTGATAGAAAAAGGATTGTTGTATTCGGAAATTTCATAATCGAAGTGTTATTGCGTTAGAATGAAACATTGATTGTGAACGTGAATGAAGATGTAACACCTTCGAAACTACGTACACGGAACTCTGACGCGGCCGTACCGCGCACAGCCTCGGGATTCTCTCCGTTGGGCATAGTGTTGAGAAGGTAACCCAGGTTATGACCGGCCAAAGTAACCGACAGGGCCTGCGCCTTGATAGCATTGGCAATGGTCTCGGGGAAAGAGTAACTCAGGGAAACGTCGCGAAGGGCGATGTAATTGAGTTTGGTGAACCAATCATTATTGATAATTCCCGTTGACCAGCCGTTGATTCTGTATCTGAACGAAGAGGCGTGGGAAGGGTCGAGAACACCCTTGTCAACCAGCTCCTGATAGGTTTCACCTGATGAATATTTGCCTGTTCCTACAGTATATCCGCCGGGGAGTGATGTCCCGCTCGTGAAGATACCTTTGGGAATCACGCCGTCATTGTATGTGATACCGTCCGCCTTTGAAGTATAGGTTATTCCTCCGTGCGCCGAGTCACAATACTGCAAAGATTTTTCTGTGAAGCCATAGGCGGTTCCATAACGAGAACCATAGGATGCCACGTAACCGCCGAAACGGCCGTCAAGCGAAACGGAAAGTGCAAGATTTTTCCAACGAAGAGTCGTACCGACAGAACTCAGGAAGTCGGGAACGGAGTTCCCCACTATCTCAACGCTTCCAGAACGGTTGTAAACGGCTGTTCCTTCATCTTCTCTGTAACTCATTGTAGGGAGCCCTGATACCGGGTCGATTTTCTTGCCGCTATCAGACATCAGCATACCGTAAGTGCCACCCACCTGAGCGACGGAACCGACGCGGTAGTTGCCATAATCCACATAGCCTTGAAGAACAATTCTGTCCGCAACCAGATCGCTCAACTCAACAATCTTTGAGTTGTTCCTGGTGAAAGTGAAATTCAAATCCCAACTGAAATCCTTTGTTTCAACGGGGATTGTATTGAGGGCAATCTCAATACCGCTGTTCTGTATGTTGCCCGCATTGATAAGCGCCGTGCTGACACCGGAAACGGAGGGAACGGAAACACTCATTATCTGGTCTGTGGTGTTCTCTTTGTAGTAGGTTGCATCAATGCCTATTCTTCCTCCCAGCACGCGCCAGTCGAGACCTACCTCCCAGGAGTTCTTGCGTTCAGGCCTCAGATTTGCGTCATATATCGTTCCCGGAATGGAAAGAGAGTAAATCTTATGCTCATTCTTTGTGGATGTCTTGAGCTCATAGGCAGAGTTGATGAGGTATGCATCCGTATCATTTCCGACCTGCGCCCAGGAAGCGCGCAGCTTCAGGAATGAAATCCAGGAAGGCATTCTGAAGGTTTCGCTGAGAATCCAGGAACCGCTCACGGAAGGGTAGAAGTAGGAGTAATTGCCGTGTCCGTCAGCATAAACGAGAGATGAAGACCAGTCATTGCGTCCGGTAACATCGAAAAATATCTGATTTCTCCACGATGCGGAAATTTGCCCGGCTACCGAAAGAATGGTCTTGTTGCCGAAAATCCTGCCGGAAGACTGGATACCGTTCTTGCTGTTGGCGAGGAAGTACTGGTTGGGCACCACAAGGCCTCCGTCCGTCCATTCCTCTAGCATATACTGACTGTTGTTATAATACTCGCCGCGAAGGAATCCATTGATATTCCAGTCATCATTTATGTCATAGTTGACCATCAGGTTGGTGTTGGCGTTGACCTGCTGTTTTGTGCTGTTCCTGAGTTGGTAGCCGCCCCCTTCGTTGGCATATCCGCTGCCCGGCTGCTTGGACTCATACTTCACGCCGTAATAGTTGTAATTTGCCTGAGTGACCCATTTGAGCCAGGGGGTGAAGTTGACGGTGAGCTTCAGGTCGGGGCGGAAGACGGTTTCGTCCTGATACGAAAGGTTTTCATAGATGTCCCACCACGTACCTGCCCCGGGCATATATTCATATTTGTCTCCACTTCTGGCAAGCCAGTTTCCGTTGTCCGCCATATATTTGTCGCGGGAATATCCGGGATTGTAGGCACGTCCCCAGGTTCCGTCAACGAAATACTCCCCGAGGTTGACTTGGGCGTTGCGGGGATTGGACTTGGTGAATGTGAAGGAGGCCTCGAGGCTTGCAATGTCACCGAAGTTGTGGGCCGCCTTGGTCAATATGCTGAACCGGTTGAATGTATTGTTGGGGGTTGTTCCCTTTGCGTACTTTTCAGATATTGACGTATAGAAGGAGTTTTCCTTGTTGGCGGCGCTCAACGCAACGTTGGTAGTAGTGTTGAAGCCCACATCATAGGCCTGCATCATATTGTTGGCGATGGCTTTTGAAGGAACGGTCGTTCCGTCATAGTACTCCAGGTAGTCATAATCGGAGAAAAGGTTACCGTAGGAGCATCCTTCGCCCTCTTCGCTGTAAATTCTCTTTAGGGAGGGGTATGTCTTGCCATCGGCGAAAAGTTTGCCGTGATGGCAGTCCCAGGGAGAAACGGCCTCGCGTTCGTCTGCGTATCCAGAAAAGACACCATCCATATACATATTCTGCATACGGGGTTGAGAGGTCACCGCATCAATGCCGAATGTCTGCTTGAAACTGATGCCTATCCCCTGTTTCGACTTGCTTCCCTTGGTGGTAATGACAACTGCACCGTTAAGGCCCCTTGAACCATAGAGAGCTGTTGCCGCCGCACCCTTGAGTACTGAAACAGATTCAAAATCATCGGGGTTGAGGTTCTTCAGTTCGTTACCGTAGTCATTGCTGTCGTGGTCCCAGTCGGCATCGCTGTCATTGATACCGTTGTCCAGAATAACCCCGTCAATGACGTAAATGGGCTGGTTGTTGGAGTTCAGCGTGGATGCTCCGCGGATAAGAATCTTGCTGGTGCCGAACATTCCGCCGTCTGACAAATTGATTTCAACACCGGCGACTTTGCCCTGGAGAGCGGCTACAGGGTTGATTACATTGGCATTGAGATCTTCACCTTTGAGTTCGGTCATAGAATATCCAAGTGCTTTGGCAGCCCTCTTGATACCGAGAGCGGTTACAACCACCTCGTTGAGGGTCTCGGAATCGGAGAGGATGATATCCTGAAAACCGATGTTCGCAACGGCCTTGATTGTCTGGGAGGTAAATCCGATGAAGGAAACCTCAAGGTCGGTGCCGGCCGGAACCTGAATGGAGAAATTACCGTCGGCATCAGCAACGGTGCCGGTGCCTGTGCCGGGCACAAAGACGGTGGCCCCGGGAAGGGGAGCACCTTCTGAGTCTTTTACAACACCCTTTACCGTAACGTCCTGCGCGAATGCAGCCGCTGAGACGAACACTGCGAGCGCCACGAAAATGGAGCGAAGACCAATCATTTTAGCATTTGTCATACGTTAATGATTTCGTTGGGGAATGGTTAATAAAAAAAATCTTTATTTTACTCAATAATATAGTTCAGTCGGGACGGAACCTTGAAATTCCACATACAAGCGGGCTTTTCCGGGCGCAAATATAGCAATAAAAATCAAAATGTTGCACATATTATCGCACTTCGCACAAATAGTATAAAAAGAACTACGGATTAATTAGATTTTTTAATAATTACCGACCCTATCAGCCCGGCGTGCGGCATTCCCCGGTAAGGAGAAGGGATAGTGGCATAATGATTTGACAGACTGCTGCACACCTTGACTTCGATACGGTTAACTCCCGGTTTGACAAACGGAGTGATATCCAAGCTGTACGGCCTGCCTATCAGTATTCCGGCAGGCTTTCCGTTAACAGTGACGTCACAGGTGGCATCGACGTCTCCCAGATCAAGCACCACGGACGAAGCCGCTCCATCAATAACGACATCCTTCGAATATCTGACCGCCCCTGAAAAATAACGCAGAGCTCCGTACTGCGTCCAGTCACCGGCCTGAACCTTCCCCGCACCGCATTCCATTTTTACAGGGCCATCAAAGAAAGCCGCTCCGGGACAGCCGGGCAGAGGCCTGCCATATACAACAACCTTGCTGACACCCGAATTGACAGGGCGGGGCCGGACAATGTACCCGTCGCCACCGCGTTCAAAGCACACCGCCTTCCCATCCATTTCGACCCGGCCGACTTTTCCGTTCACAGCAAAACATATCTCCTCCGTGCCGGGGGCCGTTTCAAAACTGAAGGCCGTCTCCCCCGCTTCCGGATATGCATTATATATAAGGTGTTCAGTGCCATACCACTTGGATGCCACTATGCTGTCGTACATCCCATACTCACGGGGCTCCGGCGCGCCTGACGGATAAATGACCACCATTCCCCTGTCACGCCTGTCAAGTGAAGTGCTGCGCATCCCGGGCAGGCTGTACTCAGTCTTTCGGGTGGAAGCGTAGGCAACTACCAGACTGTGCCAGCCCTTTTTCAGCATAACCGCACCTGGACCGGTCTGCTTCCTGTCCAGCAATATCCTGTACGGATTGACGCCTTCGCTCACAATGCGGTACTCACCGGCAGAAGGCGCATACACTTCCGTGCGGAACAGCTGATGCGCTCCCTTGTCCAGAATCAGGAAGCGGGAATCCACTTTTGCCTTCAGGCCGTGCCATCCCTGACTTCCGGGGCTGTCCGGCACGCCATATTGCCAGGACCATATATAAGGAGTCCAGTCCAGACCGGTCGCGGAAGACAGGGCATACTCCAAATCTTCGGAGCAGGGCAGATTGCAGGTCTCCATATAAGGGCCGTAGCCATAACAGGAGCTGCATTCCTTCCCTCCCGCGCGGTATTCCATCTCCCTGGCCTCAACCCCGATGTATTCATCGGAAGCAGGCAGACGGAAATCTCCCCATCTGTTGTCCATAGTGGGGATGACAGTTATCTCCCAATCCCCCGTCACAGGCTGCTCCACTACACGGCTTTCTTCCCTACCCTCAGGAGCCTGCACGGGCTCTCCGGGAGAAAAGACGACAAGCATCGAGTTGCCGGACTCCCCTTCATAGCGTATCAAGGTTCCCTCTCCATCCGACGAAAGGACTGGAAGGGGCTTAACGGAACCGTCCATCGCGTTCCAGCATTCCACCATACCTCTTGAGCGGAAGAAAACGCTGTCCCCCTGAGGCACGTTCATCATCATATAGACATTCCTCTCCCCTATCCTGCGGTGGAGAACCCTGCCTTCACCGCCCGAGGGACGGAAATCCGGGACAATAAGCTTGTGAATCGAAGGAACGGCATCTTCGGCAGAAGGCAGCTGTTTTGCCCCCATAGCGATGATTTCCGGCATCACTTCCCCGACGGCAAGCACAATGCCTCCGGCATCGATAAACTCGCGGACCTTGTCCCGAGACTCCCCGTGCATCGCCTTCGTATCCACTAATACGAGCACTTTATAAGCCTCGCCGGCCACGTTCAGGGAAGCATTCTCCACCTTGGAGCGCTGAAGCGACTGGTAATCGATAAAATCGTAGTCGAGACCGTGGACGCTGAGCTGCTCGGAAACGGCAAAGGTGCTGTTTGCATCCGTGCCGGGGACCGCCTGCATCGTCTCGGTGGGATACATTATGGCGATGTCGCACACGTGCGTCCCCTGACTCAGAAGGAAGCACATCCTTTCCGCATACTTCAGCCACAGCTTCATATGCTCCCAATAGGGCATCCTGAAATGGAAGCAGGGCGGCGCCCATTCCCACCATCCCCCGTGCGTGCTGTAATACAGCCCGTGCATACAGAGAAGGTTGCCCCCCGCGATGATGTGATGGTCGAGCCGGGTTTTCAGCAAGGCTCCGTTCGCATCCCACCCCATACTGTGAAAAGCTTCCAGCCAGGTACGGGGTCGGCCGTACAAGTGAGCAATGCTGCTCGACACCTTGGTCTGGCGGAAACTGCTTCCACGCGCAGGCGCATCGTTGCCCGGAGCCGTGAACCAGCTGATGGCCCTGAAATAGTCGAGATACTGGAGGGGTCTGAGTCCGCGCCCTTCGGGATCGCAGCCGTAAATAAGCCCTCTGGACTCGTTCCAGTCAAATATAGGCTTGAAATATCTTTCTTCCGACAGCTGGGTGAGCACCTCGGCATAATCCAGCCTGACCTTCGCGGCTTCAGCATCAACATCCGAAGCATCATTGATGAACAGTTTCGGAAGCAGCGGCACAATATCATAGCCCTTCCTGCGGAGAAACTGCTCCGGCATATCCTCGCACCACGACCTCAACCCAAGCGGGTATTGCAATTCATCCTGGAAGAAATAGTTCATCCCCTTCAGGGCTTCCTCATCCATACTGTCCACGAAAGGTTGGAAATACTTCTCAACTATCTCCCTTCCGAGATCCGGGTGAAGCCACGGAGCAGGTTCCGAACAAATGTAATCGGTGCTGTCACCCACATTTCCGGCAACTGCAATCATATTGTCAGGTATCTGTCCGGCAGCAACCCTTACCACTTTGAGGGCGCCCTGATACGCCTTTATGGCCGGCTCCGCCAGGATGCTGTCTATGAACTCGCCGTTCTTCGGCCAGGCGACCACGTAGTCATCCATACCGAGCCCGATGCCCTTCTCCGCGCACTTTTTGGAGAAATCATTCCATATCCTGCGCCACTCCGGCGAGAACACCCGGGGTTCTCCCCCGCTTACGCGGCCGCAGGGACCGTGTCCTGCCGCATTGAGAACGGTGTCCACATCGGCGTGGGTATGGTTGTAACTCACGCAGAGTCCGTCGGTGGATGCATCTGACAGAATATCCAGCTGCTCCGACAGCCTGCTTATATCAAGCGGGTCTCCCGTCCACCAATAGAAAGGCACGTTGCCGTATCCCCTGGGAGGACTGGAAAAACATTCCTTCAGATTGGATATGTCGTCGTGGCCCGGCCAGCCCTTATAGGCCTGGGACTGGGCAAAAACGGAACTGCCGGCAGCCAGAAGGGCCGCTACCGACAACAGAACTGTCAGTTTCTTCATTCTCAGCGTATTGTCTGCGTGATACCTATCTTAAGGGAAGTGTTATAACCCTGGGAGAAATACAAAGACCTGCCGTCAGCGCTGCTCACACTTACGAACGGAAGATAACGGACATCACCACCACACTGCTCCTTTATGTTTTCAAGCACAGCATTGTCGGAATCCACCTCATAAGTCACGTTGTCCAAAGACGAAATGAATCCTTTATAGAACTTAAGGCTGGCCTCGGAGGGTCCGTAAATCCTAACCGGTCCACCCCAGGCATTCAGCTCTTCGGAAGCCGCCTCCAACTGACGCAGTGCGTGGGTGGTAGGCTCTCCGTTTTCGGCGAGGCGGGCTATTATGCAGCTGCCCTCACCGGCCTTTTCCCTTTCGCCCTCGGCAGGCCAGAGCACAAGCTTCTGCGATACGGTTTCACCTTCCGCGATATTGAAGGTCTGCACGTGGGAGAGCACGCTTCCGTCGGCAAGACGGGTTCCCGACACCATCATATAATATCCGACTTCCAGGGGCGTCCTGTCGGACGGCCGCTCCTCGGAGTATTCATAATCCATAAGGCGGCAGGGGCCTTCCTCTATTTTCGATATGGAGAAACGTCCGAAATAGGCTTCCTCCACCTTCACCCCGGCATCGGAAGTATCCAGAGCGAGGTATCCGCGCGGGTTCTCCCGAGCGGTTGTTTCTTCCATATTGACGTCAAGCCAGGTCTCCCCTTCCCGTATCTGGACGTTTCCGTTCTGCCAGGAGATGCGGGCGGGAATGCCTACGGACCGGCAGAGCGCCACGTAGAAAATGCCCAGCGACCTGTCATCGCACTTGCGGGAACGCCAAACCGCCACGGGAGGGATGCGGAGCCTCTGCGGATTGCGGCCCTCCACTATTGTGATATTGTCCATGACCCACTTGAGGGCATCCCGATAAGTCTTCACCTGTCCGTCGAGGCCCTCGCGGATCTCTTTATGGAAAGGCAGCAGTTTCTCTATCTCGATTCTGGGAGAAAGGACGTACCTGTCGGGGTTGCTGATGTCGCTTACGGCATCCTCAAGCACATCGAAGGTAACGTCACGCAGGTCCTTGTCCGAAACGGACCCGAGCACAGTCTCCACTGCGGCGGCCATTTTTCCATCCCCCCTGCCAAGCGCCCTGAAGGCATCTATCGTCGCGCTGTTGACAACTCCCGGATGCAGCGACGCGCGTATGGCATCCTCCTCTTTGAGCCGCTCCGCATTTGCGGCTACCTGCTCTCCGGTGGCGTAAGCGGGAAGAGGATTATCAGCAGGCGGGACGATATGGAAATCCATACTGAAGCTTTCGCCGAACCTGTGGTCAAGCACGACTTCGGACTGCTCCGAATCCGCCTTGGCAAGACCGAAGCTGTCACCCTTGTAGGCGAGAACCATAATGTCACCCAGACCCGTATCCAGACCGGCCTGTCCGTGCCTGTCGGTCTTGACACTGGCCACGGTGTAGTACTCGGCATAATTGTAAATCTTGAAATCGACAGTGGCGTCTTTGACCGCTCTGCCGGAAGCGTCCTTCACAGTCACCACGGTACGCCTTGCGGGAACGTAGTTGCGGATAAGATTGATTTCCGTGAATATGCCGTTCTTCCTTATCACGTCCTCCGGGCCGTCGTAATCTCCCGACACATTGGTGTGCAGGAGCATAGCCCTCGACACCGGAGAATTGAACCAACCCATATCCAGAGCCGGTTCCGGCTCGCAGGCCCCAAGGAAATGCCACTTCCCGTCAACCCAGGCCTCGACCCAGGCGTGGTTGTCGTCGGTGTGGGCCCAGCGGGGAGTATATACCTGGCGGGCGGGGATGCCGGCGGCGCGGAGTGCGGCCACGGTCACCACGGATTCCTCTCCGCAGCGTCCGAAACCGTATCTGATTGTGGACATAGGCGCGGAAGTGCGGCCGTCCGAGGGCTGATATGTAACGCGCTCGTGGCACCAGTGATTGATTTCCAGGACTGCATCATACATAGAGAGTCCTTTTACCCTGGCACAGAGTTCATCGGCGTATGCGAGCCGGAAATCGTCCAGCCCCTCGTTGTTCACGCGAAGGGGCAGGACAAAATGGGAGAATTCGCGCTCGGGTATGCCCCAGTTCATCGTGGCGCGTGTTTCCAGCGTCTTCTCCACGTTCTTCTCCCACCAGAAACGCGGATACACGAGGCTGTCCGGCAGAGGCATCGACTTGTATAGTGCGGAAAGGTATTTCCCCTTGTCCGACCGGTTCATCAGCCATTCCACCGAGAAATTGACATAAACCATATCGAAGGAGACTTCCGGATTCTCCTCGTAGTACATTCCTATAGTCCCGTCGGGCAGGGCGGTCATAGATGAATAGACTGACTCATAAGGGCAGATTGTCTTGACGTAAGGCCAGGTCTTCCCGTTGTCGCGGCTCACGAACACGCTCACGTTCTCGCGTTTCATCGAATTGGGCACCGACTGCAGCAGGAGCGAGTCCCCCAGGTTGATGATGTCGCCGTCACAGGCGTTCACGCAGATTTGCGGCCAGGTCCCCTGTTTCCCCCAGCTCTGCCCGCCGTCTTCGGAAACGTTGAATCCCCTCTCTCCGTGACGGCGCACGCTCAGCAGCACCTTCCCGTCGGGAAGTTCCACCACCTTGGCCTCATCACCGCCCACAAAGGCACATTCGGAGACTTTCCAACTTTGGCCCTCATCATCGGAATAATAGATATAGTTGTCAAAGCGGCCTTTTTCCTTCGAGTGGACTGCCGCCACGAACATAATTCTGCCGGCATATTTTCCCTTTGTGAGGCACAGGCCGCGTCCGGAGCCGAAGAAGGCGCTGTGGTAGCTGCGGCATTCCGGATTGTCGGCATCAGGTCCCCAGAATCTGAAAGTGCAGTCCTCGGGCTCGGACCAGGTAAGGCCGCCGTCCGTGCTGCGACACACATAGTTGCCCTGAGGGTTTTCAAGAGTTGACACCCAGAGTCCGGGACCGCCGCTGAAAGCGCAGAACACGTTCCCTTTCGCCGACACGGCCAGAGCCGCATCTCCATAACCCTTTCCGAATCCTCTGCCTTCAATCACGGTCACAGGCTCCGACCAGGTCCGCCCGCCGTCCGTGCTACGCTGCGCAATTATGTCTATGTCTTCCGGGAGGTCAGAATGATTGAACTTCCGCTTGTCGGTGGCAATCAAAAGAGTGCCGTCCGGTAGGGTGACGATTGCCGGAATGCGGTATGCCGCGGAACCGTAGTCTCCGGGGCCGAGCACCTTCACGCGGCTCAAAAGTATTTCCCTGCCGCCCGCAGCAGGCTTCGCGACTGAAAGCCACTTGCAGCCGAAGCGTACCCTTTCGATATCCGCACCCACTCTGTGACCCTCAACGGCTTTCTCCGCTATGCTGGCGCAAACCCTAATGTCCTCAATATCGCATATGGCTTTGCGGCAGCGTATCTTATAAAGTGATTTGCCTTCCCTGACCCTGGCGGATCCCAGAACTTCGTCACCGCATCTGACTTCAATGGCATCGACGTCTGATGACTCGGCCTCAAGAGTCACCTGGAGTTTGCGGAGCCTGAGTTTCTTCTCCGGTGATACCGTAAGGGTCACAAGAGTCTCTCCCTTGTTCCCCCGGCCCGTGTTCGCGGTTTCGCGAGCGGCGTACACTACGGGGACGGGCTTGAGGCCCATACTCTCCGAGAGGATGCGGGCTATCTTGAGATATCCTTTGCCGAATACGAAATTACCTCTCACAAGACCGGCTTCACGGCCTTCCGCCAAAGGAGTGAATATGTCAATGAATTCAGCTCCCTCTTCACCCGCCATTGATTTCAGTCGCGCATTGATTTCCTGCTGCTCCGCCATTGGACGGGAATCGGGGAAAACCGGCTGCACCGACATCAGAAACAGCTTGCTCTCCGGTGCGGCGGCCGCAACTGCTGCCACCAACCTGCGCAATCTGACCACAATGGTATCGACGGACTCGTGCCTGGCCACCTCTCCGGCTCCGGCGTGAATGTAAATCTGTGCGGGAGATTTGCCGGAACTGAATATTGCCGGCACTTCTTCGGTGATGGTCTCTATCCAGGGTGTGCCGAAGGCCCATCCGCTGCCGCGGCTCTTGACCTTGGGGCTGCCGAGCAGTTCGTGCCACTCTCCACCGTGAATCATCTCATCTCCCAGCATCACAATGTCGGCTTCATCAAGAGGCAGCATATCGAAGGCAGCCGCCCTCATTCCTATGCTTCCGGGAATGCCGCAGTCATCGAACCCCCTGTCTTCATATATGCAGTCGAAACCCACGTATTTCGAGATTTCATTGCACCAGGCCCTGTATCCGGACGGGTAAGGATGGAGGCCGTCCTTAGTGAATGCAGGATTGATGTGAGTGGTGCCCGGCTCCACGAAGACGGGCCAGAGGTCGATATAGGTAACGTTCTCACGCTCGCAGATGTCCTTGTAGAGTTTGTTCAGAGCTATGATGTCCTCTGCCTTGCGAGCGTTCCCTTCAGCGACGGGAAGCAGGCTCTGGACGTAAAGCTCCGTCTCAGGGCTTTCCGCCTTGAAACGTCTGACTATTTTCTCCAAATTGCGCGCGATTGCGTACGGGCTAATCTTTCTGGCCAGGTCGTTAGTCCCGACCATAAGGAAGACTTTGGTCGGACGGCCGGCGACCACATTGTCGATATTGTCCAGCGTCTCCTGCGAGACGCATCCCGACACTCCGCGGTTAAGTATGTTGTTCCGACAGCCGAAAGCCTCCCACCATTCGTGCATGTTGGTGATGCTGTCTCCCATCAGCACAATATCCCCTTCGTGCACGGGCATTATGCCTGTCACGTCATATCTGTGGTTGCGGAACGGCTCGTCCGCGAACAGCGCGAGGCTGAACGTAAGGGCAGCCAGCGCAAGGAATATGTTTTTTCTCATCTTCATATCAGAAATCGAATCGTTCGTCCTTGAATGTGGAGGCCGGATATCCTGCGGCGTTGACAAGGTCAGCATCCACG
>JAZUHY010000112.1:0-8589 GCA_045641985.1 Candidatus Cryptobacteroides sp.
CGCACCAGCGAGGGCCGCATCGATATGGTTGTCAAGACACCGAAATTCTGCTATGTGCTTGAGTTCAAGTTGGACGGCACCGCCGAGGAGGCCTTGGCGCAGATAAGCGACAAGAACTACACCCTGCCATTCGCCATCGAAGACCAGCAGATTGTCCGCATCGGCATCAACTTCGACTCCGCCACCCGCAACATCGACAAAGTTCTCATCGGATAATTATGAAAACATCTCTACATATTCTACTAGCAGCCCTTGCCGCCACCGTGGCGCTGGCAGGATGTGTTCAGGAAATCACCTCCCCCAGTTTTGAAAAAGACAAGGTAAATCCTACCGCCGAAGGCTCCCGCGTCATCGCGGTGTCGTTCGCATCACAGACCAAGACAACCCTCGACGGCTTCCAACCGAAGTTCGCGAATAAGGATTCCATCCTGATTTCCAACGGAGAGGCCCTCGATACTTGCGAAGTAAAGGTTGACGGCAAAGGAGCTACAATCACCACGAACCTCACCGGTACTCTCGCAGCGGTTTATCCTTATAAGGCAGCGAAGATGAACGAGAGCAACCTCAATCAGATCGACACGATCCTCGTCTCCACGGTCCAGTCCGGTAAGTTCGCCGATGCCAACATCTGTATGGCAAAGATGACCAAGATCGATGAAGATAATCTCACTTTCATCAACAAGACCGCGGTTCTGCGGTTCTATGTGGACGGAAGCATAGGTGTGAAAAGCATAGAAATCAGTTCGTCCGAAAATATTGCCGGGGAAGGCACAGGTCAGGATACGACAATCACTGTCGATGCCGGAGAACTGAATACTCTTGACAAAGTAGCCGACGGCCCGGACAAACGAATCTGCTATGTGGCGGTGAAGTCCGGAGTGAATGCACGCAGCCTCAAATTCTCAAGTGTGACGGCAACACAGGGTGACAGTCCGGTTGTCAAGAGTCCGTCTGCCGACATCACCCTCGAAGTTGGAAAAATGTATAACGCCTTCATTCCGTACTACATAAAGGTAAAAGTCGGTGACAACCCTGAGGACTACCAGAGATGGGGTTACTGCAACGTGGGCGCTTTCCTGCCCGAGGAGCCGGGGGATTATTTCGCCTGGGGTGAAATTCAAGGTCGCAAGATAGATGATGGGCTGAATACTTTCAAGGACGGTCACGTTTTTTCCTGGGAAACCTGCCCGTTCAATGGCAATAATTCCACTTATAATGAGGCATCTCTCAGTGCTGTCAAGGATAAGGAATGCCCGAGTGGGATACTCGCTGAAAAAAATGATGCCGCCGCTGTCAATTGGGGAGGAGACTGGCGTATGCCGACCAAGGCGGAATTTGACAAACTCATAAGTTCCAACGGTGTCGCGCCATCCGGGTTTATGAATGAAGTTCTTTCAATTAATGGTACTGCGCTGAGATTCCTGGCGGCAGGGTCAGGCAATGGTAAAAATCTGGCCAGTGCAGGCAGTTACGGCCGATATTGGACATTGTCCTTGAATACTGAGAACAGAGACAAAGCCTTTTATTTTAAATTCTCCAATACAGAAGTCTGCACTGCCGATGATTACCGTTTTTTGGGGCAGTCCATACGCCCGTTCTATGGAGATCTGGTTCTTCCTGAGGAGGAACAGGACCTTGTAAATTTAAGTGAAGGAGAGAGGGCCAATTGCTATATCGTAAAAGGGAACGGCCTGTACTGCTTCGATGCAACTGTCAAAGGTTGCAGTTCTGAGTCTGTGGGAGCTGCGTCAAGCGCAACTGTTGTATGGAAGAGTTTCGGGACTGACAAAACTCCGGCTGACGGGGATCTTGTGTACAATGTCCAACTGAAGGACAATCTGATATATTTCAATGCAACTGACCAGAAAGGAAACGCGGTGGTTGCCGTAAAGGATGAGAATGGCAATATCCTGTGGTCCTGGCATATCTGGCTGGCAGATGCTCCTGCTGACCAGGTTTATGCCAACAATGCCGGGACTATGATGGACCGCAATCTGGGTGCAACTTCAACCAGTGGAGCGGGAGCTCTCGGCCTCTTGTATCAGTGGGGCCGCAAGGATCCGTTCCCCAGTTCAAGCAGTGTGTCCACTTCAACCCAAGCCGCTTCCACTATTTTTTCCTGGTCTTATAAAAATGCACCCCAGACCCCCGAATGGTCAGTCTCAAATCCTGATACGTTCATTAAGGGTACCAGTGTTTCCAATAGTGACTGGACGACGCAGAATGATAACTTATGGGCCAGCTCCAAAACCAAATACGACCCCTGCCCCGCAGGTTATCGGGTCCCCGACGGTGGAGATGCGGGTGTATGGAGCAAAGCCGGGTTTGGTGATACGGCCTCCAGAGGACTTTGGAACTATGGATATAATTTTGATGTGTTGGAAGGAGATGGTACCGTCTGGTATCCCTCGGCCGGGTATATCTATTACGAGGACGCGGCTTTCGGCCATGCCAGTTCCTACGGAGGATATTGGTCTTGTGCCCCTCGAGGGTTTCAAGCCTATTGCCTGACATTCGGTAGCAATTATGTCAACTGCTCCGACAACCACCCCCGCGCAGACGCCCAATCAGTCCGCTGCCTGAAGATTCAGGATTGATTTTGTTATATGTGTTGAAATGAGTAACTTCGCAAGATAATAGGCATTTGCAGTTATGAAGGCATCTTTCAGATTCATCCTCGCAGCCCTCGCCGCCACTGCAGCGCTGGTGGGCTGCACCAAGGAAATTACTCCCAATTTTGAAAATGACAAGGTGAATCCGGAAGGCTCCCGCATCATCGCGGTCTCCTTCGCCCCGCAGACCAAGACAACCCTCGACGGCCTCCAGCCGAAGTTTGAAGACGGAAAGGATACAGTCCTCATCTCCAACACAAATGCTCTTGATACCTGTGTGGTCTCCGTCAAGGACAATAAAGCGACCATCTCCACGAATCTCACCGGCCCCCTCACAGCGGTCTATCCTTATACGGCCGCAGGGATGAGCGAAGACAACGGAAATGAGATTGATACCGTCCTCGTCTCCACGGTCCAGTCCGGTAAGTTCGCCGACGCCAACATCTGTATGGCGAAGATGACGGGCGAGAATGAAGAGAGCCTTTCTTTCGAGAACAAGACGGCGGTGTTCTGTATCAAGCCAGCCGCGGGCGCAAGCTCCGAGTACGTGGAGGTCAAGGCTGAAGGATTCAACATTGCCAACGACTATCCGGAGGGGTCAACACACACAAGCCTTGAAACAATTCACGTCAACACAACTTCCGCGGACTCCGTATATGTATCCATCCTCGTCCCGAAGAATCTCACAGTCGGCAACCTTACATTCTCCGACGGAACCAACGTGAAGACCATCAAGGATGAAAGGGCTTCCACAGCCATCGCAGCCGGCACCCTCTACACCGTGACCAATGCAAACTGGGAAAGCACTGAGGCCGACATTCCTGAGCCACTCAAAGGCGTGTTCACGGTAAGCGACAACGGCACTCCAACTGATACTACTGATGACATAAAGGTTCACTTCTCACAGGGCAACCTTCGCTATATCATCGGTACCAAGGAGTGGGGTTTTTATGAACATCAGTATGATTTCTGTAATACAACAACATATAATGGCCATCACTCTGATACTATTTCCCTGTTCACCTGTGGCTACGATGCAGAAAAGTCAGTTGTCCCTGACGGAACCGGTTACGTTGAAGGACATACAACTGATGGTGAAACATTCGACAAGACCGAAGACTGGGGTTTTGTATTCGAAGGCGAATCATCTATCTGGCGCACGTTGACCAGGGATGAGTGGTGCTATCTGTTTGCATATAATCCTGAAGAAAATAACTTTATAACGACATCCCCTCGTTACCCTCTTTTCAAAACCGGCGTTACAGTTTGCGGTAGCGAGAATTGCGTAGTGTTGCTTCCTGACAATTGGGATGGAACTGTTATTTCCCTTACAGATTTCGCGGCTCAAAATACATACGACGAGAGTTCTAATCCGAAATGGAGTGAAATGGAAGCTGCCGGAGCCGTTTGTCTTCCCGCTGCGGGCATCCGCAATGGTTCCGAGTTCAGCTATGTCGGCAACCACGGCAACTATTGGTCTTCTACTGCAAGCGACAGCAGCCGCACGTACGGCGTGGGCTTCTATAGCAGCTTTGTCTACCCTGGCAACGACGGCCTCCGCTCCAGCGGGTATAGTGTCCGCCTCGTGACCGACGTTTCCGCCGCCCCGGGCCCGGAACAAAGTCTTGTTCTTGGCCCCGATATGATTATTATGAAGATGAAGGGCAGCGAATCCAAACCGGGCATAGACAATGTCACATACCCTTGGATTGAATATGTGAATCCAAATTCCACGCTGGATGACGGTACAGCTGAAGTTTTATTCTCCAACCGTTGGACTAACCTTGATCCAGCAACAGGAGATATAGGTGACGGTACTAATTGGATTCAGGTTACAGGCAAAAACGGATCTGCAAACAGTCCCGTTATAAATCCCCAACTTGGTACATATTTTATTTTCACCGTTCAGAACATTTATGGTATGCAAGTGTTTGCCACCGGCTCTGCATCTGGATCAGAAGCCGACAACAACTGCTTGAAACTGACCGCAACATCTGGTGACGGAGAAGTCATTGAGGCATCATCCACCCCCGGAGGTATTTATGGCAAAGGCACCGCATCCGATGTCTGTACTATTAACCTGAATCCAAAGAAGTCTTATAGTGTAAAGGTTGAAGCCGCGGTCAAGGCTATTCAGATAACCGGCATCAAGCTTATAAACGAAATTCCATAGAGAAAAATAATCCATAAATTTAGACCTGTTTCGAGCAGGCGGCAGAACCCTATTCACTGTCCGTAGCCCACATCTTCCTCTTCGCTGAGCTACGGCTACCGTTACTACGGCTTCTCCGTGCGTCCCGTCTCAGCTTGATAATCAAACGTATTATCACGGTCTCGGCGAGATGCCGGGTCGGGGCCCGGCATGACGTTCAAGGGGAGTCCGGCATGACGAATAATGTTACCGTCACCCTGAACTTGATTCAGGGTCTCGTCATTGCGGGCCTGTGTCCGAAAAACCGCCGTTTAATAGACAAATCAGAATAGCACTTGTTTCATATCGAAATAGGTGCTATATTTGTGTAAAAACTTGTACGAGAAACAAGATACAATAAAACGATTCATTTTATCTTTTTGCACGAAACGGGAAAAGCCATGGGAAAAGACATCATCATTGAAGAAGAGGGGAAAGGCGGGATTGTTTTATATCAGACTCCAGACGGTCAGACCAGTCTGGATGTCAAGCTGGAAAATGAAACAGTATGGCTGACTCGTCAGCAGATGGCTCTGCTGTTTGGCAGGGATGTCAAGACTATCGGCAAGCATATCAACAATGCTCTCAAGGAGGAATTAGCCGGCGAGCCGGCAGTCGCAAAATTTGCGACACCCAAGAAATATGGCCGCCGTGACGGTTTTGAACAGATTCAATACCCGGAGTATTATAGTCTGGAAATGATAACCTCTGTAGGTTTTCGGGTGAAAAGTAAAAACGGTATTGTATTCAGGCGTTGGGCCAACACCGTCCTGAAGGAGTACCTTATCAAGGGCTATGCCGTCAAGAACAACCTTATGCAGGAACGCTACGACGAACTCAAGGCTCTAGTTGACACCATCGGCCGGACTATGCTGCGTCTTGAGACTGGGGCCGAGGATCAGGTCCGCTCGATATTCGATGTAGTGAGGGATTACACTTACGCTCTTGATACCCTCGATGCTTATGACTACCAAAGTTTGGAGATTCGCAACACGTCCGGGGGCGAGACCTTCCATGCCACTTATGAAAATGCGATGGAGGTCATAAACAGCCTGAAAGCCAAGTTCGGAGAAAGCGCCCTGTTCGGCAACGAGAAGGACCAGTCCTTCAGGAGTTCCATAGGTCAGATATACCAGACCTGGGACGGACAGGAGCTGTATCCGTCCGTAGAGGAGAAGGCGGCTGTCCTCTTGTACCTGGTAACCAAGAACCATTCATTCACTGACGGCAACAAGCGTATTGCGGCCACTCTTTTCCTGTGGTTCCTGGAGAACAACGGCATCTTGTATGGCTTCGACGGGAGGAAAAGGATTGCTGACAACGCGCTTGCTGCGCTGACACTGATGATTGCCGAAAGCAAGACTGAAGAGATGGATATGATGGTCAAGGTTGTCGTCAACCTTATCAATACCTGCAACAAATAAACATCAAGGAATATGTTGATTGGATACGCACGCTGCTCCACCGCTGACCAGAATCCGGACTGGCAGCTGGACGCCCTGAAGAAGAACGGATGTGAGAGGATATATCAGGAGAAGGTTACCGGAACGAAGAAGGAACGCCCGGAACTGAACCGGATGCTCGAAGCCCTGCGGAAAGGAGACACTGTTCTCGTCTGTGAGCTGACGAGACTGAGTCGTTCTACCAAGGACCTCTTTGAACTCGTCGAGAAAATCAACGACTGCGGAGCCGACATACGGTCATTGAAGGAATCCTGGCTTGACCCCACTACCCCACACGGCAAGCTGCTGTTCACCATCAGCGCCGGCATCAGCCAGTTCGAGCGGGACCTGACCCACGAACGGACAAGGGACGGTCTTGCCGCTGCAAGAGCCAGAGGAAGACTCGGAGGCAGACCGAAGACCGACTCGAAGAAGATTCAGCAGGCTCTGGCGATGTATGATGCAAACAACATCCAAATCAAGGATATTCTTGAAACTACGGGAATCAGCCGCGCCACGTTGTACTCCTACTTAAAAGCAAGAAAGGGTTAACGCTTCCCTCCTTCATGTATAAAAACACCGCTGTAGATAGATGCAATGGCGTTTTCTTTGGCTAAATTCAGCACACAAGATAAGGTTTCCTTCTGGAAATGTGGAAGCTTATATGGATTTGCGTGCAGATACCGGTTGAAAGATATTCCACCATTTATTGTCAATATCCTTCCAGAACTCCCGGCCCTCGGGCGTCAGGTCCCATCTGAACACACGACCGAAGAACCCCTCATCGATTACGAGGATGTCCGCAAGGGTCTCATCGAGCACATTGGCCCCGCACTGCTCATAGAAGGCAGTATCAAATTGCCGCTCGCAACCGTTGTCGCGAAGAAAACGCCGGAAGGTCTGGTAGATATTGATCATTATTGTTGTGTTTCTTTTTTCTCAAGTTCCTTCAGGGTCCATATCACATACCCGAAAACATATCTTTGTAAAGAGAAGAACACCATATCACTTTCGATACCGGTGGGCTTTCCATCATTTGTCCATTCTTCAAATTCCTTGTGTCTTTTCAAGCTTTTTTCCGATATATTTCTCGGCGTGCACGAAATAGGAGTGATACCGCGCCTCTGCCAATAGTATTTATTAAGGATACATATAATGTCCTCTCCTTTGTTCTCTTCAAGATTCTTGATTTTGTCTGCTAATTCATCTATACTTAGGTTTGACTTGCCAGACGAAAAAATCTTTCTAAAAATAATAACGCACATAATTGTTGCCGCTGCTATTAGTGCCGCAATAAGTATCTCACTGTAAATCATATCAATACATTTTTATTATAATCGGAATAATCTCCGGCTTACATCCGTCGTCAGGGATGATGTGGCTTTTACGCAGATGAATTGCCGGAAGAGCTGATATATATTGACCATAGCGAGTCTATTTTCTATTCGGTGTAATCAAGTAATGAAGTGTATCGACAAGCATTCCGATGAAGCATAAAATTGTGAACATAGCTGCAATTTATTTGATGATATTCGGAAAATTCTCCGGCTTGCGTTCGTCATCAGGAATGATGCACCTGTTGATGAGGTCGCACTCTTCAGGAGTCGAATCCATCATCCAGTACCGGTAGTCTCCCCAGTAGAGATAATTGTATGTCTTGCCGCAGAATGAGCCTTCAACGCCATACATATCCATAAACCGCACGAACCAGTTCCAGGAATCTTCGTCGTCGCACTTCGATTTCAGGCAATACCAGTGCGGAATGTCCGCCATTGTCTTGGCGAATATCCAATTCTGCGAATTGATGAAGTCGTTGAGAGATTCCTTGTAACTCATAGCCTTTCCCTTTGTTTACGAATGCAAAGGTACATAGGCAAATTGTCAAGTTTTGTCAACGGATTTGGTTCCAGAAGCCGGATTCAACTTTTAAACGCAATTTTTGAGGAAGAATCTGTGAGATAAAGGTTTATATTAAGTATAAATCTTTACATCGGGGCGGTCTGCCCGCAAAACAGGTTCAAAAATGACGCATTTAAGAGAGTGGCAGCGGTATCAGATCGCTGCAAAACTGGAGGCCGGATGCACTAAGAAGGAGATAGCCGAATATCTCGGCGTTCATCCGTCAACCATCACGAGGGAGATTCAGAGAAACGGCTATAGCCGGTACAGATGTTACAAGCCAAGGATAGCGCAGGAGAGAGCCGCCCACCGATGGCGTTGCCGCCATCTGCCACGCAGGTTCAAGGAAGATGTCAGGAAGAAGGTGGATGAGATGATTCTTTTGGATTACAGTCCCGAGCAGATAGTGGGAGTATGCCGCAAGCAGGCGGACTCATCCGTCAGT
>JAZUHY010000113.1:0-14268 GCA_045641985.1 Candidatus Cryptobacteroides sp.
CAACAAACCTTCCGGGAACATCAGTCTCGCCAGGGACTGATAAATTGACAATGTATCAGACATATGTATATACCTTTAAATCCTCCTTCAAAGGTACATACTTTTTCATCTACTCAAACACAGGGTTTTGCACGTGAGCCCCAACTTTCCACTACTTAATACTTTACTTTATTCGGCGCACCCCTTTCCGAACGGTTACAAAAAAGACGTGGGAGTCTTACTCTTGCTCATCCCGTCATCAGGCCTTCGCTGCCTACCAGAAGGATAAGCAACGCAGCTAGCCCACGTCAAGGATGATATGCAGTAAACTCCACGCCCGAATAACAGCGCAGATGACCGAATCGTCATCGCCAGTGGACGCTCCCGTTGCCGTTTCTTCTTCTGGTTTGTCAAAATTGCGAAGTTTGATGACAGAAGATAAACGTCAAGTAACGTCTTCGTATGTCTTTTGCCCACCCAACCCTGCAACCATCTCCCAGAGCATATCCCGATGGATTGTATTCCGAAAGAATAGTATGCCGGGCTAGCTAAGCAAAAGCAAATATACAAATAAATCTAAATATCTTACAAAATATCAAAAAATGTGTTTGTTATTTGCCTTTGGATGACGCACTTTGTCTTTCTTTCATTATCAGCATAAATTTATTACTTTTGCAATACAAAACCTTGGTGCAGTGAACCACTCTGCAAATCCAAAGTTCAGCTCTATATGAAAAAGTTTACGATTCCTGCCATTGCGGCCTTACTGACCTTGGTGTCATCCTGCCGCACCGATTCCACCGTTTACCCCACAACCTTTGCCCACCGCGGATGCTGGATAAGCAACTACATCCCGGAAAACAGTCTGGACGGAGTCCGGATTGCGGCGAGATACGGCTACCCGACCGTCGAATGTGACGTCAAGTTCACCTCGGACAGCGTTCTGGTGCTGA
The DNA here is from genome assembly GCA_045641985.1 of Candidatus Cryptobacteroides sp. GTDB lineage: Bacteria > Bacteroidota > Bacteroidia > Bacteroidales > UBA932 > Cryptobacteroides. Next base: position 933 of record JAZUHY010000113.1, read on the forward strand.
TGCACGACGCTTCCATCAACCGGACGATGCGCAACGCCGACGACTATTCCAAAATAAAGGAAAATGTCGTAGTCAAGAACACGCCGTTCAAAGTATTGAGAGACAAATACATATTCGCCTCCGACACTCTTTCCTGCCGCAAACCCATCCCCACGTTTGCAGAGTTTATGGACGCCTGCGAAAAAGAAGGAATCATCCCCATCCTGCACTGCGACATCTATGAAGGCTACGTCGCCGCAAAGGAAAGGCTTGACAACCGCTGGATTGCGTTCACCGAAGACTACGGCCTGTGCCTGAAAGTGCGCGAACTGGACAGGGACGTAACCATCTTCTATTCGCCCAAAAAGCAGTTTTACGGCAGCAGTGCCGACGAACTCATAAAAGAACTCAATGCGATAGGAGGAAGCTGCGGCATTTCATCGATGCACTACCCTCTTATGCGCAGGAGCGTCTGCGACAGCCTGCGGGCAGCCGGTTACCTCACCCAGTCCTCCATTTTCCCCATTCCACACGAAATGGAGGCCATCGCAAACGGTGCGGATGTGATTCTCAGCGACTTCTGTTGGTTCCCCACGGCAGGAATGAAGCCGTCCGCCAGATTCCGTTTCTCCAACGAAAAGGAACTGAACGAGACCTTCGACAAGGTGGAATATGCCGGAATGGTGCTGAAAATCAGCTGCAACGGAGAATACAGACTCAGAGTCAACGGAGCGGTGAAAGAATACACTCTCTGCAACGGCGGCGAAGAAGTTCTCCTCGGCTACAGGCTGTTCAATACGGAGCCTTCAATCGAACTCATCCCGGCCGGCGATGACCCGGATGCGGAAATTGAATCCGTAAAAGTCGATTTTTACCGCCTGTAATTTTGAAGATTCTGTTCATCCACGGCCTGGCATCCTCCGGTGCGTTCAAGACAAGCGCTTCCCTGGAGCGCATATTCCGCCCCTGCGAAGTGATTGCGCCCGACGTGCCGATAGATCCTGACGAAGCGTTCAACCTCCTGCAAGGGATTTGCGGCACCGAAAATCCCGACCTCATTGTCGGACTTTCGCTGGGTGGGTTCTGGGCACAGAAACTGCGCGGCTTCAGGAAAATTCTCATCAATCCGGATTTCCACGTTTCCCGACTGCTGCTGACTATGACTGGCACCGTCGAATATCTCTCCCCCCGCAAGAACGGAGAGAAGTCTTTCCTCATCACCCCGGAAATATGCGACAGATACCTGAAATACGAGGAAGTTCAATTCAACGGCCTGACGGAAGACGAGCGTTCACTTTGCTGCGGAATGTTTGCAAACCGGGACGAAATCGTGGATTGCAGCGGCGAATTCGAATTGCATTACCCCTCACGGAGTATCCGTTATCCGGGCGGACATCTGCCAAACCACAACGAGCTCCAAAAATACCTCCCGGAAGCGTGTAACAAATTTGTTATGATTAGAAACATTTAAGTTTCTTTTATTAATACACAGCAAAATGCGCTATCTGATTAACAACAGCACAGACCCTCATTTCAATATGGCATTTGACGAGTGGTGCCTCGAACACATCGATGTTTCCGAGCCTGTTTTCTTCCTTTGGAGGAACCGTCCGTCGGTGATAATCGGGCTGAATCAGGATGCGGCGCAGGAGGTGAATCTCAAATACCTTGAAGAGCACGGAATACTGCTGGCGAGACGGGTCACCGGAGGCGGTGCCGTCTATCACGACCTCCAGAATTTGAACTATACCATAATAGGAAAGGGCGTGGACACCACCCCCTTCGTGGAGGCTCTGCGCTCCCTCGGACTCGATGCCGGACAGACGGGAAGAAACGACATTTTCGTTGACGGGAAAAAGGTGTCGGGATATGCCCGGAGAGTGTGGAAAGACAGGACTATAGTCCACGGCACCCTTATGTACGACGTGGATATAGACACCCTCACGGAAGTGCTCTCAACCCCCGGAAGCAAACTGGTGAGCAAAGGCATCGCCTCCGTCAGGAGCAGGGTGGCTAACCTGAAGGAATACCTTCCCCAGTTCAAGTCCCTGGATGAGCTCCAGGCCCGACTCCACAGCATTCTGGCCGGAAGCGACACCCGGATTGAGCTCTCCCCTTCCGACCTGGCTCAGATCAGGGAACTGTCCGATTCCAAATTCTCAACACCGGAATGGCTCTACAGGGAAGTTGCGCCCAACCATATGCACAACGAGAGCGTCACCACTTTTGCCGAATGAAATCATACAATTCTTAAAATTTTTTATTAATTTTGCGGCATGAAACAGTTGAACACAAAATTGATGCATCCCGCAGATCAGCTGGTGCTGATCATAAGCAGGATTTACCGTAGCGGACTCACCACTACTTCAGGAGGAAATCTCTCCATTATGGACGACAACGGGGATATGTGGATTACCCCCGCAGGCATAGACAAGGGCTCCCTCAAGCCTTCAGACATCATGTGCGTAAAGGCGGACGGAACAATCGTAGGCCCTCACAGACCTTCATCCGAATATCCTTTCCACAAGGCCATATACAAGATGCGCCCCAGGATTCACTCCGTGATTCACGCGCATCCTCCCGGACTCGTGACTTTCAGTATCGTCCACGAGATTCCGGACACCAGCATAATCCCCCAGGCACGCAACGTCTGCGGCCCCATCGGCTTCGCTCCCTATGACGTGCCCGGCAGCGAGGCTCTCGGCCAGAAGATTGCGGCGGAATTCGAGAAGAACCCCGAATACAAGGCCGTGATTATGGAAAACCACGGCGTGGTTCTCTGCGGAGACGACATAGCCGAGGCATATCAGAGATTCGAAACCCTCGAACTCTGCGCAAGAACCATTCTCAACGCCAAGACTCTCGGCAAGCCGAACTTCCTCACCAACGAGCAGCTGCAGTTCCACGAGAGCAGGCTGCCCAACGATTTCCAGCACTTCATGAACGTAACCCACCCTTCCGAGGAGAGGGCTATCCGTGCGGAAATATGCAAAATCGTACGCCGCGCCTGCAACCAGAAACTGATGAGCAGTTCTTATGGAACGGTATCCATCCGTTGGCAGGGCAACGATTTCCTCATCACGCCTCCGGGCATCCAGCGCTGGGACATAGACGAAGAGGATATAGTGCAGATAAAGGACGGTATGGCCGAGGCCGGCAAGACCCCGAGCCATTCGGCGGCACTTCACTATGAGATTTACCGCCGCAACCCCAAGGTCAACGCCATCATACTCACCCAGTGCCCTTCATTGATGGGATTCTGCACCACGGACGCCAAATTCGACGTAAGGACCATTCCCGAAAGCTGGATTTTCCTGCAGGACATTCCAAAGTTCGAGTTCGGTTCACAGTACACCAAGATGAGTGAGATTGCAGAGACCTTCAAGAGCCGTTCCTGCGTGATGCTCGCCAACGACTCGGTGATTGTCGCCTCCAATTCGCTCATCAACGCGTTTGACCGTCTTGAAGTTGCCGAATTCGCCGCCAAATCGCTGATTCTGGCCAAGCCCCTCGGCGACCTTCATCCCATAACGGATGCAGAAGTCGAAGACCTCAGGGTCGCGTTCCACGTAGGAGAATAGACAAGCCCCCTGCACACGATATGACAGCACTTGTAACGGGAGCGTCCAAAGGGATAGGACGTACAATAGCGGAACAACTGGCCGCTGACGGATATGATCTGGCTCTGGTGGGCCGGGATACGGAATCGCTCGATGAGGTCAGGGCAAGAGTCACTGCCGAATGGGGAATCAGGGCCATCTGCATAGAGGCGGACCTTTCCGACATCCGTTCCTGCGGCAGAATCGTAGTAGAGACGGCAAACGCCTTCGGCGGGCTGGATCTTCTGGTCAACTGCGCCGGGCTGTCGCACAAGGGCAGTTTCACCACGGTCACGCCGGAGGAATGGGACAGAATCTTCGCCGTCAACGCAAGGGCTCCGTTTTTCATCTGTCAGGCGGCACTCCCCCATCTCAAACGCTCCGAAAAGCCAATCGTCATAAACATTGCATCCGTCGTAGGCTTCAAGGGATACGTTGACCAATCGGTATATGCCTCTTCCAAACACGCCCTCACCGGCTTTACGAAAGTTTTTGCCAAGGAAGTGCAGCCGTTCGGAATCCGAGTGCACCTCATCAGCCCGGGAGGCGTCGCCACCGAAATGGTGAAGAAGATGCGTCCCGACATCAATGCGGACGAACTCATCCAGCCGGAGGAGATTGCGGAGATTGTCCATTTCCTCGTCACACGCAAAGGGAAAGGCACTATAGACCAGTTCTACATAAGGCGCTTCTCCGGCCTCGCGTTCGACTAGCGGGCCTGCCAAATGACTGACGTCCTGCTCATCGGCACGATGGGAAACATCGGGCCCGAAGTGAAGGAAGCCCTGGAGAAGGAAGGGCTGAACGTTGCCATAAGCGATTTCCCGCAGAACATCTACCGGGACGAATTCGGCTACAGCCGCGCGCTCCGCATAGGGGTGGAACGGCACTCCCCTTCTATGATTCTTCCCATTGGCAATGCCCTTGCCCTTTCAAGGCTCAAGTCTTCATTGCCGCAGGGCATCATCGTTCCTCTGGACACAGAGGAAAAGTTACGTATTCTGGACAGCAAGGTCGCATCCAGCCGGCTGGCGGCGGAGCTTGGAATCCTTCAGCCCAAGATGTACGGGAGCCCCGAAGAAGCCGGCGACAATCAGTTGATTTTCAAGCGTGACGTTTCTTTCGGAGGCCACGGCGTGCATATGCCTTGGAACAAGGACTCGCTGCGCCGCCTCATAGAGCACCAGAGAGCCGGAGAGCCATACCTCATCGAAGACTGGATTGACGGCGATGATTACAGCGTGGACTGCCTGCGCTGGGACGGATATTTCCGTTGCGGAAGCTACAAGGTGCTTTCCCATCAGGGCAAAGGCCCTTCGCTTCAAAGGGAACTCTGCTCCTTCCCAGCCATCGAATCTGTGGCAAGGCGCATTCTGGACCACCTGGATTTCCACGGAGTCTGCGGTATGGATTTCCGCGTGGATGCCGACGGGAAGGCATATTTTCTGGAATGCAACCCCCGTTTTACCGGCGGAATCAGGACCCAGGTGGAGTCCGGCTTCAACATTCCGCACATTTATTGGCAATTGGCGGCCACTACATATTGTAAGGAATAATCTTTTTTTCTAATTTTGCGCCGTTTATTCCAGTGAAACCCGCACAAAGGTTTCCGAGTATTGACCAAAACAATTTTTTATGGAGGATGGTAAACAGAGACGTCATTATTGACATCAGGCACCTGAGCAAATCATTCGGCGACAAAAAGGTCCTTGATGACATCAATTTCTACATCCGACGAGGTGAATTCATTACACTTCTCGGTCCTTCCGGCTGCGGAAAAACAACAACACTCAGAATCATCGCAGGATTTGTCGAACCGACTGAAGGCGAGGTCCTTCTCGATGGCAAAGACATCTCGGGCATTCCCCCGTACCAGCGCCCCCTCAACACGGTATTCCAACGTTACGCCCTCTTTCCCCATCTGGACGTTTACGACAATATCGCCTTCGGACTCAAACTCAAGAACGTGCCCGAAGACGAGATTGACAAAAAGGTGCGCAAAGTCCTCAAACTCGTGAGCATGTCCGACTACGAGAGCCGCGACGTCGATTCACTTTCCGGCGGACAGCAGCAGCGCGTCGCCATTGCACGCGCTCTGGTCAATCAGCCGAAAGTACTCCTTCTCGACGAACCGCTTGCCGCCCTTGACCTCAAGATGCGCAAGGATATGCAGATAGAATTGAAGGAAATGCACGAAAAGCTCGGCATCACCTTCATCTATGTGACTCACGACCAGGAGGAGGCTCTCACCCTGTCCGACACCATAGTCGTGATGAACGAGGGCAAGATACAGCAGATAGGCACCCCAACCGACATATACAACGAGCCCCAGAACGAATTTGTGGCTGATTTCATAGGCGAGTCCAACATTCTCAACGGCACGATGCTCTGCGACCGCAAGGTCAATTTCGTAGATCACGATTTCGATTGTGTTGACGAAGGTTTCGGCGAGAATGTCCCTGTTGACGTGGTAGTGCGTCCGGAAGACGTGGAAATACGCAAGGACCAGAGCAAGGCCGAGTTTTTCGGAACAGTGAGCTCCTGTACCTTCAAAGGAGTGTTTTACCAGATTTTCGTCAATACCGAAACAGGATTCGAACTGATGGTTCAGAATTACCGCAAGTACGATGTCGGGGAAAAAGTCGGGATGCAGATTCAGCCCGGCAACATTCAAGTAATGCGCAAACCGCGCATACGCAACACTTTCAACGGCGAAATCATAGATAATACCCACGTTTGCTTCCTCGGTGAGTCTTTTGAATGCAAGCCTACGGAACTGAAGGCCGGAACGGAAGTGAAGGTAGAGGTCGAATTCAAAAATATAGACCTGCAGGACCATCAGGAAGAAGGCACCGTGAACGGAGAAGTTCATTTCATTCTTTACAAGGGCGACCATTACCATCTTACCGTGCTCACGGAAAGCGGAGAACACGTGTATGTGGATACTCAGGACATCTGGGACAAGGGCGACCTTGTTGGTATCAATATAGCGGCCAGGGACATCAAGATTGGAAAAATCGATGAGTAAGAGACACAACTGGAGTATCCCCTACTTCGTTTTCATGGTACTTTTCGTCGTGCTGCCCCTGCTTCTGGTAGCGGTTTACGCGTTTCAAGACGGCAACGGGAGGTTCACTTTCGCAAATATCGTCCGGTTCTTTTCCGATTCGAATGCACTTTCCACGTTCGCCCTTTCCATAGAGGTTGCTATCGAGAACACCGTCCTGTGCATTCTCATAGGCTATCCCGCCGCATGGCTTCTTGCCAACAGAAAGTACAACAGGAGCGCTGTCACGATAATACTTTTCATTCTTCCGATGTGGATAAACGCCCTTATGAGGACTCTTGCCACAGCGGAACTTTTCAATATATTGGGAGTTCAGCTCGGGAAAGGCACACTTCTCTACGGTATGGTATATGATTATCTCCCGTTTATGATTTACCCCATCTACACCATTCTCCAGAAGATGGACAAATCCTACGCGGAAGCGGCCGAGGACCTTGGAGCCACCCCCTCGCAGGTGTTCTGGAAAGTCACGGTCCCCCTTTCGATGCCCGGAGTGAGAAGCGGTATCCTTATGGTGTTTATGCCGACGGTAAGCACGTTTGCCATATCCGAGTTCCTCACCAACAACAAGATAAAGCTGTTCGGAACCATCATCCAGGAGAACATCAATTCCTCGATGTGGAACTACGGTGCGGCTCTGGCTCTCATAATGCTGCTTATTATCGGCATCAGCACATTGTTCAACAAAAAAGACGGAGAGGAGGCCGAGAGCAGTCTGATATGAAAAAGTTCCTTGCCCAGACCTACCTTTGGATTCTGCTGATCCTGCTCTACGCACCGCTCATCTTCATTGCGATATTCTCGTTCACCGAAGCCAGGGTGCTCGGCAATTGGACAGGATTCTCCACCCAACTGTACGAAAACCTTTTCACAGGCAACGTCAACGGCAGCGCATCCCTTATCTCCGCTGTCAGAAACACCTTCATCATAGCCATCGTTGCCGCATTGATCTCAACTGTATTGGGAACCCTTGCGGCCATCGGCATCCACAACCTTCGAGGACGGAAGAAGAGCACTATGCTGTTCCTGAACAACATACCTATGCTGAATCCGGACATCATCACCGGTGTATCACTGTTTCTTCTCTTCGTTTTCCTGAGGATTTCCCAAGGTTACGCCACTGTCGTCCTGGCGCATGTCACCTTCTGCACGCCATACGTCGTGCTCAGTGTCCTGCCCAGAATCACACAACTCAGTCCAAATACCTACGAAGCGGCTCTGGACCTCGGCGCAACACCGATGCAGGCATTGTGGAAGGTTATCGTTCCCCAACTCCGTCCCGGAATGGTAAGCGGTTTCTTCCTGGCCTTCACGATGTCTCTGGACGATTTCGCAGTGACCTTCTTCACCCGGGGAACCATCGGTCTCGACACTCTCTCGACATTCATCTATACTGATGCGCGCAAGGGAGGCCTCACTCCCGAACTGCGTCCGCTGATGACTCTGATATTCCTTATTATCCTCATTCTGCTGGTCATAATCAATGTCCGGCAGGCCAAACAACAAAACTCCATCAAAAACAAATGAAAAAATTTGCAAGCATTCTCCTTGCTCTGGCAACAGTAGTCGCCTGCAGTGAGAACCGTGATCAGGTCCTCAAAGTTTACAACTGGTCCAATTACATTGACGAAGACGTGATTCCGGAGTTCGAGCAGTGGTACAGACAGCAGACCGGTTCCGACATCAAGGTCATTTACCAGACCTTCGACATCAACGAGACTATGCTCGCCAAGATAGAGAAAGGCCACGAGGATTTTGACGTGGTATGCCCTTCCGACTACATTATCGAGAGAATGCTCAACAGCGGGCTGCTTATTCCTCTTGATTTTGCAAGTCTTCCTGATTCAATCAATTACATAAAGAACAACCGTTCCCCCTACATTCAGGAGATGTTCTCCAGAATTAATCCGGACATTGATGCAAACGACTATTCGGTAGCGTTTATGTGGGGCACAACCGGAATCCTTTACAACGCGAAATACGTAACGGACGAGGAAGCGTCCACCTTCGACATCATCCGGAATCCAAAATTTGCAGGCAAGATATTTATAAAGGATGCCCCGAGAGACGTTTACGGACCTGTAATGATTTATCTCAATCAGGACAAACTCAAATCCGGAGAAATCACCCTCGATGACCTTATGAAGGATTCTTCCGACGAATCCATTGCGGCAGTCGAGGAGTATATGAAGCAGGTCCGGGAGCTTGTGGCAGGCTGGGAGGCCGATTTCGGCAAGGAACAGATGACTCAGGAGCGCGGCTACGTCAGTTTCAACTGGAGCGGAGATGCCGTATGGGCCATTGAGGAAGCCGAAGAGATAGGCGTTGACCTCCGTTACGTCGTCCCGAAAGAGGGCAGCAACGTCTGGTTTGACGGTTGGGTCATCCCCAAGTACTCAAAGAATGTCAAGGCTGCGACCTATTTCATTGATTTTATGTGCCGTCCCGACATAGCCATACGCAATATGGATGTCACAGGCTACGTTTCCGCCAACGGAGACCGCTCCGTCCTCGATTCCCAGATTGACGAAGACCGGGCCCCCATCGACGTGTCATATTTCTTCCCGGGTGCAACGTCGGTGCAGGTCAATCCCGCACTCTATCCCGACAGAAAGACCATTGAGAACTGTGCCATTCTGCACGACTGGGGCAACGAGACCGACAAGCTCATCTCGATGTGGAGCCGCGTAAAGGGAGAGAATGCCAACACGATGACTTTCATAGTTTTGGCTGGCATCTTCATTCTGCTCGGTCTTGCCATCAGAAAGAAATTTTCAAAAAAAAGGACTCATAAAAGGTGATAAAATCCGTAGTATTCGTCGTCAATCCCATTTCGGGGAAACGGAAGGGGGCAAATCGCATTGCCCCTTTTCTCCGTTCACGGGGATATGAGGTGTTCCTGACACAATATCCCGGACACGCGGAGGAGATTGCAAGAAACACTGAAGCCGATGTCGTGGTGGCCGTTGGAGGAGACGGCACCGTCAATGAGGTGGCAAGAGGCCTGACAGGCACAGGAAAAACACTTGGCATCATACCTTGCGGAAGCGGAGACGGGCTTGCCCTTCATCTCGGAATCAGCCGGAATTTCAAGAAAGCCCTGAACATAATAGAAAAAGGGAAAACGGATATTCTCGACTGCGCGGAAATAAACGGCAAGGCGTTCTTCTCGGTATGTGGAGTAGGGCTTGATGCCATAGTAAGCGACAACTTTGCAAAGTCCTCCAAAAGAGGATTATGGACCTACATCACGGAAGCCATCAAAACCTGGAAGCATTTCGTGCCTGAAAAATATGATATCTGTCTGGACGGAAGGAATATCTCAAAGGAGGCTGTACTGCTAACCGCCGGCAATTCCAATCAATGGGGAAACGGAGCAAAAGTCACTCCGCATGCAAAGACCAATGACGGGAAACTTGACCTTACCGTTGTCAGCATGTTCAGGACTGCGGAAATTCCGTTTCTTGCATGGAGGCTGATGACAGGCTCGTTCAACAGAAGCAAACGGGTGGAGAGCTATCAGGCGGAGAATATATTAATCAGACGAGCTTCAAACGGTCCGGCGCATTTTGACGGAGACTGTTTTCAGTCCGGTCGGGAAATCAGGATTACCCTCTTGCAACAAAAACTGAAAGTCCTCGTACCCTGATTCACGAAGATTTTCAGCAAGGAGTGGCACCGCTCTCTTTAGCGCGGAACGCATCAACAATCAGAGCGATGGCTCCGTCACCTGTGACATTGGTGGCGGTGCCGAAGCTGTCAACGGCGATGTAGAGGGATATAATCAGAGCCAGATCGTCAGGAGAGAAACCAAGCATAGTGGACAGAACGCCCAGAGCTGCCATTATTGCTCCCCCGGGGACTCCCGGCGCAGCGACTACCACGATGCCGAGCATCAATATGAATCCTATGAACAGTCCGAAACTGACGGGCATCTGATGCATCAGCATAATGGCGACAGAGAATGCCGTTATCTGCAGAATGCTGCCTGAAAGATGGATGTTCGCGCACAGAGGCACGACGAAATCAGTGACTTCCTGACTGACTCCCATTTCCCTGACCTGCTTGAGATTGACGGGGATGGTGGCGACGGAAGACTGCGTACCGAGAGCCGTGACGTAGGAAGGAAGCATCGTCTTCAGCAACTTGAACGGATTCCTCTTGCTGATGGCCCCGCTGATGCAGAACAGTATCAGCAGCCAGCACAGGTGCATCAGGACTACAAGCACTATCACCTTGACGAACAGCCCCATCACCGCAACGACCTTTCCCGAAGCCGTCATTTCGAGAAAAACGCCGAAGATATAAACCGGCAGAAGAGGGACTATGAGCTTCGTCACCACAAGCTCGATCACGTCCCTGAAATCAACAAGGAAATCCCTCAGGGTATGGCCTTTAATCACGGAAGCAGCAAGTCCAAGGGCGAATGCCAGAACTATTGCACCGAGCACGTCAAGCATAGGAGGGATCTTCATTTCGAAATACGGATGAAAGGCGGAAGCGCTCTCATTTATGGCCTCTGGAGATTCGGGAGTTATGAGATGAGGCAGCACGGTAGAACTGGTGAAATATGACAGAGTACCGGACACAACAGTTGACAGATATGCGATGGCTACGGTGAATATCAGCATCTTGCCGGCCTGTTCCTTCAATCCGAAGATGGCCGGTGCCACAAAGCCCAGAATGATCAGAGGAACGAAAAAGCCGAGGAGCTGGCTGAATATCCCGTTGAATGTGGTGAAAATCCGCACTGCCCAAGCGGGAAAGAAGAGACCGCAGGCAATGCCGAGAGCAATTGCAATGATAATGCGTGGAAGAAGTCCTAATTTGATTTTCATATCAGTCGTATATTAATTTATTATTTAATAAGTGAGCCCAGAATTGAGCGGGTCAGGGTGCGCAGGGCGCTGGAAGTGGCATTGGTAATTGCCTTGCCTGCAATGTCTTTCCCTGTTGCCTTTTTGCCTTTCTTGCCTGTTATGGCATTGGAAGCGGCCGTGCCCGCACTTCTTGTAACTGAAGTCAATGCAGCGGAAGCGGCCGCAGTCAGTACGGCAGAACCGATTTTTGCGGCCCTGCTCATTCCGGACTTTCCGGAGTTGCGGGATTCAGGTTTCTGACCGGCCGCCTGTTCTTCCTCAACTTTATCACTTTCGGCAAGAAGCAGTTCGAAAGCGGATTCGCGGTCAATCAAAGTGTCATATTTACCGGACAGACCGGACCATTCTATGGCTTCCCTGCGCTGCTCCGGGCTTATGGCGCCTATCCGGCTCAGAGGGAACAGAATCCGAGCGCGTTCCACCACTGATGGGGCGCCCTTTTCATCCAGGAAGGATACAAGGGCCTCCCCCGTCTCAAGCTCCATTATCGCTTCATCCGTTCTGAATGCCGGATTAGGGCGGAAGGTATCCGCAGCGGCACGCACTGCCTTCTGGTCCTTGGGGGTGAATGCCCTCAATGCGTGTTGCACGCGATTTCCCAACTGTCCCAGGATGCTGTCCGGAATGTCAGTGGGGTTCTGGGTGACGAAATAGACTCCCACCCCCTTGCTCCGGATAAGCCTGACGACCTGTTCTATCTTGTCTACCAGAGCCTTGGGTGTGTCATCGAAAAGCGTATGCGCTTCATCAAAGAAAAACACCAGCTTGGGAAGGGGAAGGTCTCCGACTTCGGGAAGCGTTGCGTATATGTCGGAAAGCAGCCAGAGAAGGAATGACGAATACAGCTTGGGATTGAGCATCAGCTTGTCAGCCGCCAGGACGCTCATCACACCCTTTCCCTGTCTGGTCCTGAAAAGGTCGTTTATATCGAAAGACGGCTCGGCGAAAAACTTGTCGGCTCCCTGATTCTCCAAACTCAGGAGAGCTCTCTGAATAGCCCCGACAGAGGCGGTGGATACGTTCCCGTATTGAGTCTGAATCTCTGCGGAATGTTCATTCACGTATGAGAGCATCGAACGCAAATCCTTTATGTCAATCAGCAGCAGGCCCCGTTCATCAGCGACGCGGAACACTATGTCCAGCACTCCCGACTGTGTGTCATTGAGTCCCATCAGCCGGCTGAGAAGTTGCGGTCCCATATTGGAGACGGTAGTGCGCATAGGATGTCCCTGCTCTCCGAACACGTCAAAGAACTGCACCGGGCAGGCATCAAAGCAAGGGTTGTCAATACCGAACTCCGCGCATCTCTTCTCTATGAAGCCGCTCATTGCCCCGGCCTGGCTTATACCGCTCAGGTCTCCCTTCATATCTGCCATAAAACAGGGTACTCCCGCCTGTGAAAAAGTCTCGGCAAGAACCTGGAGGGTGACAGTCTTCCCTGTTCCCGTAGCACCGGCCACGAGTCCGTGGCGGTTGGCCATCTTTCCGCAGATGGATATGGGACCTTCCGGTCCGTGGGCGACATACAGCCCTTTACTGGAATCGTACATATTCATTAAGAATGATTGGTCAGTCCTTCAAATATAACCAATATTTCGGCCAATTCATCGGAATTTGTCACTAGTGTCCAAAGAAAATTTGTTTTAGTTCTTTGTAATATATTGTTAATAAATTAGTTATAAGCAAAAATAGCGCGTGTCGATTTGAATTGATTCCGTAATTTCGCAGCCTGTAAATAACTCAGGCCAAGATGAATAGCGGAAAATCTATCTTCAATCAGCTCGTCGACTTTTTGCCCAAGCGAACATTTG
>JAZUHY010000114.1:0-8167 GCA_045641985.1 Candidatus Cryptobacteroides sp.
GCCGCGCTCGAAGCCACCGCCAAGGCTCTGGCGGAAGGTGAAGCCAGAGGCAGGGCGGAAGGCAAGGCGGAAGTTGCCAGGGCGATGCTCAGGGAAAAACTTCCTCTTGAGATAATCTATCGTATCACCGGGCTGACAAAATCTCAGGTGCAGGCCATCGCCAGGGCTCTTTAACGCCCTCGCCCTGCGTAATTGCGGGCCTCTCCGTCATTGCAGGCGAGACCCGCAATCCCCCGTTGCAGAGGGATGCCGGAACAAGTCCGGAATGGCGAATGTTCCAGGTGTGCACAACCCCTTGGCGGTGATGGGGATGTGCACGGGCGCAAAAGTTAAGTTGCTGACAATCAGTAGTATGACAATCCGAAGTGTGCACAACCCCCTCCAGAAAATGAGGGAGGTGCACACTATATGTGATTGTGCTTTGGTTATACCCGGCAGTGGCGGCTATTGCCTGGTAGTATCGGGTACTACCGGACAGTGCCGGTATTCTGTTGCCAGTTCCCGGGAAAAATTCATAAGCCTTTCCTTTTTTGCAAACCTTAGGGCTCTGGCTTACGCCCATGACGTGCTTCGTCGGAAGCTTACGTTCTGGCTAACGCCACATGACGTACTTCGTCGGAGGCTTACAAAACTGTAAACAAAAATCAGGACTGGTCAGTTAAAAAAAAGGAGGGTGACAAGCACCCTCCGATTTCTTATAATACTGTGGAAAGATTACTTTGAGAAGAACATTCCGTTTGCATCACTTCCATTGTATCTTGCCTCATAAAGCTTTGCGGGAGCAGTACCATCAATAGCACCTGCTTTCACATTACCAAATGACAGACCGCAATAATAAAGGCCTTTGTCTGACTTCTGCGCTTCCTTCTTCTTGTCGCTGAAGATATACTTCAAAGAACCGCTCTCGAAGTCGTAGTTGAACCAAATCCAGTCAGAATCAGAAGCGGAGAATTCGCCAGATTCCTTGGGGAATTTGACAAGATTATCATCATTCCAAGAATCCTCAGCCTTCGCACATTCGGGAAGAAGGACGCAATTTGTACCTTTTCCTGAATTGTAGAATTTCTTGCTGCTGACATAGACACCGACTTTTGCGGAAGCATTTTCGGAATCGACCACAACCTTTCCCTCTACATCAGAGGTCTGGTACAGACCTGTAACAAGGATATTGTTTCCGTTTTCGCCTTCGAATGCAGTGAATTCAGTATCAACGGTAACAGCCTTCTTGTCATCTGCAGATCCGGTGTAGGCATTGAATTTCCACTTTCCGTTGAAGTCCTTAACCTCGACCTGTGTCACGGTTGCAGCTCCGACAATTTTCTTCTTATCTTTGTCTTCATAGATCAAGATCTTTGCCTGACGAGGAAGTTTGGAATTATTGGCCTCCCAGGAGACAACGCCTTTCTCAAATCTGATGAAATCGGAAACAGTAATCTGGCCTTCTACATCAAGGGGGCGTTCGTCAGCAGTGTCATCCGTGAAGATTTCAAGACTGGGGAGGTTCTTGACTGTAATTTCCTTGCTTGCCGTCTTGTTTCCATCCTTGGTGGTTACGGTAATCATAGCCTTACCAGCCTTGATGCCGGTGATGACCCCGTCAACAACCTTTGCAATTGATTCGTCAGAGGACTCCCAGGAGACATTCTTGTAGCTTGCATTTGCAGGTTCGAACGTCGGCTTCCAAGTAACCGTTTGATATTCATTAACTTCGCTATCTTTTGCTTCCGGTTCAAGTTTCACGCCGGTAATATAGTTGGGCGTTACGGTAACCGTACAGGTAGCCGAGAATTTCCCGTCAGTCGTTGAAGCGGTAATTTTTGCGGTTCCGTCACCCTTTCCTTCCTTTGAGTCGATTGCGCGGGGAGCAATGGCAGTAACCAAACCGTGCGCAGATACCGTTGCAACAGCTGTATTTGATGATGTCCATTTCGCATACTGGCCTGACGCATTGGCAGGAGAAATTACTGCGTTGAGGTCAGCGGTCTCTCCCGGTTTCAAGGTCACAGCATTTTTATCTACAGTCACGCCGGTAGGCGCAATCACCTCATTCTTGGTGCATGCTGCAACTGCAAGAAGCGCGACTGAAAGCATTATAAAAATTTTCTTCATAATTTCTTTCTTTTGAATTATTTCTGATAGTAAGGGTTGAACTGGGTCTCATCCTTCGGGATGCTGAGAGTCATATCCTCCCACCTTGTAGAAAGGGTCTTAGCCCAATGAGTGTTGGAACCGCTGCGATCGATGTTGATGTGCCAGCGTTTGTTGTTGAAGTACTCACGTCCGTTCTCACCCCACATCTCGATGCGCCACTGGAGTTGGACTTTCTGCAAATCAATGAGTCCCGAGTGTGCAGGATAATTAGCAGTTGTATATTCATCATTGCTACGTGCTTTAATCAGAAGATCGAGTACTGGTGCGGGATCTTTTCCTTGCTGCGCAAGAGCTTCAGCTTTCATGAGGATAACCTCTGAATAACGGAACTTGCAGAATTCCTGCTCATCAACCAGAGACTTGTCCGATCCTTCCTTGCCACCATCCTTGATACCAACGGTTGCTCCGTATTTCATCGCAGAGTGGGAAGGAATCTCCGATGTGGTCACGTTTGTACCGAAATAGTACATAATGGAATTCGGATAGAACGCATTCTTGCGAATGTCTTTGTCGGCTATCTTGTCATAAAGACGGTCATCGATACGTACGGTTGAACCGCCACCCGAGTATGAGCCGAAAGGATTCTGAAGCATAGTCTGAACACCGGCCCGGTTACTTCCATCGTGAGGATTGAAAGAGGAAGCTTTCTTATATCCGAAAATTGTCTCCGGGTTCACATTCAGAGCTGTGAAAGCGTTTTTCTGAGGAGCAAAGCTTACTTTGGGATCAGTGATAGCATCTCCTTTAGGATTGCAGCCGTAGTTTTCATTCTTGATGAAGCCGTATTTCCCGCTGTTGATAATCTTGTCACAGGCATCACTAACCTTTGCCCAATCTCCTGTGAGAAGATACGCACGGGCAAGAAGGAAGTTGGTAAGACCTGCATCGAAGTCCTCAAGCTCATCATACTTTACAGTGAAATTGTCTCCGGCAAGAGTTGCGGCCTCTTCGAGGTCGGCGATGATGAATTTCCAGGTATCACCGAGTGAGGAGGGAGCGACAGCTTCCTGGCCGGGATCATAAACAGTGTAGAGAGACAGACCTACGCCGCTTTCGCCGGCATCCTGATAGGGCTGGCAATATTCCTCGGCAAGGCACATATAGCTGTAGGCACGGACGCAAAGACCGCGGATGCGGCCGTCCTTGGCCGAAGCACTTCCTTCGGCGGCCTCCTTGGTCATATAACCGAGAAGAAGGTTTGCCTGATTGATGGCGTATGCATAACCGAGCCAGTGGGCACGGTTGGCCTCCGAATCAGGACTCGTGTACTGAGCGGTTCCTTCATAGTAGCTCGTACCGGCAAGGTCATTCGTGCTGTTTTTGTCAATGCCGAATGCCATATCATTGCCCTGAAGGGAGCGGGCCTGCTCGATGCCCTGATAGCAGTATGTCATAGGAGCGAGAACTCCACCGGGCATAGGTGAGCCCCAATGGTTGAAGTATTTCGCGAAGGGAGCTGCAAGTGCATTGAGGACGAGCTGTTTCTTTGCTTCGTCATTGCCGTTGAGGATATCTTGAATCTGCTCATCGTAAATGGCATTGGGAGGAGTCACCTCAAGCAGCTTTGCACAGGAAGATGCAGTGAAAATCGCTGCAGCAGTTGCGAGTATAACTATTACTTTTTTCATTTCAATAGTCTTGTTAAGTTCTACTATAGTATATCTTAGAAGTCGAGGTTGACACCGAATGTGTAAGTCGCAAGATAAGGATATGAGAATACACCGACTTCAAGAGCACCGGTCATACACCTGCGGGGATCGAATCCTGAGTGTCCTGAGATGAGGATGGGGTTATCGGCAGATGCGAATACTCTGAGATTGGAAATCTTTGCCTTGTTCAACCACTTGCTCGGGAATGTGTATCCGAGGGTGATGTTCTTGAATGAGAGATAACTGGCATCGAACATTGACATATCGGTAGGAGCGTATCCGCCGGTAGCTGCCATTGCACCGGAGTTGGGACCAAGAGATGAATAGTAGTTCATAGGATACTTGGCACTCTGGTTGTTCTCGCTCCAGGTGTTGCCCCAGAGTTCCTGGGAAACAGGCTGGCCCTGGCTCAGGTTGAGACCTGTGGCATACTTGCCGCACTCGGTAGAGCTGTAGTTGTTGTCGATGTACTTGCCGCCGATCTGATATGCGAACTGCATCGTGAGGTCAAAGCCCTTGTATCTTACGAAAGCGGAGAAACCGCCGTAAAGCTCGGGAATCGCATCGCCCATTTCGTAGCGGTCTGCCAGATTGTAGTCAGTAACGAGGACATCGTCACCTTCTTTTGCACCGCCGAAATAACCTTTTTCAGCTTCGTTTCCGGTTACTTTGTGATAGAAGAGAGCATTACCCGCCTGAGGATCCCCTTTGGTGTATCCGGTGTATCCTTGATATCCGGTGAGTTCTCCCTTGGCATTCTTTGTTGCGACCCAATATGTCTTGTCGGGATTACCTGCCACTCCACCATACTTGTAGGTGTACAGATTGTAGTAGTCAAGTCCTACTCCGCGATAGTATGAAGTGTATCCGAGAGCTCCTGCACCATTGCTTGCCCAAGCATCAGGCTGAGCCTCATATCTGAAGTCAGGACCATCAGGAATGCTGGTGAGGGTGGTGTTGTAGTGGGTTCCGTTGGCAGAGAGGATAACGTCCCAATCCTTGGTCTTCACAGGCTGGTAGTTCAATTCAAACTCGACACCGGTACTCTTGATGCCTGCGGTGTTCTGAGGAAGTGATGACTGACCTGCGGCGAGGTAGGAAACGTTCTTGTTCCAGACGGCATTCTTGGTATGCTTGCTGAACCAGTCGAAAGAACCGGCGAGCTTGCCTCCGAAGAGGGTGAAGTCGAAGCCTGCGTCAGCAGTGTTGACATTCTCCCAGGTGAGGGAATCGTTGACCCAGGCGCTCTTGGTGAGCGTATATGTGCTGGGATATGAATCCTTTGCGGCTACCCAGCCTGATCCGCCGTAGCTCCAGCGCTGATATCCGGAGTAACGGTCGATACCGTTCTGGTTACCGAGGACACCGTAACTTCCGCGAATCTTCAGGTTGTCGAGCCAACCCTTTGTGCCTTCCATCCAGGGCTCGCTGGAGATTCTCCAACCTGCGCCCACTGACCAGAATGTTCCCCAACGGTTCTGAACATATTTGAACTTGGAAGAGCCGTCAAAACGGAGGGATGCCGACACGTAGTACTTGTTGTCATAGATGTAGTTCGCGCGGCCGAGGTAAGACTCCATTGTCTGCTTCTGGATGTCTCCACCGTAACCTGCACCGAAAGGTGAATATGTTGCGGAGCCGAGGTAGTTCACGTAAGCCTGGCTGTCATCAATCAGGGTGTGTGCACCGCCGAGGTACATCTGCTCGTAGTCGTACTGATAAAACTCGTGACCGAGGAGGGCGTCAACGTGGTGTTTGCCGAAGTCCTGGTTGTAGTTGACGAGCTGCTGGGTGTTGAGCACGCTGTACTCGTTCTTTGTCCTTCTGATTGCGGAACCGTAGGAATCGGCAAGGCTGTTCATACTGTGGGCAGTCTCGGTGTTCCAATACCTGGTGAGAGTCTCGAAGGTCTTGTCGTAAGCAACGTTGACTTCAGCCGTGAAGTGCTTGAGGAATGTGGCCTTCAGGTAGCCCTTCGTGTTCATATCGTTGTACTTCTGGGAGTACTCGGCCTGCTCATAGTACATGGGGAGGTTGTAGCTCCAGGGAGTTGAAGTTGCTCCGAAAGGAGAATAACTGTTGCTGAGGTTGGGATAGTTGCGTCCGATGTTGCAGTTGACAATCTTCTCGCCGTTGGCATTGAGCATAACGTTGCCGTTCTTGTCAAGGGCATACATATTGTCGAGAGGAGTAGCACATCCCGTCCAGGTGAATACGTTCTGGGAAACGAAACCGGGGTTACGTCCCCAACGTGTTGACTGGGAATTGATGGTACGGTTGGTGTAGGCGAAGTTCACGCCGGCCTTGAGCCATTCGGTAATCTTCGCGTTGACGTTGCCGCGTGCTGTGATACGGTCGAATTTTGACCAGGTGATGTAGGAGGGATCGGAGAGGTAACCGATGGACATATGGTAGTCAACCTTGTCATTGCCTCCGGTGGCGGAAACGTTGTATTCCTGACGGAAACGGCTTGCCGTGAGGGCATTGTTGACGTCGCTTGCCCCCCAGATCTGCTGGGCGGCAGGATTGAGCTTGCCGTCAGTACCAACGAGGTAGGCACCGGTCATTGTTGCCGACTCGGTCGCTGTTCCGGGGGTACCGGTGGATTTGAGACCTTCAACGAGACCGGGAACATTGTAAGCCAGTTTGTTTCCGAGTGCGCTGTTGCGGGAGAATGATCCGTCCGGGCTGTAGTCAAAGAGGTGCTGGGAAGCATAGAGTGCGGCTGCTTCAGAATTGCCGATCATGCCCTTTGCAGCATCGCTTCTTCCAAAATAGATGTCATTGTAGATTGACTCCCAGGTGAACTCGTAGATGTCTGCGAGGTTCTTGTCACCAATCTTGTCGAAATAAGCCTTGGGGCCTACTGCGTTGACACCCATACGGGCCTCGAAGGAAACTCTTGTCTTGCCGGCCTTACCCGACTTTGTAGTAACGAGAACGACACCGTTGGCGCCACGCGCACCGTAAAGAGCTGTAGAAGCAGCATCCTTGAGGACGGTGATGCTTTCGATATCCTTGCTGTTGATTGAGGACAGAGGATTGGTTCCCTCAATTGCGGGAACACCGTCGATGACGATGAGTGCTTCGGAGTTGTTGGCCGAAGCGGTACCGATACCGCGGATACGGATACCGGCATCCCAACCGGGCTGGCCTTCGATGATGGATGTCTGGAGACCTGCAACCTGTCCGTCGAGGGCACGGGTAACAGAACCGACAGCCTGAACGGTGAGGGCTTTGTTGTCAACCGTTCCGATGGCTCCGGTGAGATCTTTCTTCTTCGCAGTACCGTAAGCCACAACGACTGTTTCCTCAAGGAGAGTGGAGTCTTCGGTGAGGACGACGTTAATGACGCCCTTACCGCCTACTGCGATTTCCTGAGAGGCATAGCCGATGCAGGAGAAGACCAGAGTGGCGTTGCTGCCAGCTGTAATCTGGTATGCGCCGTCAAGGTCTGTCATAGTACCCGTTGTGGTGCCTTTCACGATGACACTCGCGCCGGGGATAGCTTCGCCTTTTGCGTCAGCGACCTTACCGCTGACCGTCTGGGCGAATGCTTGCACGCCTATTGCAAGGGATGCAAGGAGAACCAAAAGAATTCTTTTAGTCATAAGCTAAGATTAAGTTAAGAATAAAGTGTTCTGGCAGGAAGTGGACAATTCTCCATCCGAACCTTGATTCCGAAGCCCTGCGGAATGCCGGATGGCAGCGTGCGGTTACGGGGAGTTCCGGCTTGACGGCCGGTTGGAATCAAGACCTGACGGGCGGTCATCGTCGCTCGAGAGCGGCGGAATCAAGCATCCGGAGAGGGCAGAAAAGGCCCTACACGACCCTAGGGGAAAGGTTGGCCTCGGAGACGGGGCGCCGGCGTCCTGCCAGTCAGACAGTCCCGGACCGGCGAAATTCGGTTATCAACGGCAGACTTGCTCTCCTTGAAAACTGGCGACAATACCAATTATTGAATTGAGAAATCAAGTAGGAAAATTAATGGAAGGCCGGACTGAAGTTGACGAATCAGCAGAATGAATGACATCTGTCCGGTGAAGAGCAAAACAATGCGGGAAAAGAAATCGCCCCTAATTCACTATAATTGGGAGTTATTTTGAATCATTTCCTCTCGGATTTGCAACAAAAGTGGAGGATTTTGCATCTTGATGGTATATGTTTCGAAAAAAATTACTACTTTTGTCGAACGCCCACATAATTTTTTGATGTATATAACCATATATACCTATTAACAACTTTATTATTAACTTAAACTTAGCTTATGACTAAAAGAATTCTTTTGGTTCTCCTTGCATCCCTTGCAATAGGCGTGCAAGCATTCGCTCAGAACGTCAGCGGTAAGGTCGCTGATGCCAAAGGCG
>JAZUHY010000115.1:0-41558 GCA_045641985.1 Candidatus Cryptobacteroides sp.
AGACGGCTACAAGGCCATTCTTGAAGGGAAATCCAAGGACGTGGACGTGATGATAGGCACTGTGGCGGACGAGATAAGGTACTGGGCGCATCTTCAGTATGACCCTACGGATAAGGAAAGTCCTCTTGGCTTCTATTACGAGTGGGCAAAGGCTAAGGTGGATGGAATCAAGAAGATAGGAGGTCCGGAGACAGCCCGTCGCATAGACGAGAGCCTCAAAATCATCGACCCCGACAGCGATGAATGGGACGAGAAGCATCCGGGTATCTGGAAATACACTCAGATACTGACTGAATACAATTTCCGACTTGGAAGCATCACCATAGCCCAAAATCATTCCGAAGCCGGTGGCAAGGGGAAAACCTATATGTATGTTTTCGGCAAAGGCTATGAAAAGGGCGCCATTCCGGGAGAGGATTATATGAAGGCCTGCCATGCCTGCGAACTCACTTACGCATTCAACAACCTTGTATATGAAGGCGGTGATCCGTTCGACCCGGTCCTCACCAAACGTTTCAGCAATATCTTCGTGAATTTCGCGCGTACGGGCGACCCTAGCATAGAAGGCCTTGACATCCCACAATATGACAAGACCGACAGAAGTACTCTTGTAGTCGGACGCGATGCGGAGATTCATGTGGAAAAGAACCCTCTCCCGGAAGAGACCGACCTGTTGCTGCCGACCTATTATGATTTCTTCCTGAAGAAATAAAGCAGGAAGTTATATATTAAGGATATCAGTTATCGTATTTCTTCTCCTTGGCTCTGGTGAGCTTTTCCTTCATTGCGTCCACACATTCCGTGATGGCGTTTTCGAAGGTGTCGGCGGTGCGTTCGATCAGGAGGTCATCGCCGGGAACGTGGATGTGAATTTTTGCCTGTTTTCCTTCTTTGAGATTCTCGAGAGAAACTTCGGCTTCCTGAGCTGCACCTTCAAAGAATTTTTCAAGTCTTGCGACCTTTTTTTCGACGAATGCGGTGAGCTTCTCACCTGCGTCGAATTTCAGGGATTTGAGTTTAATCTCCATTGTTTCCTCCATTTTTTGCCCTTGGATGGGCGTTGTTGTAAACTTTTTGCAGTCTTTCTATCGTGCTGTGCGTATAGACCTGGGTGGCCGCCAGTGACGAGTGCCCGAGGAATTCCTTGATGGAATTGAGGTCAGCCCCCTTGTCGAGGAGTTCACTCGCAATCGTGTGGCGGAGAACGTGCGGCGACTTGCGTCCCGTAATGCTTCCTATCCCTCCGAGTTCCTCCTTGATTGCCCTGTCAACGTAAACGGGGTAGAGCTTTCCTCCTGCGGGTGTCATCAGCAACGGTGTCCCGGCCGAAGGCGCAAAGCATATCAAAGACCTGACCGCAATCAAATATAATGATATTTCTTTTAATAAAGAAGAGGTGACGGGAATTTCTCTTACTTTATCTCCCTTCCCCCGTACCCTGAGGACCGAGCGTACGGTGTCCAGAGAGCCCTGCGTGAGGCCTATGAGTTCCGAACGCCGTATTCCCGTCCCATACAGAATACTGACTGTCAGTCGGTTGAGCATTTTTCTGTAATCCACTTTGCTCCCGGTCTGTATGATGACCTCCAGAAACTCCTCCGATGCGTAATACTCCGTTTGCCTGAAGTATTCCTTCATTGAGTCTTCCCTGTAGAATACCGGCAGCCGCTTGTCTGTCTTGGGCTTGGGTACAAGTCTGACCGGATTTGTCTGCAGCAGGCCCTCCCTGACAAGATATCTGCAGAAACTGCTGAGTATGCTGAGGTGCAGGTTGACCGTTCTTGAGTTCATCTTTTCCCCGTCAAGCAGATGTACTTCATATGCCCGGATTGTCTGTCCGGTAATCAGATTTGCGGTCTGATTGTTCTTCCCTTTTTCAGCATCACTCCCGCAGTCCAGCCACAAAAAGAAACGGTCGAGCGCATCCCGATAAACGGTCTGCGTCCGTGGCGAATATCTCCTGATTCCGCTTATGTACGAAATGAATCCGTCTGTAGGGGAATTGCTCATAACATTTCTTCGAATGAGGGAAAATGGTCCATCGGGCGGAAAGTTCCGGAGTCGCGGCGGAAAACGATGGTTGTGGTGCCGTTGGTCAGGAAAATGAACCTGACGCTGAGGACTGCGTTGTATCTCATTGCCTGCTCCGCCACAGCAGCCGTTACGGCCACTTCCGGTCTCTTGCACTCCACTATGGCCAGGGGCTGTCCGTCCCTGCCGAAGACCAGAATGTCGGCCCGGTATTGCTTGCTTCCGAACCTGAATCCCGCCTCGCTCATCATCAGATGCGCCGGGACTCCGGCGTTTTCCAGCAATTGCGCTATGAACCACTGCCGCACCCGTTCCTCGGCGGTGGCGGCTACGTTTTTCCGGCGAAGCGGATCGTACAATTCTTCCATTCCTGCCATCTTATGCGACAAATATAACCATTTCACTTAAATTTTGTCGCATACTGCAAGAAACCGCCCGTGCGGAGTGCTGAAAGCCCATATGTGGCCATTTCCGTTGCCTTCGTTTCCTTTCTTTCCGAATATGCGTGTTTTCAACTCTTCGCTTGATACGGGCAGGTTTCTGGCCGTGACATCCATACGGGAGTACCGTGATCCCAGTTCCGTGAAGGATTTGTTGCAGAAGGGGAGCAACTCGATTATCCTGTTGCGTGAGCAGAATCCTGCAGCTGTGTCCGAGACGTCTTCATCGCAAAGATAAAGATGAGTAAAACGGTCCAGTTTGGAAATGTCCGCCGATTTGCACAGAGTGTCCTGTAATCCGGCTTTCAGGAGAACGGCATCCGGGCATAGAAGGAGCTTTCCCGCAACGAGTTCGTCAGCATCTGCAATACGGAAGGGGGAGTCTCCCCGGTTTGTGCCCGTTTTTTTGCATTCTGCCGCAACATTCCCGTCCCGGCTGAGCGTTGCGGCGCTGATGGTGCACCCGCCGTCCCAGTTCCTGTCCAGGGCGCAGAGAAGTTCTTTACATTCTCCGTCAAGTCCTACTGCCTGAATCTCCCTCAGGCAACTGCGGCCGGAGGATTCCCTGCATCTGTCCGAGACCCTTTGCCTTACGAGGCTGATATCCGCCATCGGAGACAGTTTGAGCAGGATAATCGGCGACAGGGAAAGCAGGGTGGGCAGAAGTTCAAGGACGTTGGGACTGCATTCTTCAAGGAGAAATACTTTTTTGCCGGACGCGCTGCGTCTGGCCGGGTCAAGATAGATGACATCAGGTCCGAATGACCCGATATGGCTTTCCCAGCCGCTGTGGCCGACGGTGATTTCGAATCCGCTGAATTCCACATTCCCGATTCCGAGTGATTGGAAGTTTTCCTGCACGGCTGCGGACAGCAACGGGTTCATTTCATTGTGCAGAACCTTTTCAAAAACGTGGCTGAACGCCCAGCAGTCTATTCCGAGTCCTCCTGTAAGGTCGGCGACTTTGCAGGAGGAATATTGTTTGTCCCCCTTTGCTTCGCAACCGCCCCCGGGGGCGATGCCGCAAAGAAGACGGAGGGCAAATCCGGCCTTGTGTATGGCGGCGGCTTCGGAGGAACACTGCTCCAGTGCGAGTCCGGTCGGGATGCGTATTCCGGCCAGCGAGGGCAGTTTCGCTGCAAGTTTTTTGTCCGTCTTTTTGTCGAGGTCGGACATTATTTCCGAAAAGCATTTCCTGTGCATCGTAAAAGAAAGCGGGACGTTTATGAGAAATTCGTAGAAATTTGCTAAATTTGAAAATCAAAAGTATCTCAAAATTACTAAAGATATGGCAGATTACAAACAAGTGGCTCAAAGTTGGCTGGACGGAGACTTCGACCAGCATACCAAAATGCAGATTCTGGAACTTCGCAACAACGATCCTGCGGGTTTTGAGGATGCGTTCTACAAGAATCTTGAGTTCGGCACGGGCGGACTCCGCGGAATTATGGGCGTCGGCACCAACAGAATGAACAAGTATACCGTGGGTATGGCTACGCAGGGCCTTGCGAATTATATTCTGAAGAATGCGGATTCGATGCCGGGTGTAGAGAAGGATGACCTCAAGGTGGTGATTTCCTACGATTCCCGCAACAATAGCAAGGAGTTTGCGCGGATTACCGCAGATGTGCTGAGCGCCAACGGGCTGCACGTTTTTATTTTCGACAACATCAGGCCCACTCCCGAAATGAGTTACGCCGTGCGTCTCAAGGGAGCGGTTGCAGGTGTGATGATTACGGCATCCCACAATCCCAAGGAGTACAACGGCTACAAGGTGAGCTGGTCCGACGGCGGTCAGGTGACATCTCCCGTCGATGTGGACATAGTTGCCGAAGTTGCTAAGATAACGGACCCTTCGATGGTGAAATTCTCGGCAGGGGAGAAGTGCGGGGAAATTGAGGTTATGGGCAAAGAGGTGGATGAACTCTACCTGAACGACCTTCTGAGCCTGTCTCTCTCTCCGGAGGCCTGCAAGCGTCATTCCGACCTCAAGATTGTATATACCCCTCTTCACGGATGCGGTGTGCGCCTGGTGCCGGAAATACTTGCGCGCAAAGGTTTCAGGAACGTTATTCACGTCCCGGAACAGGATGTTTCCGACGGTAATTTCCCGACGGTGATTTCCCCCAACCCCGAGGAGCATTCGGCTCTTGAAATGGCGATTGCCAAAGCTGAGGAAACGGGCGCCGACATTGTTATGGCGACGGATCCGGATGCGGACCGTATGGGCATAGCCGTCCGCGACAATGATGGGAAGATGGTGCTTTTCAACGGCAATCAGACTGCGTCTCTGCTGACTTACTACATCCTTACGCGCTGGAGTGAACTCGGCAAGCTCGGCAAGGGGAAATACGTGATAAAGACCATTGTGACGACGGAACTGATGGCCGAAATCTGCAGGAAGTTCGACGTGCCCATCTATAATGTCCTGACCGGATTCAAGTATATCGCCGCAGTGGTGAAGGCCAACGAGAAGGATGGTGAGTTCATTTGCGGCGGAGAGGAGAGCTACGGCTTCAACGTGGGCCAGTATGTCCGCGACAAGGACGCTCAGGTCAGTTGTATGATGCTCGCCGAGTGCGCCGCCTGGGCCGCCGATCAGGGGCTTACCCTGTATGGCCTGATGCAGAGAATCTACAAGGAAATCGGATATAGGAAGGAAGGTCTCGTCAGCGTTGTCCGGAAAGGTATATCGGGCGCTCAGGAAATAAGCCGTATGATGGCTGATTTGCGGAACACTCCTCCTAAAGACCTTTGTGGAAGCCCGGTTGTGAAAGTTGTTGATTACCTGGAACAGGAGAAGACCGGCCAGCCGAAATCCAACGTGCTTCAGTTCTTCAGCAAGGCGGGGGATGTGGTGTCTGTAAGACCCTCGGGCACGGAACCGAAAATCAAGTTCTATTTCGGTGCCAAGGGGGATGATGCGGATGCCAAGATAGAAGCTCTCAAGGCCCAGTTCTGCAAGTAATTACGGAATTGGGCTATGCCCTTGTGCTCATTTCTCTGAAAACTCCTTGCAGAAAGAGGAGATGGGGCAGTGCGTGCAATCCGGCTTCTGCGACTTGCAGATGTACCGTCCGTGCAGAATGAGCCAGTGGTGGGCGATGGGGCGGATGTCATCCGGGATGTGCTTTTCCAAATCGAGTTCCACTGCCCGTGGCGTATTGCCTTTTGACAGACCTAGTCTGCGTGCGACGCGGAAAACGTGGGTGTCCACGGCGATGACCGGCTCATTGTAGATGATGCTGGCCACGACGTTGGCGGTTTTCCGTCCCACTCCGGGCAACGTCATAAGGGCGTCGATGTCCGACGGAATCTCCCCGTCGAATTCAGCCACAATCTTTTGTGCTGTTGCAGCCAGATGTTCCGCCTTGCTGTTGGGGTAGGAAATGCTTCTTATAAGGGGGAAAATATCTGCGGCCGATGCCCGGGCGAGGTCCCGGACTGTGGGATATTTCCCGAAAATGGCGGGGGTGACGGTATTCACGCGCCTGTCCGTGCATTGTGCGGAGAGCATCACGGCGACCAGGAGTTCATAGGCATTGTTGAAATGCAATTCGGACTCGGCCGTCGGTACGTTGTTGCGAAAATAGTCGAGAATCCCTTCGAATCTGGCCTTGACTGTCATCAGAATACTTCGTTGCCTATTTCAATGCATTTTTCGTTGGCGCAGATGAAAACCCGCCCGGGGTAGTTGTCGAAGATGGAGGTGTTGTGGGTTACCATCACCACGGCCGTTCCCTGTTCCCTGTTGATGGAGAAGAGAAGGTTCATAATCTCGTTTGCCGTTGCGGAATCGAGGTTGCCGGTGGGCTCGACGGCCAGTATCAGCCTGGGGTTGTTGAGAATTGCCCTTGCCACGGCGATTCTCTGCTGCTCTCCGCCGGAGAGCTGATGGGGCATTTTGTGCGCCTTGGTTTCCATTCCCACGTCTTTGAGCACCTTTTCAATTCTTTCGTCGATTTCGGCCTTGTTTTTCCATCCGGTGTTCTTGAGAACGAACTTCAGATTGTCCTCCACACTCCTGTCCGTGAGGAGCTGGAAATCCTGAAAAACGATGCCTATGGACCTGCGGAGGTAGGGGACATTCCTTTTGCGTATCGTCTCCAGCTGATAGCCGCATACGACGGCTTTGCCCTTTTTGAGCGGATTTTCCGCAATCATAGTCCTGATGATGGATGTTTTCCCGGACCCCACCTTGCCTATTATGTAAACAAAATCCCCTTCGTTGATCTCCATATTGAAACCGTATATCACGGTTGACTCTCCGTTGAGGATGTCGGCATCTTGGAATTTGACTAAAGAATTCATAAAATAAGTTTCTGCTCCCTGCAAATATAGCGATATTTTGAGTATATTTGTATGATAGAGTAACAATGAATGCTATGAAACTTAAATTTCTTGCGCTGGCATTGCTTTCCGTCCCGATTGCGGCCTGTTTCGAGTCTTTTGCCCAGACCTCATATCAGAAAGGGAAAGCATTGTTCGACAACGGAATGTATGACCGTGCCGCCGTTCTTTTCGATGAAGCGGGCGACCCTCTTTCCGAGGCTTATTCCATCCTTTGCGGGGCCAAACTCCGAACCCCCGGCTATGCGGCAAGAATGAGCCGCTACCTGACGGACAATCCGGAAAGCGTAGTCAATCCGCTGCTTCACTGCCAGCACGGTATGAATCTGTTCGACGACGGGATGTTCGAACTTGCGGCGAAGGAGTTCGATATGTGCGATGCCGGCGTGCTGGAAGACTCTGCGCTTCCGGAACTGACTTTCAAGCGCGGGTATTGCAATTTCGTGGCATCGGAATTCGGACAGGCAAAGATGCGCTTCAACAAGGTCCTGCAAATGCCGTTTTCCACTTATTCCGGTTCTTCGCAGTACTTCATAGGCTATGTCTCTTATCTTGAGAAGGACTTTGCCGGGGCGGCATCGTGGTTCGGGAAATCCGTTTCCGACCCCCGTTTTTCCGAGCTTTCGGCTTTCTATCTGCTTGAATGTCATTTTATGCAGAAAGATTACCGCTATGTTGTGGAGAACGGCCCGGCTATGCTCGCCGACGTGCCGGCGGAACGGCAGGAAAGGCTCTCACGCCTCCTCTCTGAATCCTACCTCGTTCTCGGCGACAACGCGAAGGCTCTTGAGTATTTCAAAAAAGAGAAGACGGACAAATCCTCATACACCCGTTCGGACTATTTCCACGCCGGTTCCGTCCTTTTTGCTTCATCGGATTACGACGGTGCCATAGGGAACTTTACAAGGATGACGAACAGAACGGATTCCCTGGGGCAGATAGCCAATTATCAACTTGGATATTCGTACGTCCGGAAAGGCAACAAGGTCTCTGCCCTGGATTCGTTCAACGAGGCGGCCAAATATGCGTATGATGCCAGAATCCAGGAGGATGCCGCCTTCAATTACGCCAAGCTTGCATTCGACCTCAATCACGATTCCAACGGGTTCAAGGCATATCTTGCAAGATATTCCACATCGGTAAAAGGGGAGAAGATATACGGTTATATGGCCATAGCCAATCTGTACAACAGGGATTATGCCGGAGCGATAGAGGCCTATGAAAACATTGAGAACCTGAATGACAGGCAGAAGGGCAATTATATCAAGGCCAACTATCTGCGGGCGTCCCAACTGATGGCGGCCCAGTCCTGGTCGGATGCCATACCGTATCTCCGTGCCGCCGGGTTCTATTATCCCAAGTCCGACAGGTTCAATCAGCTGACACGCTATTGGCTCAGCCAGGCGTATTTCCGTACCGGGAAATTTGAGGACGCACTCAAAATTCTGACGGATTTGTACAACACGTCCGCCCTTTACGGAAAACCGGAAGGCAGAATCCTTCCGTATGATATGGCCTATTGCCATTTCAGGCAGGAAAACTGGACCAATGCGTCACGCTGGTTCGACACTTACCTCGACTCCGGAGCCAGGGAAGTAAGGAAGGATGCTTTGCAGAGGCGTGCCGACTGTGATTTCCTGCGGAGGGATTACAAGGCGGCGGTTAATTCGTACCAGAAGGCTCTGGACGAGTTCTTTGATGTCAACGACATCTATCCCTACTATCGTCAGGCACTTTCCTGCGGCCTTTCGGGAGACAAACGCCGTAAGGTCGAAGTGCTTTCCAAGGTAAAGGGTGCCGACAGCTCGTCGCCTCTGTATCCGGAAGCCCTGTACGAACTTGGAAGGGGATACCTCGACATATCGGACAATGATGCCGCCTCCGCTTCCTTCGAACTCCTCAGAAACAATGCGAAGGACAGCACCTACGTTGCGCGGGCAATGATTGGGCTCGGTATGGTGTGCAGGAATTCCGCACGTTACGATGAGGCTCTTGAACATTACAAGGGCGTGATTGCTATGATGCCGGGCAGCGAGTATGCACAGGATGCGCTGCTGGCCATAGAATCGATATATCAGGCAAAGAAGCAGCCGGAGTTGTACCTGGCATACGTGGAGGAGCAGAAACTCAACGCCGACAAGACACCTCAGGAGCGCGCCAGGGCGTATTTCAATACAGCCGAGCAGGTTTTCCTTTCCGAGAACTACCAGAGCGCGGTCAATCTGCTGGAAAAGTATATCGGGGATTATCCTGAAGGTGAAAACGTCGGCGAGGCGACTTTCTATCTGGCCGAATCGTACAAGGCTTCGGGCAATAAGGAGAAGGCTTGTGCCGAATATGCAAAGGTCCCCGGTATTCTGGGCGAGGGCTCGTTTGTGGAGACGGCAATCCTGAATGCCGCCAATATCAGTTACGATCTTGAGCGTTATTCAGATGCGTTCAAATTCTACAGTGAACTCAAGGAGAAGGCCAGAATGGAAGACAATGTGAAGCTGGCGTCGGAGGGAATGCTCCATTCCGCATATCGCGCAAAGGATTTCGAGGCTGCAATAAATGTATCCGAATCCGTTCCCGGCAGGCAGGCCAGGTACATCCGGGCCAAGTCTCTCCTGTCAGTCAGCAGAAGGGCGGAGGCTCTTGAGGTTTTCCGTGAGCTGTCAGCTTCTCCATCGACACCGGAGGGTGCGGAGTCTGCCTATATCCTCATTCAGGACGCATTTGACAGGGCGGATTACGATGCCGTGGAGTCGGAAGTATATGCTTTTTCCAAGGATGGTGCATCGCAGAGCTACTGGCTTGCCAAGTCCTATCTTGTGCTTGGAGATGCCTTTGCGCAGCGTGGCAATGCCGCCCAGGCGAAGGCTACGTATGAGAGTATCCGTGACGGCTATACGTCCACGGGTCCCGATGATGATATCCCCGATAATGTCCAACTGCGTCTGGAACGCCTGCAGAATATGAACTGAATATGAAAAAGATTTTTATTACCATATCGGCGGCCGTGTGCTGTCTTTCGCTTCAGGCCCAGAATCTGAATCAGACTGTAAGTATCACAAATGCCTACAGAACCGGTGCGGAAGGTGAAGAGAAGCAGTACCTGCCTGTCGCCATTCCCGATTCCCTGACCAGATTCGATTATAAATTCGACTATTCCGTTTTTGACACCCCGTACAAGGGAGCCTTTGAATTCTCTCCATATTCCGTGAAGCTTGTCCCGGACTCTTCCATGCCCGAATCCCGGAAACTGTTTGTCAGGGCCGGTGCAGGTTATGGCCTGTATCCCCAGTTGCAGGCGGTCTGGAATCCTGTGCGCAAGGGGGGATTCTCCCTGAACGTACACCAGGATTTGCACGGATACGTCGGGCAGTACAAGACTGTGTGCAGGGATTTGGACGCAAATTCCCTGCTCACATATAAGGACAGACGTTATGACGGATATGATTTGTCCGAAGCCGTCGGTGTTGAACTCAAATTGAAAAAGGAAAAATTCAATTTGGGATTTGACG
This sequence comes from Candidatus Cryptobacteroides sp., assembly GCA_045641985.1. Classification (GTDB taxonomy): domain Bacteria; phylum Bacteroidota; class Bacteroidia; order Bacteroidales; family UBA932; genus Cryptobacteroides. The sequence continues at coordinate 10,328 of JAZUHY010000115.1, forward strand.
TTTCATATAACGGAATTTTCAATCGGGATGACTTGAATGCCGACAATCGTTTCAATTCCGTGAAAGCCGCGGCGGAACTGTCATCCGTGCGGACGGCAGCGGGGAAATTCCAATATAAGGCGGGGCTGGTAGTGGAATTCGCTTCGGATGACGTGTATCACAGTTTCCAGGAAGCCGGGGTTCTGCAGCGCGCGGCCGATCTGAATGTGTCCGTGGAGCCTCATTTCCTCCGCGAACTGGGCTTGCAGATAGATGGCAGGCTGAAATATGTGAATTATGGCAAGGCGGACGGTTTTGATTCATATCTGGGCTATGCGGTTGCTCCCCACGTCAATATTATGCTTGGACCGGTTGCGTTGAAAGCCGGTTTGAAGGTTGACGGTACGGACAGGATGAAGATTGCACCGGATGTGAGCGCTTCCGTCCTTCTGCTGGAAAAAGTAAAGTTGTCCGCTTTTGTCACCGGAGGTACCGGATTCAACACTTATGCCGATATGAGGCGGGCAAATCACTGGTACAGTCCGGCATATTCGGAAGGATTGAGGAATACTTTCGAGCAGTTGAATGCCGGCATCGGAGCTGACGGCTGCATTGCTTCGAGGTTGCAGTACCGTTTGAAGGCGGGATTCGCGATGGTTGAGGATTTGCCGTTGTGGGGTGTTTACATACCCGGTTCAAGCAGCCGGCTGCTGCCGCGTATGACATTTGTCGGATGCAAATATACATATGCCGATCTGACGCTTGCGTGGAAGTCTCCCAGGTTCGATGCCGACGGCTCCCTGAGTTTCAGGAAGACCGATCTTGGCGGAAATTCCCGGGCGTTTGACATGCCGCTTCTTTCCGGTAATGCAAGGCTCGCATATAATTGGAACAGAAGAATATTCGCCGGTATCAGAATGAAGGCCTCGATGGAGTCGAAGGCGTTCCTTGCAGATAAGGAGTTGATGCTTCCCGCATACGTTGACTTCGGTGTATTCGGAGAGTACAGAATCAGCAAACGTCTTTCTGTGTGGATTGAAGGAAATAACCTTTTCAACGAAGCCATACGAATCACTCCCATACACGTGGAAAATGGAATCAATGGGATTGCGGGTATTACGCTCAACTTGTAGAATAAGGGATTTTTTATTAAATTTGTAAGATTTATAATTTTTAGTGAAATGGAGGAAAATGAAGAGATGAGACTGGCGGAAGAACAGTATTCCGCGAACAGTATTCAGGTTCTGGAGGGTTTGGAGGCGGTGCGCAAGCGCCCTTCAATGTATATCGGAGACATTTCCGAAAGGGGACTTCACCATTTGGTGTATGAGGTCGTTGACAACTGTATCGACGAGGCGATGGCCGGATATTGCGACACTGTTGACGTTCGTATTCTCAAAGACAATTCGATACGGGTTCAGGATAACGGTCGCGGTATTCCTACCGGTATGCACGAGAAGGAGCACCGTTCCGCTCTTGAGGTTGTCCTTACGGTCCTTCACGCCGGGGGAAAGTTCAACAAGGACAGTTACAAGGTGTCGGGAGGTCTCCACGGCGTGGGTGTTTCCTGTGTCAATGCCCTGTCTGACGAGTTGATTGCCGAAGTGCATCGTGAAGGAAAGGTATTCAAGCAGAAATATTCGAAGGGCAAACCCCTTGGCCCCGTGGAAGTGGTGGGGGAATGTTCCGATACAGGAACCATTATCACCTTCCATCCGGATTCTACAATTTTCACGCAGACCATTGTTTACAAGTATGATACGCTTGCGGCACGTCTTCGCGAGCTTTCATTCCTCAACAAGGGAATTCACATCAGTCTCACCGATGAGAGGGACCTTGTGGACGAGTTCGTGCCTGATTCCGAAAGCGGTGAATCCAAGCCGACAGGAAAGAAAATCAACCGTTCCGAGACATTCTATTCCGAGAGCGGACTCAGCCAGTTCATAGATTATCTCGATGCCGGTGCCGATCATCTCATCCCGGAGCCCGTATGCGTTTCTTCAGATAAGATAATTCCCATCGACATTGCCCTCCAATACAACAACGGATATTCCGAGAAGGTGTACTCATATGTCAACAACATCAACACCATAGAGGGTGGAACGCATCTGCAGGGATTCAAGATGGGCCTCAGCAGGTCTTTGAAGAATTATGCGGACAAGAACAATCTTCTTACCAAGCTCAAGGATCCTCTTGCTCCCGAGGATTTCCGTGAAGGACTGACCGCGGTCATCTCCGTCAAGGTTGCGGAACCTCAGTTCGAGGGCCAGACAAAGACGAAACTTGGCAACACGGAGGTCACTTCCGCCGTGTCGCAGGCCACTTCGACCGCTCTCGATGCATATCTTGAGGAGAACCCGAAATTTGCAAAACTCATAATAGAAAAGATAGTTGTCGCCGCCACGGCACGCGCCGCCGCAAGAAAGGCGCGCGAAATGGTGCAGCGCAAGACAGTGATGACGGGTGCCGGAATGCCCGGAAAACTCGCCGACTGCTCGGAGAACAATCCCGAGAAGTGCGAACTCTTCCTTGTGGAGGGAGATTCCGCAGGCGGCACGGCAAAGCAGGGCCGCGACCGACGCTATCAGGCCATCCTCCCCCTGCGAGGCAAGATCCTCAACGTGGAGAAGGCTGTTGACGGACGCGCCTTCGAGAGTCAGGAGATTCAGAATATCTATACCGCCCTCGGTGTGAAGGTTGCCGTTGAGGACGAGACCGGCGAGAAACATATGGACCTCAGCCGTCTCCGCTATCATAAGGTCATCATTATGACCGATGCCGATGTTGACGGCTCCCACATTGCCTGCCTCATCCTGACATTCTTCTTCCGTTATATGTTCGATCTCATAAAGAACGGATATGTCTATCTGGCCACGCCTCCCCTTTATCTTGTGAAGAAGGGCAAGGAGGAGATATACTGCTGGACCGAGGAGCAGCGGGAGGAGGCCGCTCTGAAACTCGGAAAGGGTTCCGACAAGGGATATACCGTCCAACGTTACAAAGGTCTTGGAGAAATGAGCGATGTGCAGTTGTGGGATACAACCCTGAATCCCGAGAAGAGACGCCTCCGTCAGATAACAATCGAAAATGCCGCCCAGGCGGAGAGGACTTTCTCGATGCTTATGGGTGATGACGTGCCGCCACGCCGCCAGTTTATTGAAGAGAATGCACATTACGCGAATATCGACGCTTAAGAAGTCCAGGCTGGCTATACCGGCTATTGCAGTTGTATTGCTCATAGCCATCGCTATGCCCAAAACGGCCAGGTTCGGTTTTGACTTCAGGACAGGCTCTCCCTGGGAACACGAGACTCTCGTGGCCCAGATTGATTTCCCCATCTACAAGACTGAGGCGCAGCTGATGGAGGACAGACTTAAGGCAGAAACTTCATATGTCCCGTATTACAGGCTTTCGGAAGACGTTCTGAAGAATGCGGTTTCCAAACTGAACGCCTCATCCGAGACTCCGCGTTTCAAGGCGAAGGCTTCTGAAGTTCTTGCGGCAATATACGGGAGAGGCATCCTTCAGTCTTCACCGGAATCCGAAGTCATATATGTCCAAAGAGGGAAGCGCGCGGAAAAACAGCCCGCTTCCGAGGTTTATCTGCTGAAGGGGGCCTATGACGAATTCCTGAGACTCAGCAGGGAACTTATGCCCGGAGTTGATGTGGATTCCATTACGCGTCAGCCGGGTTTGATAGTCATTGAACCGAATCTTTTCTATGATGAAGAAACTACCGAGCTGATAGCCGCTGGGGCCGACCATTCGGTCTCGCCGACTTCCGGGTATGTGACTTCCGGTCAGATAATAGTTTCCGAAGGGGAGATTGTTACAGCGGAAATAGCCCAGATGCTCGATTCCTACAAGAGGGAATACGAGCATAGTCTTGGGAAAAATATGCCAAACTTCGTGCATTGGGCGGGTTCTATCCTGATCTCCGTTTGCCTTGTTGCCATTCTTCTGCTGATACTGTTCTTCACAATGCCGCAGATATTCAGTGGATGGCGCAGATATTCCTATATCCTGACGGTGTTTGTGCTGGGGACTGTAGCTTCAATGCTTGCCTGTACTTACCTGTCGGGCAATATCTTCATCGTTCCGTTCACTTTGACGGCTCTGTATCTCCAGGCTTTTTTCAAAAACAGCGAAATAGTTCCCGTATATGCCGTATATCTCATTCCCCTGTTGCTGTTTGCCAACAACGGGGCGGTGATGTATGTGATGTATCTGATTGCCGGTGTGGTCGCCATCCTGATGTTCAGGAAGTTTTCCCGTGGCTGGCGTCAGTTTGTGGTGGCTTTGGAGACTTTTGGCGTTCTCTCTGTCATTTATCTGGCATTCCGGATGGCCGATATGATGTCCGGAAGCATCCTCAAGGACCTTTTCCTGCTGTTCTGCGGCTCAATGCTGACAGTGGCGTTCTATCCTCTGATATATATCTTCGAGAGAATGTTCAATCTGGTGTCGGTGTCCAGAATGCTCGAACTGAGTGAGACCACCAATCCCATACTTCAGGAACTGCAGCAGAAGGCCCCCGGCACTTTCCAGCATTCGCTTCAGGTAATGAATATGGCGGATGCGGCGGCATCGGCCATAGGGGCAAACGTGCCTATGGTACGTGTAGGAGCACTCTATCACGACATAGGCAAGATAATGAATCCGATGTGCTTCATCGAGAACGAGTCCATTCTTTCCGACAGCAAAACCAAATATCACGAAGGGCTTACCCCCGAGCAGAGTGCCAGGGACATAATAAGGCACGTTGCTGACGGTCTGGCCATCGCGAAGAAACACAGGCTTCCCGTAATCATCCCGGCTTTCATCGTGTCCCACCACGGGACCACCGTTACATCCTATTTCTGGAGCAAGTATCTGGAAAAAGGGGGAGATCCTTCCCATATTGGCGCCTTCGCATATCCCGGGCCGAAACCCTTCCTCCGGGAGCAGATAATCCTTATGCTGTGCGACAGCATAGAGGCGGCATCAAGGACATTGAAGGAATATACGCCGGAGGCCTTCGATTCGTTTGTGGAGAGAATAGTTGCCGGAAAGTTGGAATCCGGACAATTCGAGAACTCCGACATATCCATAAAGGAACTGGGCATCATCAAGGAAACTATCAAATCATATCTGGCCCAGATGTATCACGGGCGCATAGAATATCCGAAAGAAACAAAAACAAATATATTGAAATTATGGAAATCAAAGCAATCAAACCGGACGAACTTAACATCGAACTGACAATCAAGGTCGCTGCCGCCGATTATGCCGAAGGCGAAAAGAAAAAACTCAACGAACGTCGCCGCAATGCCGAATTCAAAGGATTCCGCAAAGGAATGGTGCCTCCCGCGCTCATCAGGAAGGTTTACGGGGCGGAATGCCTTTCGGATGCCGTGAATGACGTGCTCGGAACGCAAATCCAGAAATACATCGAGGACAATAAACTCAATATCCTCGGCGAGCCTCTCACCAGCGAAAAGCAGGAGGAGATAGAGTGGGTCAGCGGCAATGACTTCAACTTTGTGTTTGACCTCGGACTTTCACCCGAGATAAACGTGGATGTGGTCAAGGACGATACCATCAACCAGTATCAGGTTTCCGTGGCCGCGGCCGACAAGAAGTCGATGATTGAGAACCTCAGGAAGTACTATGAGGAAAAGAAAGAGGAGAAGTCGGACGAGGATATCGAGAAAGAGGTGTTGGAGCGCCTCCAAGGCCAGCTCAAGCAGGAGTCTGACTGGCGTCTCGCAAAGGATATCCGTGCATATTTCGTGGAAAAGGCGGGTGTCAGACTCCCCGAGGACTTTCTCAAGAGATGGCTGTTCGTTGCCAATAAAGGCAAGGTCTCCAAGGAGGATGTCGAGAAGGAATTCCCCGGATTCGTCGAGGACTTCAAGTGGCAGATGGTGCGAGGTTTCCTTATGAAGAAATTCGATTTCAAGATTGAACAGAAAGACATCACCGATGCTGCAGAGGCTTACGTGACATATCAGTATGCAATGTATGGGCTGGGGAACGTTCCCGCCGATATGATAAAGGATGCTGTCAACAACGTACTTTCCGACCGTCGTCAGGTGGAGAATCTGGTTGAACAGGTGGAAGACCGCAAGGTTATGGACAAGATCAAGGAGACTGTCACCCTCAAGGCCACCAAGATAACTTCCGCCAAATTCCGCGAACTCAAGTAATGTCCGGTACTGCTCCCAAGATTCCGACTCCCAAGGAGATCAAGGCTTATCTTGACCAATATGTGATTGGGCAGGACAGAGCCAAGAAGATATTGTCCGTTGCCGTTTACAACCATTACAAGAGAATCCTGCACAATGTGATAGAGCATCCTCAGGATGACGTTGAACTCGAGAAATCAAACATTCTTCTTGCAGGCCCCACAGGCACGGGAAAGACACTGCTCGCAAAGACCATAGCGAAGATGCTGATGGTCCCGTTCACAATAGTTGACGCAACCGTCCTGACGGAGGCCGGATATGTGGGCGAGGATGTGGAAAGCATTCTTTCCAGGCTTCTTCAGGAGGCAGACTACGATGCGGCTCAGGCAGAGCTGGGAATTGTGTTCATCGACGAGATAGACAAGATTTCCCGCAAGAGCGACAATCCTTCAATCACCAGGGACGTGAGCGGGGAAGGTGTGCAGCAGGCTATGTTGAAGTTGCTGGAAGGCAATGTCGTGAACGTTCCGCCACAGGGCGGGCGCAAGCATCCCGACCAGGAATTCGTGCATATCAACACTGAGAACATTCTTTTCATCTGCGGAGGCGCCTTCGAAGGTATCGAGCGCAAGATTGCCCAGCGCCTGAATACACAGGTGATAGGTTTCGACTCCGAAGGGAAGCAGGGCGTCGACAGGGACAATCTTCTGCAGTATGTGGAGTCTCAGGATCTTCGCGCATACGGCCTTATACCCGAGATTGTCGGACGTCTCCCTGTTGTGACATATCTCGACAAACTCGACAGGACAGCATTGAAACGCATCCTGACAAAGCCGAAGAACGCTATTCTCAAGCAATACGCCAGGATGTTCGAGCTGGACGGCAAGACGCTTGTGATAGAGCCCAAAGTTTTGGACCTCATAGTGGATACTGCGATAGACCGTGGACTTGGCGCGAGGGGACTAAGAAGCATATGTGAAAAGATTATGACGGACGCGATGTACGACGCCCCGTCTTCCAAACAGAAAACATTTAAAATCGACGTGGAATACGCCAGAGAAAGATTATGAAAAACGTATTGATAATTGGTTCTACGGGCCAGATAGGTTCTGACCTGACTATGAAACTTCGCAGGGAAATCCCTGAAGGTGCCATTGTTGCCGGTTACATTCCGGGATTTGAACCCAAAGGCGAACTCCTCGAGTCCGGCCCTGCGGAGGTCGTTGACGTTTGTGACGGCAAGCAGATTGCCGAGGCGGTGAAAAAATATAAGGTCGATACAATATACAATCTTGCCGCTCTCCTGTCCGCAACCGCCGAAAAATTCCCGCTGAAGGCCTGGGACATCCAGATGAACGGCCTCATTAACATTCTTGAGGTTGCACGCGAGAACGGATGCGCAGTGTTCACTCCTTCCAGCATAGGCGCTTTCGGACCTTCAACGCCTCACGTCAATACACCCCAGGATACTATCCAGCGGCCCCAATCCATATATGGAGTAACCAAGGTCGCCACCGAGCTTCTGTCGGACTACTATTACTTCAAATACGGTGTTGATACCCGTTCTGTCCGTTTCCCCGGTCTCATATCCTATACCACACTCCCCGGAGGGGGTACGACGGACTATGCCGTGGAGATTTACTATGCGGCTCTCAAGGGTGAGGAATTCGTATGTCCGGTAAGCGCAGGCACCTATATGGATATGATGTATATGCCTGACGCGCTCAGGGCAGCAGTGGAGATTATGCAGGCCGACCCTTCAAAACTGAAACACCGCAATTCCTTCAACATCGCTTCGATGAGCTTCGATCCGGAAGAAATTGCCGCGGCCATACGCAAGTACGTTCCGTCCCTCAAGCTGCGTTACGAAATCGACCCTGTGCGTCAGCACATCGCCGACAGTTGGCCGGACAAGATGGATGACAGCTGCGCCCGCGAAGAATGGGGCTGGGCTCCTTCCTACGATTTGGATTCGATGACGCAGGATATGCTCAGGCATCTCGGGGAAAAACTTGGGAAATAAATCTTTTATGAGAAAACTGCTCATCACGTTATTGCTGCCGATTGTATGCATTCCGGTATTCGCGCAACAAAAGGACACTCTCAGGATTCTTGCGATAGGCAACAGTTTTTCACAGGATGCCGTGAACCAGTATCTTCACGAGATAGCCGGGGCCGACGGCAAAGTTTTCATCATAGGGAATCTCTATATCGGCGGATGCACCCTCGAACGCCATCATCAGAATGTCCTGGAGGGGAAAAAGGAGTACATCTACTACAAGGTGGATGCCTCCGGCAGCCTGACTGCCACCAAGGACGCGGATATTTACAAGGGAATTTACGATGAGAAGTGGGATGTGGTGACACTCCAGCAGGCAAGCGGCTATTCAGGCCTGATCAAATCCTACGAACCTTATCTCGGCGAACTTGTACGCTACGTCCGGAAGAATGTCCCCGGTGCCAGAATAATGTGGCATCAGACCTGGGCTTATGCCAAGGATGCCGTCCACGGCCATTTTATGCATTATGACAGCGACCAGATGAAGATGTATGAAGGCATTGTCAAGTGCTCTTCTTTCGCCTGTGACAAATACGGACTCGGCGTGATTCCTTCCGGTACGGCCGTTCAGAATGCCAGATTTTCGCCGCTTCTTCAGAACGTCACCCGTGACGGTTTCCATCTGAACTATCTCGTGGGCCGCTATATCGCCGCCTGTACCTGGTATGAAGCGCTTTCGGGCAGAACGGTGCTCGGCAATGCCTATGTTCCGGAGGGAGTAAGAGACCATCAGGCAGAAATTGCAAGGAATGCGGCCCATTATGCTGTGGAGAAGCCTTTTGCCGTCACGAAGATGTGGCTCTTCGACCCCAAGGAGTATATGGACGAATCCCGAGTGCCGGAATATACCCTCCCTGACCCTTTCGTTATGTCCGACGGGACGCCTGTCCGCACGCGCAGGCAATGGATGGAGCGTCGTCGCCCGGAATTGCTGAATCTCTTTGCAGAAGAGGAGTATGGTACATCCCCGGCTGGACCTGCTGAAGGTATGCATTTCGAAGTCGTGCGCACTACAGACAAACTTTACGGAGGACGCGTGAAGGCGAAGGAAATAAAAGTTTATTTCGCACGGGATGAAAAGAATTATATAAGGCTCGTGGAATTTCTTCCGGCAGACGCCAAGGGCCCTGTCCCCGTGTTCCTCGGAATGAATTTCAAGGGCAATTACACCCTCACCGACGAGGACTGGGTATCAATGCCTGCAAAGAAGGAACTGTCTTCATACTCTGTCTTTGACTTCTGTGAACGTGGAACACGCGCTACGGAAAACGGGAAAATCGGCCGATGGGACGTGGAGAAGCTCGTCTCAAACGGATTTGGTCTGGTGAGTTATTACTACGGTGATGTCACTCCTGACTTCGATGGAGCCCTCGAGAGGGGAGTGCACCGCTATTTCAAGAATACCGGTTATACCTGGAAGGCGATTGGCGCCTGGGCTTGGAGCTTGAGCCGTGCATTGGACTATTTGGAGTCCGATCCTGATGTTGATGCCACGAAAGTCGCAGTATTCGGCCATTCAAGACTCGGCAAGGCAGCCCTTTGGGCCGGAGCTCAGGACGAACGTTTCGCAATGGTCATAGCCAACGAATCCGGTTGCGGCGGGGATGCCCTGTTCAGACGTCATTACGGCGAGACGGCGCAGATCATCAATTATCATTTCCCCTACTGGTTCTGCGACAACTTCTGGAAATACAACGAGAACGAGGCTGCAATGCCTTTCGATCAACACGAACTTTTGGCATTGATTGCACCGAGGCCTTTGTATGTGGCCAGTGCGGAAGATGACCAGCACTCCGATCCGAAGGGCCAGAGAATTGCATCCGAGGAGGCGGCGAAAGTGTATGTCCGTTTCTGGGGCAGGAAGGCTGAGGCGAAAGTGGGTTACCATCACCGTCAGGGCAAGCACGACGTGACTCCCGAAGACTGGGACCACTATATTGATTTTGCCAACAAATACCTGAAATAGAATTATTTCTGATAGAATTTCCAGAACTCGTCTCTGTCCCATTCCCGCGGGAACCCCATAGAGGCGAGTTCTTTTTCGCCTATGAGCGGAAAGCCGTCAATCAGAGCCTTGAGCCTTTGGGCGAAGGTGTTGGTTGGTTTGACCGTATTCTGCAGGTATTGGATTACGCACAGCGTATAATATACATTGCTTGTCATGGACGGCTTGACCTTCGGGAAAGGATTTCGCGGCTTGTCCGGAATCTTCGCGCACACAGTCAGGGTATGGTTCCACAGTCTCCCGTGGTGCGCGCAGATGTTGCGGATATAGACTATATGCCTGAGCCAGGAGTTGAAAGTGTGCGAATCGACCCCGTAATATGCTGCCACCCTGTCTTTTATGGGACCGGGTTTCATTTCTTCGTACATCATGCACAATGTGCCCATCGACGTGGCTTCCAATGTGAGCCAGCAAGGGGGGAATTCGTTGGAATATTTTGACCTGAAACTCCGAATGGCGTCAACGTCGGAACGTTCCACTTCCCGTTTGATACCGTTCAGAAGGAATCTGTGGCTGGATTTGTTGCGGAAGTGGTCCGGGTTGGTGAACCAGTAACCGTTTTCGCTGCCGTTCAGGGCATATGCAAGGTGGGTTCTGATTGAAATCTCCACCTTTTCCATTTCGTGGAACACAAGTTCCCTGAGCCTCCGGTCAAAGCCGTAGTAGGCGTATGCCTGCCCGAACGTCGCTCCGGATCTGAACTTGTGGGTTGACCTGTCTTCCATCAGCGGTACAAGGTATGCCTTGAACCTGGAGTAGCTGATGTTGCGCAGCGTATGGATAGCCGCGGCCTCATCCTCAATGGCGAGTCCCTGCTTCTTCAGCATCTCAATGATGCCCTCTATCGGCAATGCCTGACCTGTGAATAATGGTTTCATAGTTCAAAACTAATAAAAACCTTCCACATTATTTGCTATCTTTGTGAAGATACAGTAAAGAAAATGAAAGCAATCTACATAAACTTCATTGCAGACCGCCTCCAACGCAAGGTCTGGCAGATTGAGAATTGTGCGGGACTGTTCGAGGAAGGAGATACCATTCCCTTCATAAGCCGTTACCGCAAGGAGAAGACCGGTGCTATGGATGATGCCGAGGTGGCGGAGGTTAAGCATTGGGTAGATGTATTCGCCGATATGGAGAAGCGCAAGGAGACAGTCCTGGGCACAATAGAGGCTGCCGGGGCGCTGACGGATGAACTGCGCGGCAGAATCGAAAACTGTGTGTCTTCAACGGAATTGGAAGACATTTATCTGCCATACAGGCCGAAACGCAGGACAAGGGCTACGGTAGCCAAAGAATTGGGTCTGGAACCTCTTGCGGATCTTATGTGGAATGAGAAAACGAGGGATCCCCGCGCTTCTGCCGCCGCCTTCGTGAAAGGTTCGACGGCGATGAAGACTGCCGGCAAACCGGGAGCCGAAGATGTGGATTCCGCCCTTGCCGGAGCCAGGGACATCATTGCCGAGAGGCTGAGCGAGACTCCCGTCATCAGGGAAAACCTTCGCGCCGCTTTCCGCAACCGCCGGATAGAAGCGAAGGTCACGAAAGCTGGAAAGGAGTCGTCGGAAGCGGACAAGTACCGCAGTTACTTCACGTTCTCGATGCCTCTTGCAAGGATTCCGGCACACAATCTTCTGGCAATCCTCAGGGCGGAGTCGGAAGGCTTTCTTTCAATAGGTTTGGATACCGATGCGGAGAAATGCGGCGCCAAGATATATTATGATTTCTGCCAGGAGCACGGATATCCCGTCCAGGCTTTGGGCGAACAGATAAAGGAGGCCGTGGCCGATTCTTTCAAGAGGCTTCTGGAACCGGGTATCAGCGGCGAGGTCATCAGGGAGGCAAAGGCTAGAGCCGATGCAGAGAGCATCAACGTTTTCGGGGAGAATCTGCGCCAGCTTCTTCTGGGGGCTCCGGTGGGGCAGAAGTGTACGATGGCCGTGGATCCGGGATTCCGTAACGGGTGCAAGATTGCCTGTCTGGATGAGCGGGGGAGCCTGCTTTATCATACAATCATTTATCCGCATCCTCCCCAGAGCGAGAAGGTGAAGTCTCTGGTTGCCGTGCAGGAGATGCTGGAAAAGTATAAAATCCAGGCCGTGGCCATCGGCAACGGAACCGCCAGCCGCGAGACGGAAGAATTTTTCAGGAAGGTTTCCCTGCCCGAGGGATGCAAGGTATGGACTGTGAGCGAGGACGGTGCGTCCATCTATTCCGCTTCCGAGGTGGCCCGCAAGGAATTTCCGGACGAAGACGTGACAGTCCGGGGCGCAGTGAGCATAGGACGGCGCCTGATGGACCCTCTCGCGGAACTCGTAAAGATTGACCCCAAAAATCTTGGAATAGGTCAATACCAGCACGATGTGGACCAGTCTCTCCTGAAAGAGAAACTCGACAATACCGTAGAATCCTGCGTAAATGCCGTAGGCGTCAACCTCAATACGGCAAGTCCTTATCTGCTCGCGTATGTGTCGGGCATAGGCCCGTCCCTGGCGGAGAACATAGTTGCGTACCGTACGGAGAACGGCGGATTCAAGGCCCGTGCCGAATTGAAGAAAGTTCCCCGTCTGGGTGCAAAGGCATTCGAGCAGTGCGCCGGCTTCCTGCGCATCCGAGGTGCCGCCAATCCTCTGGACAATTCCGCTGTGCATCCGGAATCGTACGTCATTGTTGACAGGATGGCCGCATCCCTTGGAGTGAAGAGCAGCGATCTTGTCGGAAATCAGGACCTGATATCCCGCCTCAAGGCAGAGGATTTTGTCACTGAGTCTGCGGGACTGCCTACGGTGAACGACATCATCAGGGAACTGGCAAAACCCGGACTGGACCCTCGTGAGCAGGCGTCGGAATTCTCATTTGCCGATGATATCCACGAAATAGATGACCTGAAAGTAGGTATGGAACTCCCGGGAATAGTCACAAATATCACCAATTTCGGTGCATTCGTGGATATAGGCCTTCATGACAACGGACTGATTCACGTGTCGCAGATGGGACCGCGCGGCACTGATCCCACCAAGGTCGTGAAACTGCATCAGCACATAAAGGTCTGCGTTGTCGCTGTTGACCTTGACAGGGGGCGTATTTCCCTGAAGCTGTTGAAGCAGTGAAATTCCTTCCCGAAACATCCTTGGGCCGGAGAACGATTAATCCTGACTGAGGGATGTGGCCGCGTTGACGGTCACCTGATGCTTGTAGCAGGAGAACATCCGTTCAACGGCGTCTTTGTCCTTAACCTTTGCGAACAGGTTGGTGACGGGGACAAGTACAAGCCCCGAAACCATTGCCAGAACCCCTGCATTGATGGGGGAACAGAAGAATGGGCTGATGAATGTCCTGCCTGTATAAGTGCAGAACATACAGAGGCCCATAATAATTATTCCGGACGCGAAACTTACCCAAACGGACAGCCGGGACGTGCGTTTGCAGTAGAGTCCATACAGGAAAGGGGCCAGGAATGCACCGGCGAGTGCACCCCAGGAGATGCCCATCAGCTGGGCGATAAAGGTGACGGAACTCCCGGCCTGCACTATTGCGATTGCCGAAGATACGGCGATGAAGAACAGGACAAGAAGCCGGATGCATCTCAACTGTGATTTCTCATCCATCCCGTTATGTCTTGCCGGGACGATTATGTCAAGAGTAAGAGTAGAACCTGAGGTGAGAACCAGAGATGCGAGGGTGGACATAGATGCGGAAAGCACCAGCATAATGACTATCCCTATTATTATGTCGGGAAGGGAGCCGAGCATCGACGGAATTATGCTGTCATAGACGGGAGTTCCCGATACCGTGTATTCTATGACATCGCTGTACAGGCGTCCGAACCCTCCGAGGAAATAGCATCCTCCGGCAACGATGAAAGCGAAGGCCGTGGAAATGAACGTCCCCTTGGTAATGGCCGCTTCGTCGCGTATGGCATAGAATTTCCCCACCATCTGCGGCAGTCCCCAGGTGCCCAGGGAGGTGAGCAGCACCACTCCGAGCAGATACAGAGGCTGTGGACCCAGGAACGAAACGAAAGCTCCGTTCAGACCGGGGGCGCTTTCGGCGGAAATCTGTGACAATCTTGAGACGGCTTCCGAAAAACCTCCGTTTCCTTGCAACACCGAAGCAATTACGGCAACGATTCCCACCAGCATTATCATTCCCTGTATGAAGTCGTTCACTGCGGTCGCCATATATCCGCCCACCAGCACATAAATACCCGTCAGCACAGCCATTCCCACAACGCACCAGACGTAGTCTATATGGAACGCCATTTCAAAAAGTCGGGACAGTCCGTTGTAGAGAGAGGCGGTGTATGGAATGAGAAAAACGAACACAATGACCGAGGCCGCCACTTTCAAGGCTTTGGAGCAATAGCGCCTTCCGAAGAAATCGGGCATTGTGGCACTGCCCAGATGCTGTGTCATCAGCCTGGTGCGTCTGCCAAGAATGCGCCAGGCGAGGAGAGAGCCAATAAGTGCGTTTCCGATTCCTATCCACGTTGCGGCCATTCCATATTTCCATCCGAACTGTCCGGCATAGCCTACGAAAATGACTGCGGAAAAATATGCGGTGCCGAAAGAGAATGCGCTCAGCCAGGATCCCACGTTGCGGCCCCCCAGAACGAATCCCTGGACATTGCCTGCATTTCTGCGGCATATTATGCCTACGCTGACCAATGTGGCGAAGAATACGACAAGAAGAATGATTTTCAAAAACATAAGCGGCCCGGAGAAAGGAAATTATCACGCAAATTTAGTCATAAATCCCAAATTCAAAAAAAACCTTTTGGTATTGGGAACAAATCTGTGTAAATTTGCCGAAATCGGTTTGGATGGAAGAATTTGTAAGGATTATTAATTACATCATATGGAGTCCCGCTCTGGTGTTTCTTCTCGTTTGTGCCGGTCTTTATCTGTCGATAAGGACGCGTTTCGTACAGATACGCAGGGTTGGGCTTATGTTCCGGAATCTCTTTGACTACAAGAAGAAGAAATCCGGCTCGATAAGTTCCTTCGAGGCTTTCTGCATTGCGCTTTCCGGGCGCGTGGGTACGGGCAACATAATGGGTGTGGCCTCGGCAATCGCTTTCGGCGGGCCCGGAGCAGTGTTCTGGATGTGGGTGGTTGCGTTTCTGGGAGCATCGAGCGCATTCACGGAATCAACTCTTGCGCAACTCTACAAAGTCAAATACGGCGATGCCTTCCGCGGAGGCCCTGCATACTATATTGCCAAAGGATTGAAATGCAAGTGGCTGGGTTATGTCTTTGCAATCGCAACCATAATCGGCTGCGGGGTGTTGTCCACAACAGTCCAGTCGAACGGGATGTCAAAGGCAATGACAAACGCATTCGGATTGCCCGGTTGGGTGGGTGGCATTATCCTTGTGGCTCTGTTGGCGCTTGTGGTGCTTGGAGGCGCAAACCGTATAGCCAAGGTTGCCGGAATTGTCACGCCGTTTATGGCCTTGGGTTATATTGTGCTGGCCATTGTTGTGGTGGCCGTCAACTGGAGGGCGGTTCCCGGTGCGTTCCAGAGTATTTTCGAAGGGGCGTTCGGCATCAATCCGGTGTGCGGGGGCATTCTTGGATCGACCATTGCAATGGGCGTGAAGCGTGGAATTTTCTCCAACGAGGCCGGCCAGGGTACAGGAGCCATTCCTTCCGCAGCGGCGAGTGTGGAGCATCCCGCCCAGCAGGGACTGGCCCAGGCCTTTTCCGTTTATGTGGATACACTGTTCGTATGCACGGCCACAGCCCTTATGATAATCACCACGGGGATGTATAACGTGATTGACCAGTCCACCGGGGAGATACTTGTTGCCAATGCGCCTGAAATAGGCGCGAATATGAGCTCGTTCACCCAGACGGCAATATGCTCCACCATAGGGCCCGCAGGTGGTGTTTTCGTGGGAATCGCAATGGTTTTCTTCGCTTTCACCACGGCTCTCGCGTATTATTTCTACTCGGAATCAAGTTTTGTGTTCCTGTATGAAGGGAGGAACGTGCGGCAGAAGCTTGTGAAGATTTGCTTCAGCGTCCTGTATTTCGCCGCGGCCATTTTCGGCTCGCTCAATGAATCCGGCATTGTGTGGACCCTTGCCGACATCGGAATCGGGTCGATGGCCTGGATTAATCTGGTGGCCATCCTGATTCTGTCGCCACAGGCAATCGCAGCTCTCAGGGAATATGAGTGCATAGTAGGAAAAAGGAAAAAGTGAAAGGTCTGATTGAATTGACGGGAATGCAGTTCGAGGCATTCCACGGATGTCTGCCGGAGGAAAGGAGGCGGGGGAATCTTTTTGTGGTGGACTTCCGCTGTGATTATGACGTGCAGCGGGCGTCGGAGAGCGATAATCTGGCGGATACGCTGGATTATGGGACTGTCTATGACATAGTGGCCCGCGAGATGGCCGTCCCGTCCAATCTTCTGGAGCACGTGGCCGGGAGAATAGCCCGTTCGGTAAAGGCATCTTTCCCCGAGGCATCGGGCATCCGTATCTCCGTTGCCAAAAAAAATCCGCCGGTCGCGGGACAGGCGGATTGGTCGAAAGTAACCGTAGGTATTGATTGAAGCCAGTTATGGGTTCCGTCAGCCGGTAATGATTTCCACAATATAGTCTATGGTGCAGTCTGCGTCTTCCGGAAGGAATACGCGGAAACAGTCTTTCCCTTTTTTGAATTTCAGGGATTCACCATTATTGAAAGCCCGGACATCATTTGCCTTGACCGGGAACGGGAGAGCTACGGTACCGTCTTCCGGACAGTCCGTGACGTGCAGGAACAGTCTGTTGTCCTTGTGTGTCATAACACCCCATTTCTGCGGAGGAAGCAATGTGGCCCTTGTACCATAAATGGCTTCTCCATTGGCTTTCAACCACGCGCCTATCCCGGCAAGTCTCTCCAGAGATTCGGTCGGGATTCTTCCGTCCGGTTGCGGGCCGACGTTGAGCAGGAGATTGGCGTTCCTGCCGGCGGTGCGCACAAGCAGTCTTATCAGTTCGGTTGTGCTCTTGAAATCTTTGTCTTTTATGCAGTAACCCCAACTCCTGTTCATCGTCTGGCAGGTTTCCAGAGGAAGGGAGGCACTGACGTAGGAGGTCCTGCCGTAGCCTGAGGTGTTTTCTCCCGGTACATCTCTTTCGAATATCTGGATGTCCTCTCCAGGGATGCTCTCGCGGTGATGGTTGTTGCCTACAAGGCAGGATGGTTGAAGTTTGTGTATCAGGCTGTATATCCTGTTGTACTGCCAGTCGAAGTCCACAACCACCTTTTCACCGGGCGCCGGTTTGCGAATATGGTCCCAGTCGCAGTCCAGCCATATGCATCCGACGGGGCCGTATTTGACCAGCAGTTCGTTCAATTGGGAGCAGATGAAGTCAAGATAATGCGGGAAATCGTATTTCAAGGAATCTTTCGGACAGGAATCCATCACACCGGACGGGTAGTCTTCGCGTCCCCAGTCGGCGAGAGAGTAGTAGAAATGAAGTCGTATGTCCTGCTTCCTGCATTCTTCTGCGAGTTCTCCCACTACATCCCGACCAAACGGAGTGGCGTCGACTATGTTGTAGCCGGATGCTTCGCTCCTGAACATTGAAAATCCGTCCACGTGACGGGATGTGAAGGTAATGTATTTCGCTCCCGATTCCCTGATAGCACTGACCCATTCGGATGCATCGAACCCGGAAGGGTAGAACCCTCCGGGAAGAGTGGAATAGTCGCTGAAGGGAATGCCCTTGTCATTCATTATGCATTCCCCGTCGGCGAGCATGCTGTAAATTCCCCAGTGAATGAAGATGCCGAAGCGGGCATCCTGGAAATCCTGCCGTGACCGGAGGTTTTCAGCGGTCGGAACATAGCCCGGAATGCCTTCCGCCACAACGGCGGCTCTTGAAATACCAGAGAGAAAACAGGCTGCCAGAATTATCTGTATAGTCCTATGAATTTTCATTATAGATTATGTATCAAACAAAGAAACAAAAATGTTTTACAGTATAACAATTTTGTTATCTTGATTTCGTTCCAAGTTTTGAAACATAATGATGCTTTCCGGCTCCGAAAATGACGGGCTTGCCCAATTCGATAATTTCCGCACTCGTGCCGTCGGGAACCGATAAGTCAATCTGGTGGAAACGACCGTTGCGAGTTACGGAGATTTCTATGGGACCATATACGGTTTCAACCCTCGACTCCACTTTTTTCAGTTTGCCCAAACGGGGATTGACACTGAATTTTTTGAAGCCCGGTTCGAGAGGTTCTATGCCTGCAATCTTGCGCCCCATTTCGATGATTGCACCGCCTGTCCAGGCGTGGTTGCAGCTGCCGTCATAATTCCAATGCTCCCAAAGTGTGCTGCAGTCATCCTTCATAACAGTGGGGTAGAGCCTGTGCATTCTGTCTATCGCCTCATCCGCCTTGCCCATTTTGAACAGGGCTTCCAGAACGTATCTCTGCATATAGGTTGTGGCGTGGTACTGTTCCGAAAGTATCCTGGAAATCGCCTGATACTTGTCGGGTGCGGCCAGACCTGATACCACTGCCATAGCCTGGACCCTGTCGTCCGGACTCCCGGCAAAATCGGCGGAGCGGTATTCCGTGCCGTTCCAATAGAGAGAGTTGTAGTTTTCGTATATCCTCTTCAGGATAGCCTCGTCCTCAAGTATATCCTCTGTTTTCCCCAATTGCTCGGCAAAGGCCTTTTCTCCCTTTATGGCAAGGTAATACCAGGGGGGCAGCAGAGCCTTTGCGTCACAGTTCTCGCCCGCGTCGGGCCAGTCCCATCCGCCTTTCCTGTAAACGGGAAGCCCTTCTGCGTCCAGTTTCCAGGTCTCGTGAAGGTAGCGGTGCACTGCATCGTAAACCTCCGGAATGATGCTGTCGTCGCCGCTGTAGAACCAGTAGTTGTGGAAGCCGTACCAGCCTACGGAAGCCAGTATCTGCATAGGCAGTTCGCAGAAATAGTTGGATGCGGGAACGGGGGCGTGCATCGCCCCGTCGTCGAAGCTCCAGTTGCAGAGCTCCAGCATTCCCTTGCGGGCAAGCTTGTCGGATGAGCGTGACAGGGCGTAGAAAGCCATTCCGAGTTCGTTGACCTCATCTCCCCACCACTGGGCCCTTTCCCTGTCGGGGCAGTCGTAATAGGTGTCGCGCATACACACATAAAGGGTGCGTACGGATTTCTGCCAGTATTCGTTGAGAAATTCGTCGTCGCAGTGGAAGCTGCCTGCGAAATCGCAGTCATAGCCGGTTTCGCGGTATTTGAGCCCGAGAACCTTTACCCCTTCGGGTATGACATAGCGCATTTCCTCTCCGTTCATCCATCCGGGGCTTTCGTATTCCTGAACGCCTTCCTTCGTGATATAGTCCGCCCTGATGCATTCGACCTTGGTCACGATGCGGTGGTCGGTTTCCATACGGACAAGTCTGCCTTCAGGCGCTTCGACCTTAAGCCAGGGGGTCATCTGGCAGTTGTAGGGGAGTTTGCAGATGAGGGTGTCACCGGATTGGCGTATGCTTTCGTAATCCTTCAGCCCGTAATCTTTCCATTGGGGAATGGGACGTTTTACGAGCCGCCCGAAGGGGGCGCCTCCCACGTGGTACGAGGTGAGCATAACCGAGCCCAGCCTGCCTTCAAAACGGCTGCTGTTCCAGTCTTTGAACTCTTTCCGGGCATCGAAGCAGAGGTTGCTTTCCGGCAGCCTGTAATTGGGTACCGGACCTTCTGCGGTGGAGTAGGCCTTGTATTCGGAGGCTCTCCAGCTCATATCGGACAGCATGACGGAGCCGTCGGAACCGTATGCGTCGAAGAGAAGGGCTGCGGAGCCGCTGCTCTGGTGGCTGAAACCTGCCTTGCCCAGGTACCAGGTAAGGATGGCGATGTAATTGTCTCCTTTCTTGAGGAAAGGGGCTATCTCAACTTCGTCGTAATATGTGTCGGCAGGGGAGGGACCGCGCTTCAGTCCGCCTTCGAATACCACCAGACTGTCGTTTATCCACATCCAATACTTGGTGTCAACAGCAATGCGTGCCTTCATTGAAGAAGGCACGCTGTCGAGTTTGAAATCTTTGCGGAATGCTGTCCAGGAATTGGTGCAGGCGATGTTCTGGGATTTGGTAATCCACTTTGCCTGCCAAGGAGCTTCGGCCCCCAGCTGAAGGCACAGAGCCAATGCGGACAGAAGCAGGAGCAATCTTTTCATTACTTCCTGATGTTCTTGCAGTTCTTTGCCTGGAAAATCCTGCCCTTCAGCTGTGGAGCCTTGGCCTTGATGCCGCGCAGGTCGGAATTCGCGACGTCATCAATAACCACAGCGGGGCGGTAGTCCTTTGCGGCGGCACTGAGCTTGACGTTCCTGAAAGTGACGTTCTCTGCGTGGCGGAGCCAGAATCCCCAGGCGGGGAGCTCCTTGAACTGGCTGAATTCGGGATATGCGGTGGGCATTTCGGGAACCTTGTCCAGTTCGTCGGTGCCGACCTTGGCGAATGCGGGGTCACCGCCTCCGGGGAATTTTATCTCAACGTTTTCGATTGTGACGTTCTTCACGGTCTGGTCCTTGAGACCCACGATGACGCAGGGACCCACGTTGCGCGGCATATCCTCGAGAGTGGGGCCTTCATAATCCACACCGTAGTCGGGCTTGCAGACGGGAACCTCTGCATAGACGTTCCTGATGGTGACGTTCTCCAGCGTGCTCTTCTTTTCGCCCCTTCTCTGTCCGCAGATGAGGAAGATGGGATTGGCGGTATTGAGGGACTTGAGTCCGTCAACCAGGACGTTCTCCGTGGCGCCTCCGTCAACCGATTCGATGGCGATGGCGGAGCGGAAGGTGTCATAGACAGTGTTGTTGATGCACTGGATGTTGCGGAAGCCGCCCACTCCGAAGGTGCCGAACTTGATGCCGCTGGCGCTGGAGGTGATGACATTGTTGCGGACGATGATGTTGTCGTCGCAGTACTGGGCTTTGTGGGACTTGAGGCAGATGCCGTCATCCGCGGCGTTGACGAAGCAGTTTTCGATGACGGCGTCCTTGCAGTCCACCACATCGATGCCGTCGTTGTTCCAGAATGCCCGGCTGTCGACGGTTACCTTGTTGATGTGAAGGTTGGTGCAGCGGTCAACGGTAAAGGTCCAACAGGCTGCGCTGTGCACGTTGATACCTTCTACGAGCACGTTTTTGCAGTTGACGAGGAGGATTCCGTGCGGACGGTCAGCCACGCGGCCGAGTTTCATAGGATCCTTGATGAATCCCGCCGCCACCTGTGCGAGGAAGTTGTTCGCAACTTCGCGTCCGTTGCCGTCGATGACTCCGAGCCCCGTGATGGCTATGTTCTCGGCGTTTTCCGCCGCGATGAATGCGGGCGCCCAGTCAACCTTGTCGTAGTCGTAGGGGTTTGGAGAGCCCACCAGAACGGCACCTTCGCCGAGGTCGATGGTGACGTTGGACTTGATGTGGATGGTGCCGGTGAGGTAGCGTCCCACCTTGAAACAGAGCCTTCCGCCACCCTGCTCGCTGATGAAATCGATGGCTTTTTGAATGGAGGTGGTGTTGAGCGTCGTACCGTTTGACTTGATGCCGAATTCGGAGGCATAGTAGTCCCTGGCGCTCAGGGGCATAACAGCCAGAATGCTGATAGCGAATATTATAAGTTTCTTCATAATTACTGTCTGTTGTATTGTGTGGAAGCTGCGGTGTCGTTGATGACCTTGATTTCGTCTCCGACAGTGGCATTTGTGCAATTTTCAAAACTGAATACTCCGGGGATGACCGTGCCGGCGGGCAGGAAACCCTTGGCTTCCTGATTCCTGACGCTGGCCTCCAGACCTTTCACGCGGCGTTCTATGACGCCTTTGCCGGTAATGGCTATGTTCTTGCCATCCTTCGCCCAGATGAGCGCGGGAGCGCCCTTGTAGGCGTAATAATTGACGGGAGCGACAAGCACGCAGCCTTCTCCGAGATGGAGGGTGACGTTGTCCTTGAGCTCGATTGCTCCTGTGACGTAGCGGCCGACGTAGATGGAAAGCGTCCCTCCGCCGTGCTCGCTGATGAAGTCGATGGCTTTCTGGATGGAGCCGGTATTGTCGGTGATTCCGTCGCTCTTGGCTCCCCATACCGTTGCCATATAATCAACGGCAAATGACTGCATTGCAATCATAATGCCCAGGGTGATAGCGATTAGTCTTTTCATTTCTTTGTGGTCTTGTTGGTTATGATTCCTTCAAACTGCTTTTCGTCGATGCTGAGGTTCTGCACGTCGTCCGCCACTACGCAGGGACGGTAGTCGGGAGCCTCTGCCTTGATGCTCACGTTCTTGAACGTGATGCCGTCCATATGGCGGAGATATGCTCCCCAGGCGGGAAGCTCCTTCCACTGGGAGAACTCGGGATAGTAGTCTATCATTTCCGGAATGGCCTCAAGTTCCTCGGGGCTTGTGCCTCTGTAGGCATAGAGGGGATTGCCCGCTCCCGGAACGACGATTTCTATGTTTTCGAGGAGCACGTCCTCAATCTTGCAGTCGGGGATGCCGGCGCAGATGATGGCGGGCGAGACGTTGCGCGGAAGGTCCTCGATGGGGCCCTCGTAGTTGTAGCCCGCGTCCGGCTTGTCGGCGGGAACTTCGGCATAAACGTTCCTGATGACTATGTTGCGCATATAAGGCTGCTTGTTGCGTACGTCCTTGCGGTCTTTCTCGCTGAGGCCCATTGAAGTAATCTTGTTCCAGCGTTTTCCGGTGCGGAGGAAAATAACGTTCCCCGTGTGGTAACTTCTGAGTCCGTCAACGGTGATGTTCTCTATCTCGGCACCGTCAACCGCGGCGAAAGTGACAGCGGAACGGTAGGTGTCGAAGATGGTTATGTTTCTGATGGTAAAGTTCTTGAATCCTCCCTTTGAAACGGTTCCGAACTTGACTCCGTTGGCGCTTGAACGCCCCACGCAGTTCTCCAGAAGGACATTCTTGCACATATGGTCGTGGGAATGGGACTTGAAGCAGAACACGTCGTCCGCCGCATCTATGTAGCAGTTGCGGATGACCACGTCCTCGCTGTCAACGATGTCGATGCCGTCGTTGTTCCAATATGACTTGCTGTCAACCGTGATGCCGTCAATCAGGATATTGTGGCACTGGTCGTATGTCTGGTTCCAGCTGGCGGGATCCTTGAGGAAGATTCCGGTGACGGTGACGCCGTCGCACTCGCGGAAGTAGATGTTCTCCGGACGGTTGACCTCGTTGGGCCTGTCAAGCTTGAATGCGTCGCCTTCGAGGAAACCGCGGTGGTAGTATTCCACCATATGGTTTGCGGTGATGAATCCGCGTCCGTTGATTGTTCCCTTGCCGGTGATGCCGATGTTCTTCTGCTTGATGGAGAAAATCATTGAGGTCCATCCCACATACGGGTCTTTGGTGAAGTCCCAGGGGTTGGTGGAACCGAGGAGTGTGGCGCCTGCCTCGAGGTGGAGGGTGACGTCAGACTTGAGGTAGATGGTGCCGGTCACGTACTGACCCGGGGTGAAGACAACGCGGCCGCCGCCGTGTGACGATGCGAAATCGATGGCAGCCTGGATGCTGGCGGAATTGAGAGTCCTTCCGTCTGCCTTGGCTCCGAAGTCCGCAGCGTAGTAATCCGTTGCAAACGAGCAGATTGCCGTTGCGGCGCAAAGCGCCAGAGTTAAGAGAGTTTTTTTCATTGATATAAGTATTGTTTGATGATTAATTGCGTTTTGTTTTCTGCATTTCCAGCATTTTGATGAAGAATCCTCCCACGACAGAGCGGGCCTTGAACTGCACGTGCCCGGGTTTGTCTGACCATACCCAGTCGCTCATTGGCACCCTGTCATCCGTCTCGTTGTAGAAATCCCATACGGGCGCGATGAGGGCCTTGAAATCTTCGTCCCGGGCTGCCATCGAAGCCGTCCAGCATATCCAGTCCGTCTTGGTGTATTCGGAGCGGTTGTCAAGAGGCAGTCCGTATCTGTTCTGAATTGAAAGATAGTACGGAATCTCCTTCTCCATTACGGAAGAGGGGAATATGTCCAATCCCAGCAGCCTGTCCCACACCAGATTGTATTTCTGGCTCCAGCTGCCGGGCCTGTCGAAGGCAAGCCTGTAGTGGTCTCCGTCATCCGCCATTTTCTCCCATTCGGCCGCCATCGCGCGCGTCTTGGAAAGGCAGTTGTCCGCGATGTCCTGTTTTCCGAGCATCTCCGCAAGCCGGCCGTAGGATGCGATGCCGAGTATCGCCTTGACGGAAAGGTTGACGTTGTGGGCGGAACGTCCGGCGAAGTCGTCGGTGCACAACTGATTCTCCGGGTCAAGTCCGAACTCAAGAAGGTAGTCCGTCCATTCCGTAAGGGTGTCCCAATGCTTCGCCGCATACGAAGCGTCATTGTCGTTGATGCATACCGCTGCGGTGAGAATCAGCATATTGCCTGCCTCCTCCACGGGCATATCGGCACCGTAACCCATTCCGTTGGCAAGGGGATACCTGCCGATGTCGTGGGTAGGGAAGGGCTTGGTCCATCTGCCGCTCTCGCTGTACTCGAATATGAAATTGAGAAGGCCTTTTGCCAGTTCGTTGTTGTAGAGGAGGAAGAGAGGTGATGAGGGGTAAGTCACGTCAACCGTTCCGATGGATCCGTTGGAATTGTTTTCCTTGGACAGCCAGAGCAGTTCTCCGGAAGGGGAGATTACCAGTTTGTGGGCGGAAACGGCCTGCCTGTATGCGAGGGCGCATAGTTCCGCATATTTCTTTCCTCCGGCCTTCTCCGCTTCCACCATCATCCCGGCGTCGAATTTCGCGGAGCGTTTCATAAGCGTCCTGTAATCATCGGCTGCCGCTTCGAACTGGCTTTCTATGGTCCTGCTGCCGTCGGCATTCCAGTAGGGCCTGAGGTTTTCTCCGAAGTACTGGATGGAATAAACGTCATCGTAGCCGGCCATTATCATCCCTTCAGCCCTTCTGACGTTGCCCAACTCCCTTGTCAGCGAGATGTCGCCGTCTTCCGTCACCGCTGCGGTCGTGCCGTGGCTGTCTGCCGCGAGATAGAACCGGCCCCAGTCTATCCTCACGTTGTCGCCGGATTTCCACAAGGGGTTCTGTTCGGTGCAGCCGGTACTGACGTAGGTGATTCCGTTGCTTTCGAAGGATTCCGCCGTCGAACTCTCGTCCATTGCATAGTCCAGGGCCCATTCGCGACCGGCATTGAAAAGGAATTTAACCTCGTGCCTTGCACTGTCTTTTGATTTCACGGAATAGGAAATGTAGTTTACAGGGCGGCTCACCAGATCGAGATTGTCGAGGAACAGGGGAGCGGTGAAGCTGAGTTCGAGCTCTACGGGGCCGCAGTCGAAAGTGTAGCGTGTGTTCATCGGAAGCACCTGCGCCGATGTCTGGACGGCGGTCCGGGTGTAGAGTTCCCGGTATTCAAGACGTTCATACAGCCCCATATCCACAAAGGCGTTGTCTTTGTCGGACTTGGCGCGGGCTTCGAGAATCACGTTGCCGTCCGCACCGGCTTTCAGGGCCTCGGCCGGAACGGGGTGGAATTCAATCTCGTGCCTGCCGGTATTGTTCGCCACCGTTTTTCCGTTTACGGAGAATGCTGCATCTCCGAATGAAGAGCAGAGCATATACATATCGCCGCCGTCCGGTATAGATGCCGCCGGGACGTGGCGTTTCGCCCTGACGTCTTTCACGTTGAGGAAGGTGGCGGTGGTTGGTCTGCGGCCGGAAGGTCCGAAGCCTCCTTCTCCCTCATTCCAGCTGCGGCCCCCGTCTGTGGAATATTCTCCCTTCCACGGATGCTCCCTGGCTCCGGCGGCAACAGCCCTGAATTCGGAGGTTTTTTCCCTGCCGAGGAAGCGGTAGTCTTCGCCGTCAACGGTCAGGACTCCGACGAAGGGATACGGAAATCCTGTCCAGTGCTCCACGCTCCCGCCGTACAGTTCGTCGCAGGGAGACCAGGCGCTGGTGTAGGGGTCTATGGTTATCAGAGGGTAGGAAGGCGCCCTGAGTTCGCTTGTGGCTTTGTTTTGACAGCAGGATGACATAATGGCGGCTGTCAGGATAAGTGAGATTGAAATATGTGGTTGCATAATTCTCAAAGTTACGTTTTTTTCGGCATAAGTGCAAAAGGGAGCGGTTGCGGGAGTGCAAAAAAAAACGCAAACCACGGGTAGCCCGTGATTTGCGCCAGGTAAATGTCGTATAATTTTTATTTGATGACTCCGAGTTTCCTGCCGACTTTGATGAAGGCGGCGATAGCCTTGTCGAGATGTTCCTTCTCGTGTGCGGCTGAGAGCTGGACGCGGATGCGGGCCTGGCCCTTCGGCACCACCGGGTAGTAGAAACCGGTGACAAAAATGCCTTCCTTGGCAATCTCTGCGGCGAATTTCTGGCTGAGGGGAGCATCGTAGAGCATAACGGCGCAGATGGCGGACTGGGTGGGTTTGATGTCGAAGCCTGCCGCAATCATAGCGTCACGGAAATATCCGACATTGCTGACGAGTTTGTCGTGCAGTACGTTGCTCTCTTCCAGCATCCTGAACATCTCGATGCCCGCCGCCGCAATCATAGGAGGGATGGAGTTGGAGAACAGGTAAGGACGGCTGCGCTGGCGGAGCATATCGATGATTTCCTGACGTCCGGTGGTGAATCCTCCCACTGCGCCTCCGAAGGACTTGCCGAGGGTTCCGGTGTGGATGTCCACTCGTCCGTAAACATTGAACTGCTCTGCGACACCGTGTCCGGTGGGGCCTACCACGCCCGCAGAGTGGCTTTCGTCAACCATCACGAGGGCGTCGTATTTCTCGGCGAGGTCGCAAATCCTGTCGAGGGGCGCGACGTTGCCGTCCATAGAGAATACTCCGTCGGTGACGATGATGCGGAAACGCTGAGCCTGCGCATCCTGGAGGCATTTTTCGAGCTCTGCCATATCTGCATTGGAATAGCGGTAACGCACTGCCTTGCAGAGGCGTACGCCGTCAATGATGGATGCGTGGTTGAGCGAGTCGGAGATGATGGCGTCGTCTGCGGTGAAGAGGGGCTCGAAAACCCCTCCGTTTGCGTCGAAGCAGGCGGCGTAGAGTATGGTGTCATCAGTGTGGAAATACTTCGAAACGGCCTTTTCAAGTTCGCGGTGAAGATCCTGCTGGCCGCAGATGAAGCGGACGGAACTCATTCCGTAGCCGCGTGTGTCCATAGCCTTTTTCGCCGCTTCCACAAGTCTGGGACTGTCGGCGAGCCCGAGATAGTTGTTGGCGCAGAAATTGAGCGCCTTGCTTCCGTCTGCAAGTGTGATTTCCGCACCCTGCGGGGAGCAGATCATTCTTTCACGCTTGTACAATCCTGCCTCGTCGATGGCTTTCAGCTCATTCCGGAGGTATTCCTGAAATTTTCCGTACATATAAATTGTTTGTTTTGAGTTCCTATATTTCACCGCCTGTAATTACGGGTATTTCCGTGGTGCCGGCAGCCGGAGTCACTGAAAGAATCTCGTAAACTATATATTTCTGCATTCCGCGCCAGGGGAGCATTCCATTGTATTCCTTGTAGCGGAGTTCCACGTTCTTGCCGCTGCAACGCATCAGGGAATCAGCGACAGCCTTGTCCACAACGCTGAAGTTGAATTCGTTGGACTGGATGCCTCCGCCCTGTTTTGCTCCTCTGAAACCGGTCTGGATGAGGCGGCCTTCATAGGTTTTCCAAATCCAGCCCTTATAGACTATCTGGTTGAGTTCTCCAGCCTTGACTCCCTCTCCGAGCACGAAGCAGAACTTGAAATAGAAAAATACAACCGCGGCTACGATGACTGCCGTCGAGATGATGGTGATTGCTTTTGAACCTTTGCTCATATCTTCGGATATTTGTTAATCTTCACAATATTACGCAGAATTAATAAATTTGGCAAAAATTTTAATAAATTTGTGGAGTATGAAAAAGGCAATCAAGATATCTGCAGTCACCGTGCTGGTCCTTGCGGCCGTTTCCTTCGCGGCGGGATGGTTTATGGTGAATTTCGCGCTGCTGCCTGAGGATCACGGCCAGGACCTTGAGAGATACTCTCAGAAGTGGAACGAACGGGTTCCCGGAATAATCGACTGGTATGACAGCCTGCACGTTTCGGGCGTGTTCAGGGATACTGTGATACTCGGCTCATCTGACAGAAAACTTCACGCGGTGTATGCTCCGGCATCCGGTCCGGCGGCGGGAACGGCGGTACTTGTGCACGGATATACCGACAATCATCTGTGTATGATGCACATTGCGCGCATATACAGGGATTCGCTGGGGTTCAACGTACTGCTTCCGGACAACAGCCATCACGGTCTGAGCGAAGGTGAGTCGGTCCAGATGGGCTGGCTGGACAGACTGGACGTCAAGCAGTGGCTGGGCGTTGCGGGTGGCATCTTCGGAGAGGTCTTCACCATCGTGCACGGAGTGTCGATGGGAGGTGCCACCACGATGATGCTCAGCGGCGAACCCGACCTGCCTCCGTACGTCAGGGGGTTTGTGGACGACTGCGGGTACACGACGGTTTGGAACCAGTTCAGGAAAGAACTCAAGGAAGATTACAAACTGCCGGCATTCCCCGTCCTGTATGCCGCGGACCTTGTCTGCAGAATACGCTTCGGATGGTCTTTCAAAGAGGCTTCATCCGTTGGCCAGCTGGAAAAATGCGAACTCCCGATGCTGTTCATACACGGCGACTCCGACAAATACGTGCCGACGTCGGAGGTATATGTGAACTACGATGCCAAGCGGACGGGATACAGGGAATTGTGGATTGTCCCCGACACCGCCCACGCCAGGTCCTGTGAGAATCACCCGGCAGAATATGCCGCAAGACTACGTTCGTTCATTGAAAAGATAAAATCCGGCGAATAGACCTATGGAAAGCGAAATGGAAAAACAGATTCGCGAATCCGCCCAGCACGTTTTCGACGTGATGGCGGCACGCGTGAGCCCCGAGGAACTTCAAAAGGTAAAGGATGCGTTCGCTCTGGCCGCCGAGGCTCATAAAGACCAGAAAAGGGTGTCAGGCGAGCCATATATATTCCATCCCATTGCTGTGGCGGCAATTGCCGCCGAGGAGCTTGAACTGGATGCCAATACCGTATGTTCCGCATTCCTGCACGATGTCGTGGAAGACACTCCCTACACCGTGGAGGATATACGCGAACGCTTCGGCGATGACGTGGCGTTCCTGGTGGACGTGGTGACAAAACGCAAGAAGAAGAGTTACGAGAACACCAAGCAGGTGGACAACTACAAGCAGATTCTGGATTCGGTGCATTATGACGTTCGCGCGTTGCTTGTGAAACTGAGTGACCGTCTTCACAATATGCGCACTCTGGATTCGATGCGTCCGGACAAACAGATGAAGATTGCCGGCGAAACCGACTTCTTCTATGCTCCATTGGCCGGTCGTCTGGGACTCTATCACGTCAAATCGGAGCTCGAAAATCTGTCGTTCCGATTCCGCTGCCAACGCGAATACGATATGCTGGAGCGGCTGCTGGAGGAAGATAAAAAGAAGACAGAGGCTGACCTGAAGGTTTTCACCGATACCATAAACGAAGCGATAGCCTCAAGAGGGATAACCGCCCGTACCCACGTGCGGTACCGCCGTCCCTACAGCATCTGGAGGGATATGAAGGAAAGCGGCTGCGACTTCTCCCACGTCGATTTCAAGCACTATGTTAGGGTCATATATGAGCCGATGATCGGCTGGTCCAACCACGACTCTGTGGAGAAAGATACGGCCCTGTACATCTATTCCATCCTTTCCGGTATGTTCAAGGAACGTCCGGGGAGCGTGAGCAACTATATAGACAATCCCAAGGACAACGGCTACCAGAGCCTTCACGTCAGATTCCTCAACAAAGCCGGTGTATGGGAGGAACTTCACATCGCATCGGAACGTATGCATCGCAATTCCCGCCTTGGTTGCATCGTGGAGAGGGGAGAGCAGTGGCTGGAACGCTTCCGCGGGGTGCTTCAGAGCATAGCGGGCAGCAGTGACGGCTTCCTGTTTATGGAAGGCCTCAATTCGTCCCTTTACAATGAAGACATCATAGCCTTCACTCCGCACGGCAAGGGCATCATCCTGCCCAAAGGCGCATCGGCGCTTGATTTCGCCTTTGAAGTTCATTCCGATATAGGCATTCACGCCCAGTATGCGCGCGTGAACGGGAAATTGTGCCCCGTCAGCACGAAACTCCATCGCGGCGATTGTGTGGAAATCGGTGTGAATGATGACGTGAAACCCAAGCCGGAATGGCTCAACTACGTCAAGACCTACAAGGCCAAGAATCTTCTTCACGACCTGTTGAAGCAGCAGGAGAAAATAGAATTCCTGCGTTGCCCCGTATGCAATCCGTTGCCCGGAGACGAGGTGATTGGATTCAAGGATTCCGCAGGGGAGATCACTCTGCACAGCCGTCATTGCCCGAAGGCCATCAAACTTGCCTCCGAGAACGGAGATTCCATAGTAGCTATAAAGTTCAGCCCCTCGGACAGCCTGACCTATCCCGTGCGCATCAAGATTACCGCCGTTGACCGCTACCACCTGCTTCGCGACAT
Source organism: Candidatus Cryptobacteroides sp. (assembly GCA_045641985.1). Lineage (GTDB taxonomy): Bacteria > Bacteroidota > Bacteroidia > Bacteroidales > UBA932 > Cryptobacteroides. The sequence goes on from JAZUHY010000115.1 coordinate 41,106, forward strand.
CATCGACTGCTTCGTGGAGAAGCAGCATCTTTCGATGAATCAGTTGGAGACCGACACCAGGGAGCAGATTGTGACCTGTATAATCGATTTCCCCGTGCATTCCGCAGATGAGTTGCAGACAACGATGGAGAGCATTTCCGCCATTCCCGGTGTGGATGAGGTGCAGAGAATCGAGAGTTAGGTATGCGCATCAGCGGCATGCCCCTGGGGGCAGCTGCGAAGCAGCGGGGGTAAGAAGGTAGAGGTAGACTCTAATAAGGCGCATCAGCGCCGTGTCGGAGTGCGCGAAATGAAAATTGAGCCACGGAGACACGGGTCAGGGGGAAAACCCTGTGTTTAGGCATAGATATTTTTAAGTCTGAAGAGGAAGTATTTGACATCTGATACCCCTCTGAGTTGAGCACGGAAGTTCTTGATTTTGGAGTTAAAGGATTCAGCAGAAGCATTCGTTGA
>JAZUHY010000116.1:0-38056 GCA_045641985.1 Candidatus Cryptobacteroides sp.
CATCGGTCCTGACGGACGGTATCGCTCGTTTGTCATCTCTGCCGCCTTGTCAAAATCAAAGTCGTCATATTCCACATAGAACAGACCGGGGCGTATTTGTTTGAATAATTCGCTCATTATATCAAATCAGGGTTTTCAATTTATAAACTCTGAAGCATTAATATAACTTGCTAAGTTACGCAAATTTCTAGCAAGTACGAATCTGATATTCAATTAATTCAACAAAAACGAAACGAATTACCCACCCACAGGAGTGATGCCAGTTGTAGGATATGTCAAAATCGACATCCGGCGAAAATGCCCGAATCACACTGGTAATTCATTGTTTATTAGCTCATTATCATGTTCGCAGTACGTCAGAATCATCGTTATGCGCGGATGAATTAATGTTGGCAACTACGCGAGTCAGTGCTCGCGTAAAGTGCCAGGTTTCATACGGTTTTTGGAGAACGGATGCTTTTCAGCAGGATGAACAACACAAGATGAATACCATTCCACTCCAAGGGTGTTCCCCCGGACATTACCCAAATATTTGTTAACCACTCCTCGTTCTTTACAGTTCGGAGACAATGCGCATCGTGTCGCGGGCGATGACAAGTTCTTCGTCTGTGGGAATCATTGCCACCTTGACGGTGGAGTCGGGAGCCGATATCATTGTATCATCGTGGGCATTGTCGTTGGCGGCATCGTCTATCTTCACGCCCATAAAGGCGAGTTTCTCACAAACCCTGCGGCGAATCACCGCATTGTTCTCTCCTATTCCCGCAGTGAAAACGATGAGGTCAACGCCGTTCATCTCGGCGATGTATCCGCCCACAAGCTTTACGATGTCGTGAATCAGCTTGTCGAACACTATCTGCGCCTTCCTGTTGCCATCGGCAGACAGGCTGATGATGTCGCGCATATCGGAACTCTCACAACTGAGGCCGAGGAAACCGGATTTCTTGTTCATCACGGTGGTCATCTCGTCCGGAGAGAGATTCTCCTTTTTCATAATGTACGGGACAATGTTGGCATCTATGATTCCGCAGCGGGTTCCCATAATCATTCCCTCAAGAGGGGTGAATCCCATCGATGTGTCCACACACTTCCCGTTCTTCACCGCGGTCACCGAACTTCCGTTTCCGATGTGACAGGTGATGATTTTGGAATTGTTCAGGTCCAGACCGGCAAACTTTGCGCCGTGCTGTGACACGTACTGGTGGGAGGTTCCGTGCGCTCCGTAACGGCGGACACGGTATTTCTCGTAGTATTCATAGGGCAGGGCATACAGGTATGCGTGAGGTTCCATAGTCTGATGGAAAGCGGTGTCAAAGGTCGCCACCTGAGGCACCTTGGGCAGCACTGCGCTGATGGCGCTGATGCCGAGGAGATGGGCCGGATTGTGCAGCGGTGCGAAATCGCAGCACATTTCAATTTTTTTTATAACATCCTCGTTCACGAGCGCACTGCCGCTGAAATAGTCGGCGCCCTGCACTATTCTGTGACCGACGGCATCGATGTCATCGAAGGATTTGAGGACTCCGTGCCCGGGGTTCACGAGCGCATCCAGCACGAGTTTCATTCCAAGCTTGTGATCCGGAATGGGAAGGTTATTCACGACCGGAGTCCTGCCCGTGGGTTTGTGGGTTATCGTGCCCTCGGGGAGACCTATCTTTTCCACAAGGCCCTTGGCAAGAAGGCAATACTCATCATTGCCCTTCATATCAAGCAGCTGGTATTTGACCGAAGAGCTGCCGCAATTGATTACAAGTACTATCATAATTTTTTTGAATTTTGTTCTTGTCGGGATGACAAATTTACAGATTATTGCCTATTTTCGCAATAATGATTCGAAAGGTTTCGATTCCGTTGATTGTGGGGATGATAGTGGCGGCAGGAGTCGGGCCATCGGAGGCTCTTGCGTCCGTTTCCCTTGCAATATCGGCCGTATTCCTGGCATATTCCTCAATCCGAAGGGATGTCCGTCCCGCTTGCCTTGTCCTGCTCTTCCTTTCCCTGGGCATATTCTGCTATTCATCCTGTGCGATTTCCGTCCGTTCAGCAACGGCTTCACCGTTCTCGGCTTCTGCCATCACGAAGGCCATCGGCTCCGTGCCCTACCGCCGCAACGGCACGGCGGCATTGCTCAATGCTCTTATGACAGGCCATAGGGAAGAACTGCAGGACGCTACGGTCAAAGCATTCCGCGACAGCGGGGCCTCGCATATCCTGGCACTGTCCGGCCTGCATCTGGGAATAATCTATATCCTGATTTCCAAACCTCTGTCCCTTCTCGGGAACAGCCCCGCAGCATACAGGGCCCGCTGCCTGAGCACAATCGCCATTTCCGGGGCATACGTGCTTGCCACCGGCGCCGGCGCATCGCTGGTCAGGGCCTTTCTGTTCATCATCCTGAACGAAATCTCCAGGCTGCATCCGGAAAGAAAAAGGGACGGCCTGCTCATTTTCTGGACGGCACTTACCGTTCAGGCCGCGCTCAACCCGCTCAGCGTCCGTTCCATCGGTTTCCAGCTGTCCTACCTTGCCGTTTTCGGGATACTCACAATCTACCCGACGCTGAAGAATTTCTACCCCGCAACCGTTTCGGGATGGGACATTATGCACCGTATCTGGGATTCTGCGGCGCTGTCGCTTTCCTGCCAGATTTTCACTGCGCCGCTCTCGTTCCTTTATTTCGGAACGTTTCCAAAGTATTTTCTGATTACGAATCTGATTGCCCTGCCGCTCACGGAAATCCTCATTGTCGGAGCTGTCCTTTGCACTCTGCTGACGCTGGCGGGTATCTGCCCTCCGGCACTGGTCAATGCCATTGACGGAATCGCACTTGCGCTTGAAGAATCCCTGAAGATTATCGCCGGGATGTAGAGCCGTTCCCCCCGTCCGACACGCAGCGGACACTCGCGGCGAAGCCTGTCTTGCTGTACGCCCCTTTGTAGAGTTTGTTCTGGTCCTCGTATATATAACGGGCCACCCCGTTACCGGACTCTTTGTCTGTGTCTGAAGTCCAGATTACGGCCCTCTTGTTCAGGTCGAAGAAAGTATAGGAGCCGCTATCCGATATCTGGGCGTAGCCCGTGGGGATAATCGAAAGCCCTGACTTGTTGCCCAAGGCCCCGATTGCCGGCCAGTATGTCCACATCTTGTCGGCAGGTTTGGAACCGTTGAAATAGATGTCGGCCATCAGGTCGCCCACACCGCCGAATTTCCCGACCAGAGCGTCGAATTCGCCGCTTGTGGGAAGTCGCCATCCTTCCGGGCACACTTTCTGCGCCTCTTCCCAGGTATAGTAACGCCCGAAGATGTCGGTCATTATCTCACATCCCTTGTACGGGTATCCGCTTGCCGCGTCGGCATAGTTCTGCCTTACCCATTTCAGACTGTCAACATCCGCCACGAAATAATCCTTTCCGGAAAGAGTGAGCTTTTCCCCTTCGGTATTGAAACCCTTATAGATTGAGAAGCCTTCACCGAAACCGGGCTTGACGATGGTGAACGAGCAGGAATGGCTGCTCGAATAGTATTCCGGTGCGTAGGCGGACGCCGTCAGGGTATAGCTGTTCAGCGTGTCCTTGAGGACTTCAAAATGATATTCGAACTCCTGCCCGACCGGGTCCTCAAACCTTTTGAGCGTGTCGGACTTGGACTTGAAGGGATCGGTTACAATATATCCCAGAGTGTCCCGGACTTTCCCGTCCGCACCCTTCGATGCTTCGGGATGATAGACGCCCGACATTTTTATGGTCTGGGAATAACCGTACCCTACATACTCGGGTATTTCTTTGTCGAACGTCAGTGTCCCCAGCAGGTATCCGTAATCGGGAGTCTCTTCATCTTTCTTGCAGGAGCATAATGCCGCCGCGACAGCTGACAGGCAAATAAAAAACCTTTCAAATTTCATTTCTCAAATTTTTCAAATTGCAAATATGGACATTTTTGCTCAAAAATCATTTATCTTTGTGCAAATACTTTGCCGCGAATGAAACAGATGCGCTTTTTTGCCATACTCACCGTCATTGTTGCCGTTTATTCCTGCACTCGGGGAGGATATCAGGTATTCAGCGGATATGCCCAGGGCGGGGAATACCGCATCACGGCAAATCTTGACGGATGCGAAGTGGCTCCACGGGACATAGAGAAGCATATCGGTGATATACTCACCTCCATAGACACTACATTCTCCGGATACAACAGGAATTCCATTCTCAGCAGGTTCAATGACGGGCAGGCCGTCAAGCCCAACGGAATGTTCCTGAAGCTCCTCAATGTGTCGGACCGATATGCCGGACTGACCGGAGGCGCCTTCGACGTCTGGGCCGGGCCGCTTTTCGATATCTGGGGTTTCGGATTCAGCAGGGATTCGCTGCCGTCAGCTGAGCGCGTTGCACAGGCCCTTGAGCAGTGCCGCCTGAAACGCAGCCTCAACTTCAACGCCATAGCCCAGGGTTACAGTTGCGACACCATAGCCGCCTATCTCAATTCAATAGGCGTGAAGGATATGCTGGTTGACATCGGCGAGATTTACTGCCGGGGCAGGAACCCGTCCGGAAGGAATTGGCGGATAGGGATAGATACTCCGACGGACGGCAACAACACTCCCGGAGCGGCATTGAGCGGAACCTGGGAATCTGACGGTGCCGGTCACGGTGTCGTCACATCGGGGAACTACCGTAAGTTCTATGTCAGCGGCGGGAAAAAATATGCCCATACCATTGACCCGCGCAGCGGCTATCCCGTGACACACAATCTCCTGAGTGCCACTGTCATCGCCCCTACGGCCACCGATGCTGACGCTCTGGCTACCTATTTTATGGTAATAGGCTTCGAAGAGGCAAGGGAATATATCCTGTCCGGGGCCGGCATAGAAGCCTGTCTGATTACTTCTGACAGCACCTGGTTTTCTCCGGGATTCCTTCCCGCTGGAACGCAGTGAAGACTGCAGGTGATGGCGGCTATTTTGCCGCCATCGCCTGACAGGCGGTAATCGCAACCATCTTGTATATATCATCCACCGAGCATCCGCGGCTCAAATCGTTAACCGGCCGGGCGATACCCTGCAGGATGGGACCTATGGCGTCAGCCTCTCCCAACCGCTGGACAAGTTTGTAACCTATGTTGCCCGCCTCAAGGTTGGGGAATACGAGTACGTTGGCCTTTCCCGCTATCTCTGACCCGGGAGCTTTCTTTGCGCCTACCGAGGGCACGAGAGCCGCGTCCACCTGGAGTTCACCGTCGATGTGAAGTTCCGCGTTGAGTTCCTTTGCAAGTTTCGTTGCTTCCACCACCTTGTCCACCACTTCGTGCTTGGCTGAGCCTTTTGTGGAGAATGACAGCATTGCTACTCGCGGCTCGGTGATTCCGGCAACACTCTTTGCTGTCTGGGCAGTACATACTGCAATCTGGGCCAGTTGGTTGGCATCGGGGGCGGGAGTTACGGCAATGTCACCGAATACGAGAACTCCGTTATCTCCATATTGGGGAGTTTTGGTTATCATAAGCATCGCTCCGCTGACACAGTTGATGCCGGGGGCGCACTTGATGATCTGCAGGGCGGGGCGGAGCGTCTCGCCGGTGGTGGACAGGGCGCCGCTGATTTGTCCGTCGGCATCGCCGCTCTTTATTATGAGACAGCCGAAATAGAGAGGGTTTCTCACAAGGGATGCCGCTTGTTCGGGGGTCATCCCCTTGCTTTTCCTGAGTTCATAAAGAAGATTTGCGTATCCGGCCGTTTTATCGCTGGTTTCGGGGTCGATGATGGTCGCCTTGGAGATGTTTTCAAGACCGAGTTCGCCGGCTTTTTTCAGGATTTCCTCCCTGTTGCCGATGAGGATGATTTCCGCAAGGCCGTCAGCTATTGATTTGTCGGCCGCCTTGATTGTACGCTCCTCGAGCGATTCGGGGAGGACGATGCGCTGCCTGTTGCTCTTGGCGCGCTCGATAATGCTTTCAATCAGAGTCATTTTATTGGATATTTTGGTTAATAGATATACAGTGCAGCCTGCTGATGAGGGCTTTTGTGTTTCTGGAGAAGCGCGAGCCCTTCCAGGAACTGGTGTTGGTTATGAGCGTCCAGCAACTCCCGTCGGGGAAGTGCCACACAAGAGCGCTGGTGCCGTTATAAGAGCCTGTCCTGGTCCAGCCCTTCTCCGGATGGGTGTCGTTCCAGCCCAGGGAATAGGTGTAGGGGTCATACCAGCACGTCATCTCCGCTACGCTTTCTTTGGAGATGATGTCGGGGACGTCATCCCTTCCGTCAATGGCGGCCGCGAATCTGCAGAGGTCGTTTGCGGAGGCTGTCCAGGCTCCGGCGCCGGACAGGGCTCTGATGTCATTCCTGCTGTAGCAGCATTCATCTTCGCCGCTGTCGGTATAGTAGTGGACCTCGCACGGGTATTTGTTTTCCGCTTCATTGTGTGTGAGCCACATATCGTTGATTCCTGCCGGCAGGAGCAGATTTTGCCGCACCCAGTCTTCATAGGGCATGCCGCCGAGCTTTTCGATGACAAGGGACAGGAGAAGGTAACCCAGATTGGAATACTCCATTGCCGTTCCCGGATAGAATGACAGAGGTCTGGAAAGTTCCCTTTCAAGAAGTTCCGCATTGTCGGCACCGCCCCGGCGGGAGAACATCGGGTCGCCTCCCTTCTGCGAGAACCCGCCCTCGTGCCTGAGGAGATTGTCGATGTCTATCAGCCTGTATCGGCTGTCCCTTATATATTTATTGTATTCGCAGAGGATTCCGTCATCCCCGAACAACTTGTCCGTCAGTTCGAGCCTGCCTTCTTCCTTAAGTTTCATTATGCCTGTTGCCGTTATGAGCTTGGATACGGAAGCGACCCGCATTGTGTTGTCCGCTGTCATATGGCAGCCCGCGTTCACGTCCGCCCAGCCGTACGCCTTTTCAAGAATGGTTTCCCCTCCCTTGACGGCGGAAATCTCCATACCCTTCAGATGCCATCTGCGCATAAATTCCCTGACTTCCAAATCGATGGAGTCAACGGGACTCAGCACAGCCAGCAGTATCCCCAGCAGAAGGCTCATTTGATGAGTCCGGCCTCCCTGCCGAAACTGATTATATAGTCAGCGGTCTTTTCTATGCCCAGAATGCTGGAGTCGATGCACAGGTGATAGTCCGAGGATTTCCCCCAGTGACCGAATGAAAAGAAATTGTAGAATTCGGCCCTGCTTCTGTCTTTTCTGAAGATGATTTCCTCGGTCTTGTCTTCGGGAAGGTCTTCGCGTCCGCATACGTATTTCTTCCTGACTTCCATAGGGGCGCAGATGAAAACGTTCAGGCAGCGGCAATCGCGGAGGACGTAATTGGAGGCGCGGCCGATGAAGATTGCCGGACCTTCGGATGCAATTTTTCTGATGACGTCGCTCTGAATCTTGAAAAGTTCCCCGTCATTGAGTCCCGAAGTGAAATTGCCGTACCTGTTGGAACCGAAAATACTCCCGATTCGCAGGAATCGCCTTTTTTCGTCGCTCCTGCGGAAAAGGTCCGGACTGAAGCCGCTCTGTTCGGCGGCCTTGACGATGAGTTCGTTGTCATAAACGGGAATTCCAAGTTTGAGGCCGATGGCCTGGGCGATGTCCCTGCCGCCGCTCCCGAACTGTCTTCCGATGTTGATAATGGTATGCTCGTTTATCATATCAATGAATTACTCCTCCGAGGAGGTCGGACGATTCCCCGTCCTGGAGTTTGTTGAATTTTCTGAACAGACGTACTATGAAGAATACCGCTACTATCACGGAAACCGTGTCGGCAATGGGGAAACTTGCCCATACGCCGGCACTGCCGAACATCAGGGGGAGAGAATAGATCAGCGGCAGCAGAAACAGGAGCTGCCTGGAAAGGGACAGGAATATTGAAGTCTTGACCATCCCCAGACATTGAAAGAAATTGGACGTGACTATGCCGAAGCCTATCAGGGCGAAGCCGGCATTCATTATCCTCAATCCTTTCGGTGCCAGCTGTGCAAGATTTGCGTTGGCCGGGTCATTCATATCGACGAACAACCCCACGGCAAGTTCGGGGAAGAATTCCGAAATCAGGAAACACAGCGTGGTTATCAGCAACTCCCATTTGGCGGTAAGGATGAAAATCTCCTTGACGCGCCTGTATTGCCGTGCTCCATAATTGTATCCGGCGATAGGCTGGAGCCCCTGGTTGAAACCCATACATATCATTACGAACAGCATCGTGAATCTGTTGACGATTCCGTATGCCCCGATGGCATCATCCCCGCCGTATCTGCGCAGCTGCTGGTTGATGAAAAGCGCGACTATGCAGGCGGCCGCATTCATAAGGAAGGGCCCTGTCCCGATTGCCAGCGACTGCTTTGCGATTCTCCACTTGAGTTGGAAAACGGGCCTGCGGAAATGGAGGAAACGTTTTTTGTCGGTGAGAAATCTGAAAGTGTATATCAGAGCGATAATCTGACAGACAATGGTTGCGAGTGCGGCCCCACGTATGCCCATATCGAATCCGAATATGAGGACGGGGTCGAGTATGGCGTTGGAGATGACGGTGAAGAGAGTGAGCCCCATTGCAGTCTTGGGATGCCCCGAGCAACGGATGATTCCATTGAAACCGTGGAGAAGGTGGGTGAAGACATTGCCCAGGAGGATTATCAGCATATAGTCGTATGCGAAGGGCAGCGTGACGTCGCTCGCTCCGAAGAACCTGAGTATGGGTTCCAGGAAAGGCAGCACCAGGGCGGTGAACAGAACTCCGATGATGATGTTGAGCGTAAGCACATTGGAAAGAACCTGCCTGGCTGAATCGTAATTCTTCTGGCCCAGGAGAATGGATATCATAGTCATACCTCCGATACCGACCAGGGTGCCCAGAGCGATTGACAGATTCATCAGTGGGAAGGTCACGGCGAGTCCGCTGATGGCGGCGGCACCGACTCCCGGAATGTGGCCGATAAAGATGCTGTCAACCATATTGTACAACGACGCCGCTGTCTGGGCTATGATACCCGGCACGGCGTACATCCGCAGCAGTGTGCCTATGCTTTTGGTGCCCAGCTCTGTGGGGGCGGAACTGACTTCGGCCATCTCCGTGTTACGGCTTGTCAACAACCTCAATGTCGAAACGCAGGGGAGAGTAGGCGGGAATGGTGAGCCCGCTGCCTGTGTATGAGTATCCCATATCGGAGGTGAAGAATCCTATGGCCTTTTCATAAGGGCCCATTTTGCCGAGAAGATACTTGAATCCCGTAATGACGCTTGTCTCGCTGCTTGTCATTGTGGTCTCCATAAATGATTTCTTGAGATTGATCTGAGTGGGGGAGTAGGTGGTGCCGGCATCGTACAGGCCGTAGAATTTGGCTGTATCCGCAATATTGGTGTCAAAGACCACCCCGTCGAGCCTTCTTCCTATGTAGTTGATGTATATTGTCGTGTCTGTTCCGAAAATCGCTCCGCCGGCTGGTGGAACTACGACTTTCCTATAGAATCCGGTGGTGTCGAGCGTGGCGGAGGGAAAGTTCCTTTGAATGTACCTCGAAAGCGAATCCTGCTCCCAGCGGGCAATGTCGGTTATGCGTTCGGTGATTTCCAATTCATAGATGGCAGTGCTGCCGGAAATCCTGTCGATGTAGTCCTGCTCCGCGTCGTACCGCTCCTGGGTCATCAGCCATCCGGGGATGAGAACAGTGCGCTTGCCGCCGACTTTCATATCCTCTATGGCGTAGTCTATGCCTGCATACATTGCATTGTCGGACCTTTCCATAACGGCCGGGCCGTAATATGCCGTCGGGTCATAGCTTCTTGTCCTGTACGCGTCCTCTATGTGCGTGCTGGACAGGATGTTGCCTTCGAGGTCCAGCATCCTGAAATGTGTCCTGACATATGGAGTGACGGTGGGAATGCTTATGGCTTCCCCCGTGCCCGGGACGTCTTCCATAATATAGAAGCCGGGATAGACCTTTTTTGCGGCCAGGTCCGGATGGTTGACCTCAATCCAGGCGTCAAGATATCTCTTTTCTGCGTCGTTGACTCCTTCGGATTTGATTTTCGCGCATCCGCACAGGAGCAGGAGAGCGTAAATGGTGAGTATTGCAGTTTTCTTCATAATCTTACTTGTTTTGCAGGAAGCGTGCCGTTGTTTTCTCGAACCAGTCGCCCACGGCATTCTTGTCCGGAATGTCATCGGGAATCAGGATTCTGCCACCGGATGCCTGCGGGTGTCCGCCTCCGTGGAAGCAGTCTCCGGCAAGAGAGTTTATGGACAAGGGCTTTTTCGATCTCAGGGAAATCCTGAAATAATCGTCCTCTTCCGTTATCAGGGCGCTCATTTTCACTTTGCCTATCTGCAACGGAATGTTGACGAGTCCGTCGGTTTCTCCTTCGGCGAGCCCGAATGCGTCCCGGGTGACACGGTCAAGAATCATATAGGCTACGCCGCAGTCCATTATTTTTAGTCCCCTGTCAAGCAGGTGGCTCCAGGCCCTCAATTTCTCTTCGCGTCCCGAGTTGTAAATCTTCTCTATGATGTAATCCCTGTCCACTCCAGCCGCAATCAGCCTTGAGGCCATATCCAGGGTTGAGGGGAATACGGAGTTGGCAAAATTGTTGGTGTCGGCAGTCATCCCCGTCATAAGGGGGACGGTGCAGCTTGAAGGCAGTTTGGATGCGTCTCCTTCCATTCCGGGCATTGCGCACAGGATTTGGAAAAGGAGTTCGCAGGCGGAAGAGACGTCCGTTCTGGAGAAAACGAGGTCGAATGCGCCGCTGTCGGGGCCCGGATGGTGGTCTATGAGTACTTTGCGCCCCTTGGCGGCGCGGAGGTCGTTCTCCAGAATGTCCGTTCTCCTGAATGAGTTGAGGTCAAGCGCGATGATGAGATCCGCTCCGGCAATCAGTTCTTTTGCGCCGGTGTCTCTGCCGCTCAGAATATCAGACCCTCCGGTGATGAACGACAAGGCGGCGGGCACCTGGTCCGGAAGAATGATGACGGCGTTCCCGCCACGGCACTCCCTGATGAAACTGCACATTGCCGTGACGCTGCCTACGGCATCTCCGTCCGGATGGAGATGGGCGACAATCACGGTTTCCCGGCTTTCCCGAATCCAGGAATCGAACAGTTCTGTTTTTTCTGCAGAGGCCTCAAACATAATCTTTCGCAAATTTAATAAGAATTATTGCATTTCATAAATGAAATTTATAACTTTGTGAGGATTTGAAAACAAAATAAACAAAATAACAAAATGAAAAAATCAGTTAAGATTATTGTTGAGGTGGCGCTCTTCCTTGTATGCGTACTCCTTACCTGGTTGATTGTGCGCAGCATAATGAAACCTGTGAATTTCAACAAGCAGCAGGCTCACCGCGAGGCCGTTGCCATTCAGCGTCTGAAAGACATCCGCACCCTTCAGGTTGCGTTCAAGGCCGAAAACGGCAGGTTCGCTTCCACGATTGATTCGCTCAAGAATTTCTACGAGAACGGGGAGATGACAATCGTGATGCAGGTCGGTTCCCTGGATGATTCTCTGGCAGTCGCACACACCGAGCAGATCAAGAAGGCAAACAGAAGGATTACCGCCAAGGATCTTTACGACCGCTATATGGCGGGAGACAAGAATCTCGTATTCTCCGTGGAGAACAAGATTCCTGTGAAGGATACAATCTTCCATTCGCGCACTGATTTTGAGATTGATTCACTCAAGACTATTCCGTTCTCCGGTGGACAACCCGTTGAAATGGAGGCAATCTCCAAACTTGTATCCGGTGTGCAGGTCCCTCTTTTTGAGGCGAAAATGCCTTATCGCGCTCTCCTTAAAGGAATGGACAACCAGCTTCGCATCAACCTCGATGCTTCACGCAGGGACCAGAACCGTTATGAAGGGCTTCAGGTCGGCAGCGTCACCGCACCTAACAACAACGCTGGAAACTGGGAGTAGTGGCCTCTACGCTTGTCCCTGTCAATTTCTTTGATCCGGCTACGGTCAGGGAGTCCCTGGCGGAGGTTGCGGAAATTGCGGACTCGGACAAGGTTTCATACGTAAGCATTCCGCAGTATGATGCGGTGCTGATATATTCGGTCTCAGGGGAGGGTAACGGCCATCTTCCTGAGATTTTTCATATCCTGAAGGACCTGGGCGAATGCCCGGACTATAATAAGATAGTGGCATCTTTCAAAAACGGGGTGCTTTCATTGGGAATTGCCCAGGGAGCTGCTCTTCTTCTGGCCAACGAATATGCCGCCCCCGATTTCACCACTGCCCAATATTTCATCTTTCTTGCCCTGCATTCCCTCCAACTGAACCCGGAAGTGTCCGTGATTAGATTCCGGGAAGGATTGAGCAAAGAGGAAGAGATGTCTTTGTACAGATATTTCAAATCTGTGGAGATAATATGAGAATCATAGGTGGCAGACTCAAGGGCCGGACAATCAGACTGCCGGCCACATATGCCGCCAGGCCTACGACGGATTTCGCGAGGGAGGGGCTTTTCAATATCCTGGGCAATGAGTATGAGTTCGAGGATTTGAAGGTTCTTGACCTGTTCGGCGGCACCGGTGCCGTTTCTTATGAATTCGCCTCCAGAGGTGCTTCCAGAGTTTATTGTGTGGAGATGTCGAGAGAGAATGCGGGCTTCATCAAAACGGAGGCGGCGCGTCTGGGCCTGGACAATGTCATTATGGTGAGAGACAATGTGTTCGATTTCATCCCCATCTGCCGGGAGAAGTTCGATATTGTGTTTGCCGACCCCCCTTATGCTCTTGATGGCCTTGAAACACTTCCGGACAAAGTTTTCAGTCAGGATATCATTCATCCGGAATGCTATTTCATTCTGGAGCACGGTGACGGGCATTCGTTCAGGGAGCATCCTTTTTTTGTGAAGGAGCGTTCCTACGGCCGTGTCCATTTTTCCTTCTTTGTAAAGAAGTAGAATATGTATTCCTTCATAATATGTCTGCTTGCCCTGGTGCTGGGTTATTTCCTTTATGGAAGATTCGTAGATAAGGTGTTCGATCCGGATCCGGACAGGGTAGCGCCCGCCATATCCAAGTCTGACGGTGTGGATTATGTGCCGATGTCGGGTTGGAAGGTGTTTATGATACAGTTCCTCAACATCGCCGGCACAGGCCCTATCTTCGGGGCGATAATGGGTGCCAAGTTCGGTCCTTCATGCTATCTCTGGATTGTATTCGGGTGCATTTTTGCGGGTGCCGTGCACGATTACTTCACCGGAATGCTGAGTATGCGCCACGGTGGAGCATCCCTTCCCGAGCTCGTGGGTTCGTATCTTGGAGGGAAGGCCAGAACTGTGATGATGGTGTTTTCCCTCATCCTGCTGCTGCTGGTGGGCACTGTCTTCGTTTACAGTCCGGCCCTGATTCTGGGGGATATAGCCCCGTTCGCCGCTACGGCCAAGTCTTCAATAATGACGTGGGTTGCAATTGTTTTCCTCTACTATATCATAGCCACTCTTCTTCCGATAGACAAGCTTATCGGAAGGGTTTATCCGCTGTTTGCGTTCTCCCTTCTTTTTATGGCGGCGGCACTGGTAGTATGCCTCTTTGTCAAATGGCCGTCAATTCCCGAGTTGTGGGATGGGCTGCAGAACCGCGGACCTCAGGTCGGAATGGATGGGCAGAGCATATTCCCCTGTCTTTTCATTACGGTAGCCTGCGGTGCAGTGAGCGGATTCCATTCGACCCAGACGCCGATAATGGCGCGCTGCCTGGCGAGCGAGACCAAGGGAAGGCGTATTTTTTACGGTGCGATGGTTACTGAAGGCATAGTGGCATTGATATGGGCGGCTGTTGCGTCATATTTCTTTTTTGACGGCGGAATGGCCGAAGTGGGTGCGGCTTCCGGACAAGCCCCGGTGGTGGTGACTTCGGTGTCTTCGGCCTGGCTGGGAATAGCCGGAGGAATTCTGGCCATCCTCGGAGTGGTGGCAGCGCCGATTACAAGCGGCGACACCGCTTTCCGCAGCGCGAGGCTCATCATAGCCGATTTCTTCCACGTGGAGCAGAAATCAAAAATCAAGAGACTGTATATCGGCATCCCCATTTTTTTGATTGCTTCGTTGCTGCTGTGGTACAACATTGAAGACGAAAACGGGTTCAATGTTATCTGGAGATATTTCGGGTGGGCGAACCAGACTCTGGCCTGCTTCACGTTGTGGACTGCCACCGTGTGGCTTTCCCGAAACAAAAAAGCTGCATTTTCCCTGATAACGATGATTCCGGCTGTTTTCCTGACTTCGGTCAGCTGCACCTATATCTGCATAGACAAGATTGGGTTCCACCTGCCGCAAACGTACACGGGGCCGTTGGCAATCCTGTTTGCGCTGTTGTCAATCCTGACATTCCATCTTCTGCGGAGAAAAAGGCGCAGGCATTCATAGACCCTTTGACTTTCCCTCGTCCCAGATGGCATCCATTTCGGCAAGGGACATATCAGTGAGCTTGAGCCCTTTCTTCAGGGTGTTCTCCTCAAGATAGCCGAAGCGTCTGCGGAACTTGTCGCAACTTCCGTTGAGCGCCGCTTCCGGGTCCGCCCCGTAAAGCCTGGCGGCGTTGATGGTGGCGAACATAAGGTCTCCGAATTCTTCAAGGATATGGGCTTTGTCCGCTTCCGCGCAGGCTTCCTCCACTTCTCCGAGTTCTTCGTGCACCTTGTCCCACACATCCTCCTTCTTCTCCCAATCGAACCCGCACCCACGGGCTTTCTCCTGCATCGAAAGAGCTTTCAGAACGGCCGGCATCGCATCCGGGATTCCGCTCATCACTGTCTTGTTGCCGTCTTTCTCCTTTGCTTTCACGAGCTCCCAATTGTCTGCTATCTCCTTTGCCGTAGGGGCCTGCCCTTCGGGAACGATGCTCCCGTCCGGACGGAAGACGTGGGGATGGCGGAATATCATCTTGTCGCAGACTTTCCCTATGCAGTCGGCAATATCGAAAGACCCTTCCTCCTGTGCGATGCAGGCATAGAATACCATATGGTAAAGCAGGTCTCCGATTTCTTTGGATATCTCGTTCCTGTTGCCCTTGACGATGGCATCGCTGAGTTCATAGACTTCCTCTTCCGTCATCGGGCGTATCGATTCCATTGTCTGTTCGGCGTTCCAGGGGCATCCGGACCTGAGCGCATCCATAATGTCCAGCAGGCGTCCGAAGGCGGCCATTTTTTCTTCTTTTGTGTGCATACGCAAAAATAACAATAAATTCCCGTATCTTTGTGGCCGCAATGGAAAATTGGCAGGAAAGAACCGAAATGCTTCTGGGCGGGCCCGCAATGGAGAAGTTGCGTGCGGCGCATGTGACCGTGGTGGGTGCCGGTGGAGTAGGGGCGTTCGCCGCCGAAATGCTGGTGCGCTCGGGTGTGGGACATCTGGCGGCGGTTGATTCGGATACTGTCGGCCTTTCCAATGTCAACAGGCAGTTGCTTGCCCTTCATTCGACGGTGGGGGAGAAAAAGGTGGACGTACTGGCGAGGCGTCTGCTGGATATCAATCCGGACCTGGACCTGACCTGCATCCCGGAGTATCTTTCCGAGGGCAACATTCCCGCCCTGCTTCCCGGGTCCGACCTCGTGGTGGATGCCATCGACACCCTGAGTCCCAAAATTGCACTCATACAGCATTGTCTCCGGGTGGGAATTCCTCTCGTGAGTTCTATGGGCAGCGGGGCGAAATTCGATGTGACCCGCATACGCATTGCTGACATTTCCGGAACCAGGATGTGCCCTCTGGCGCATATGCTCCGCAAACGTCTGCACAAACTGGGCATTACCACCGGATTTACGGCCGTCTATTCGGAGGAGCCGCCACGCAGGGATACCGTTGTTATTGAGGAATCACGCAACAAGAAGTCACAGGTGGGTACGGTTTCTTATCTGCCCGCGGCATTCGGCTGTGCCTGTGCCCAGGCGGCGATACTGCGGATTGCAGGAATCGATGAAAATTGTTAATTTTGCAGACTACAACAATAATATATATGGCAGACACTTCATTGCTTGAGAAAGTTCTTTCCCTTCAGGATAAATTTCAGACACTTCAGGACCAGCTCGCGAGCCCGGACGCAATGTCCGACATGAAGAGGTTCGTCCAGCTCAACAAGGATTACAAGGAGCTTGAACCTATTATCAAGGCTGGCCTCGCGTACAAGAAGATGATGGACAACCTCGCTTCCGCAAGGGAGATTCTTGCCACAGAGAAGGATGATGACCTGCGTGAGATGGCGAAAGAGGAAATCGCCGGAATCGAGGCTGGAATTCCGGATATGGAGCAGAATATAAAACTGCTTCTGATTCCGGCAGATCCCGATGACTCCAAGAATGCAATGATTGAGATACGCGGTGGCACCGGGGGAGACGAAGCGGCTATATTTGCCGGAGATCTTTTCCGTATGTACCAGCATTTCGCCGAGACGCGCGGCTGGAAACTCGAGGTGTCAGATCAGGCTCCCGGCACTTCTGGAGGGTTCAAGCAGATTGTATTCAAGCTCAGCTCCAATACGGACGGAGTGTACGGCATAATGAAATACGAGTCCGGAGTGCACCGTGTGCAGAGAGTGCCTCAGACCGAGACTCAAGGGCGTATCCAGACATCCGCCGCATCCGTCGCCGTTTTCCCCGAGGCGGGAGAATTTGACGTGGATTTGAAGTGGGATGACATAAGGCTCGACCTTTTCTGCTCTTCCGGCCCCGGCGGACAAGGTGTAAATACGACCTATTCCGCGGTGCGCCTGACTCATATACCTTCCGGGCTTGTGGTGCAGTGCCAGGAGGAGCGTTCGCAGCTCAAGAACAAGGACCGCGCGTTCGAGGAATTGAGAACACGTCTGTACAATCTCGAACACCAGAAGTATCTCGACGGCATAGCGGCCAAGAGAAAGACAATGGTCAGCACCGGAGACCGCTCGGCCAAGATACGCACCTACAACTATCCCCAGGGACGTGTCACGGACCACAGAATCAACTGGAGTATGTACAACCTCCCCGTCTTTATGGATGGAGAAATCTGGGAATGCATAGAGCAGCTTCAGATTGCGGAGAACGCGGAGCGTCTCAAGGAAGCGGGGGAGTAGTCTGTTCTGTGAGCTTGTCCAGAGCCAGTTTCACCATTTCTTTTATCAATCCTTTATAGTCAGTATTGACGTCCTGACGATAGCGGTTCGCTACGGCGCAGCATACAGTCCCGGCATCGTGACCGAGCTTGGCGGCCAGTCCGCTCAGAGCGGAACTCTCCATTTCAAAGTTCGTTATCCTGTAGCCGCCGAATTCGAAGCTCTCCAAATCTTTTATCATATCCGGCATAGCGAGGCCCAAACGGATAACTCTTCCCTGAGGACCGTAGAAACCGGATGCGGACACTGTCATACCTTTATAGGTGCAGCCTTCGAAAATCCTGACGAGCTTGTCGCTTGCCCGTACGAAATATGGTGAGGGGAGCCGTTTGTCCCAATGCATATGACGGGTAAATGCTTCTTCGAAATCTGCCAGCGCTATTTTGTCGCGGTCGGAGTACCAGTTGAGGAGTCCGTCACATCCGATGGAGATGTGTGAGAATATGAACGCGCCGAGAGGAATTTCGGGCCGGATTGCTCCGCTGGTGCCTATCCTGAGTATGGTGAGCCTCCTGTGAGTAGCTTTTATCTCTCTAGTATTGAAATCGATGTTGGCGAGGGCGTCCAGCTCGTTCATCACTATGTCGATGTTGTCAGTGCCTATGCCGGTGGACAACACCGTGAGCCTTTGGCCGTGATAATGTCCGGTGGCCCAGAAGAACTCGCGGGCGTTGCCGTCGCACTCGATGCTTTCAAAAAACGATGCAACCAGCTCTACTCTCCCCGGATCTCCGACGAGAATCACTGTGTCTGCAAGTTGTTCCGGACGGATGTGAATGTGAAACGCCGATCCGTCGGCGTTGATAATGAGCTCGGATTCCGCTATTTTCATTTTGCCGTGTTTTGCTTTCTTTTTGCCGCCCTCAACCTCCCCGCGCTTCTGACCATCAGTTCGTCCGCCCAGATTCCCCTTGCGGCAAGGACGTTGAAAATGACGGCGACGAGGGGGAATATCGCGGTGAACCTGAACACAAGTTCGGATTCTGCGAAGTAATCGACGGCGAGCCAGGCCTGGAGTGCCAGGTCGATAAGCGATACAAGTATTGCCGTTCTGAACTGGAGAATCCGGAATCTGTATGTGGAAAGCGCTATCAGGTTGAGCAGCGTGATGATTATAAGCAATATCAGGTAAGGCACATATTCAATGTACCGGATGCCTTCCGCCTTGTCGGAAAAGAACATCGACGCAATCAGTGCGGTCGATATCAGTAGATACAGTGTCTGGACTCTCTGCCACATAAAGCTATCTTGAGTTGAATCGTGAAAGAACAGTCTCCTCATAAGTTCTGGAGACGGGAATGCGTCCTGCCGAAGGGATGTCCAAATCTATGTAGTAGCCGTCCTTTTCGGCCGAGAGCGTGCTTATTCTGGATATGTTGATTATGTATTTCCTATGACATCTCACAAGGTCGCTGTCGGCAAAACTGTCTTCAATGGTCTTGAGTTTGCAGCGCAGCATATATTGCTTGAATTCTCCGGATTTGTCCCGGTACCATACCTGAATATAGTTGTCGTCGGACTCTATGAAATAAAGGTTGGACGAATTGATGGAAAATTTGAGCACGCCATTGTTGTCGAACAGTGTGATTCGTTTCTCTTCCAGGGGGGTGACGTTGATGTCTCCCACCACGTTGCTCATATTCATCAGCCTGATGGTGTTGTTTTTGTCGTTGATGGCAAAATATTGACCGGCGATGACGTAAGGCACGCCGAGGGAGGTGATGATGTAAACCAGGGCGCCGAAGAAAATCTTCGCGAAGCCCTGGTTCTCTATGTCTATGAGCCCGTAGAGGTCCCCTTCGATTGTGAAGAAGGTATAGAGCAGGCAGATTATCAGAATTTCCCCCACGTTCCACCCTATGTAATTGAGAAACGTGAGATTGAGCGTGTATCTGGACCTGTACAGGACGGTCTTGCTGCAGACGACGACTCCGAGGGCAATCATAAAGAACGCGACGGTGTATCCGAAAGCTTCGTTGGTGCCCAGCCTGAACCAGGCGTTGTCGGAGAAGGGAATGGAAATGACCAGAAAAATGAGCGAGAAAAGCGCTGCGGCAAGAACTGTCGCAACCAACTGGCTTTTCCCGAGCAGATAGTCGGGTACTTTATCGTAGAGAGACATAAAGTGTTATTTCCTCAAGCGGGCAAATATAAGAATTTTTTTGTTATCTTTGCGGGAAGTTCGAAAAGGCTTTATGGACAAAAGGGTCGTGGTTACCGGTCTCGGCGTCGTGTCCTGTATGGGCAATAATGTCAGAGATTTCTGGAAAAATCTTGTAAACGGAGTCTGTGGGATTGACAGCATCACTGAATTTCCTGTGGAGGCGCTGCCCGTCAAAATCGGCGGGAAGGTAAGAAATTTCGACCCTCTCGAGTATGGGATGGACAAGTCTTTCATACGCAAGCAGGATCCGTTTGCCATCTATGCTATGGCGGCCGCCTGGCAGGCAATGGGGGAATCGGGACTTGTTGCAGGTGAGAACATAGACCCGTATCGTCTTTCCGTTTATATCGGGTCCGGAGTCGGGGGATTCCAATCCATTTTCCGGGAATGCAACAAGATGGCGGACGACCCGTCCGGGCAGTGGGTTCTGCCCAGTTTCATTCCGACGATGATAGGGAATATGGCGGGGGCCCTGGTGGCGATGAAGTTCGGCGCCAGAGGGTCTTGTCTGGATATTGCGACAGCTTGTGCCACATCCACCCATACGCTGGGGGAGGCTTGCCGTGCAATCCGTCACGGGTATGCGGATGCTGTGATTGCCGGCGGAACGGAGGCGTGTACAATTCCCATAGGGATTGCCGCCTTTGCCAACTGCAGGGCTCTGACCCGGGCCGAAGATCCCAAATATGCTTCGCTCCCCTTCAACGCCAAACGCGGAGGGTTTGTAATGGGCGACGGGGCGGCGGTTCTCGTTCTTGAGGAATATGAACACGCTGTGGCAAGAGGGGCCCGGATTTATGCGGAACTCGCAGGGTATGGGACAACCTGTGACGCTTTCCATTCAACCGCACCCAGGCCTGATGCTGAAACTCAGGCGGAGTGCATCCGTATGGCTCTGAGGGAAGCGGCTTTCGACAGCGGTTCCGATTGCGTCTATGTCAATGCCCACGGAACAGGGACGATTTTGAACGATGTGGCGGAAACAAAGGCTTGTAAAATGGCGTTCGGAGACTTCGCCGGCAAGTGTCACATAAGCTCAACAAAATCCATGCATTCACATATGCTGGGCGCAACCGGGGCTACGGAGGCCATCGTGTCCGTGATGGCTCTGAATGAGGGAATCGTTCCTCCCACAATCAACCTGGACGTTCCCGATCCCGAATGTGACCTGGATTATACCCCGAACAAGGCGGTGAAAGCCGGCATTACGCTGTCTGTCAGCAATTCCTTCGGATTCGGCGGGCACAATGCCTGTGTGGCTTTCAGGAAGCTCTAATCGTAAAGATCCGCAAACCCCTTGGACCCTGAATTGCTGTTCTTGAGGAGGGGGTCGGAAACTGTCGCGTCGATTATCCTCTTCTCTCCCTTCAGTACGTTGGCCTCAAGAAATCTGAGTTCCTCGTCGATGTTGCGCACCATCGAACCGGCAATCCCGTGGTCGTTGCCCTCGAATCTGTAGATGTTGTAGTTGAACCCGGACTTCCCGAAGGCCTTGGCCAGTGAATTGGAGCCCCCGAAATACAATTTGCCAATCTTGATTTTGTCGTAGGGGACAATCTTGTCCGCCGTGCCGTGAAACATAAGTGTCGGACAGGGTTCTCTGGCATAGACAGGGCCTCCCGCGTAGTTGTACAGGGCTCCGGAGAATGAAATCACCCCGGCATAGTTGAAATCTTCCGGCAGAATCCCTGCCAGTTCGTCCCCGTTGCAAATGTCCCATTCCGCCTGCATCGCCGTGATTGCTCCCGCTGACGAGCCGCTGACCACGAGGGATGCGGGGTCAATGCCTATTTCCTTCGAATTTTCTATTATGAACGCTGTTGCGCTGAACAGGTCTTCCACTGCCATGTTGATGGCCTTGCGCGTGGCTTCAATGAATTTCCGGTTGAGTCCCGAGCCGTGGAATCCCTTGAGCCCGAGCCTGTAGTCTATGGATATGACCCTGTATCCGTTTGTGAGGAGCTCTCCGAACCACTCGCGCGCTTCCTTGCTGTCCCGGGAGCCTGTAAAGAATCCTCCGCCGAATATGTAGATGACGGAAGCCTTGGCTTTCTTTGAGGGTTCATAAACATCCATATAGAGTTCGCAGCTGTCTTTCCTGGCAAAAAGATATGTTGCGTCGGATGTGGGGAGCGTTTCGGCGACACTCTGAAGCGCCGGGAGAAGGGATATGAGAATCAAGGCGGTCTTTTTCATCAGCTTACTGTGTTTGAATTGATGCTTGGTAGGTTTATGATGTGCGTAAAGTCCTGTGGAGAAGGCGTGACAGTGTGGACTGAATTGAGCAGCATTCCTTTCTCTTTCAGAAAAGTTTCCAGGATTCCCGTACTGATGCCGCAATTCTCCAGAAATTTGCCTCCGGCATTTCCTTGAATACGGGTCAGGGCAAGAATCAGGTGCGCCGGAGACACCTCTGTCTGTCCGGATTTCAAGGCCTCCATCGCCGCCATATTGATGGCGTTCCGGGCATTCCGGGCAACGGTCATCTTGTCGCTGTCTCCGAAAGGCACTATGCCGTTGTCTTTGAATCCGGCGTCAATGAAAAGTTTCATTTCCGACAGGTCGATCCCGAGTCCGGTGAGAGCGCGGCAGGCGTCGTTGTCTGCATCGCGGAGTATTCCAAGAGCCAAATGGTCTGCGGAAATGGCGCGGCATCCTGTACGCATCGCTTCTTCCCGTGCGTAATCGAGAATTGCGTTCATTCTTTGTGAAAGCCTGATTTCCATACTGACATTATTGTGACAAAAATAGGAAAAAATCGGAATTAATTTAGTATATTTGCATATTGTGACAATATGTGTTTTTTATGGAAAGTGAGGTTAATGAAAATGAAGTGATGCACGGCATAATCGAGCCTGTGGAGATTGATCACGAGATGCGCACGGCATACATCGACTATTCGATGTCTGTCATAGTGTCCCGCGCCCTTCCCGACGTAAGGGACGGGCTGAAACCTGTGCAGCGGAGAGTTCTGTTCGGAATGGACGGGCTTGGGCTCAGCTACGGAGGACAGACCAAGAAGTCCGCCCGTATCGTGGGAGAAGTTCTCGGCAAGTTCCATCCGCACGGAGACTCCAGCGTATATGATGCTATGGCCCGACTGGCCCAGGACTGGAACCAGCGCTATCCGCTTGTGTGGGGGCAGGGGAACTTCGGAAGTATGGACGGCGATCCTGTTGCCGCAATGCGATATACTGAGGCGAAACTTGCGAAAATGGCGGAGGACGTGCTCGGCGATCTGGACAAGGATACGGTGGATATGGCTCTCAACTTTGATGATTCCCTCGAAGAACCTACAGTGTTGCCCTCAAAACTTCCGCTTCTGCTTCTCAACGGTTCTTCCGGTATCGCTGTGGGTATGGCCACCAATATGGCTCCCCACAATCTTGCGGAGTGTTGTGACGCTGTCTGCGCATACATAGACAACCCCGATATAGATACCGAGGGACTGATGCAGTACATCCAGGGGCCCGATTTCCCGACGGGGGGCATCATTATGGGCCGTCAGGGAATCATTGATGCATACAATACGGGCAGGGGACGCGTTGTCGTGCGTGCCAGGACAGAGATAGAGGAAACCGAATCCGGAAGGGAAATCATAGTCGTTACAGAGATTCCCTATATGGTCAACAAGAGCGATATGATCAAGCGTATCGGGGAGATGATTGAGGACAAGAAGATAGACGGAATCTCCGACATCAAGGAATTGACCAGCCGCGAGGGTATAAGGATTGAGTTCGTGGTCAAGAAGGATGCGAATGCCAACGTGGTTCTCAATACGCTTTTCAAATATACCGCACTGCAGTCGAGTTTCGCCATAAACAACGTTGCTCTTGTGGGAGGTCGTCCCCGTACGCTGTCTCTCAAGGAAATGATTGCCGAATTCGTGGATTTCCGCCACGGTGTCATCGTGCGCAGGACGAAGTTTGAACTGGACAAGGCGCTGAAGAGAGCCCATATACTGGAAGGTCTGCTCAAAGCCATAGACGTCATCGACGAAATCATTGCCATCATCAAGGGCTCCAAGACCATAGACGACGCGAAGGCGGAGCTTATTGCGAGATTCGGTTTTGATGACATCCAGGCTACCGCCATCGTGGAGATGAGGCTGAAGCAGCTCACAGGGATGGAAAAGGAGAAACTCCAGGCGGAGTACGAAGAGTTGGAGAAATTCATAGCGCGCTGTAATGAGATTCTTGCCAGTGAGGCCGAGCAGCTGGCCATCGTGAAGTCGGAAACAGTCGCTATGAAGGAAAAATACGGAGATTCCAGACGCACTCAGATTACTATGAGCGAGGAGGAATTCAATCCGGAGGACTTCTATGCCGATGAGGATGTGGTAATCACCATATCGCATCTGGGGTATATCAAGCGAACTCCTCTCTCCGAGTTCCATACCCAGAGCCGCGGCGGCGTGGGCAGGAAGGCCAGTGCTACGAGAGACGAGGACTTTATCGAGCACATCTATGTGGCCAATATGCACTCGGTGATGATGTTCTTCACCGACAAGGGCGTGCGTTATTGCAAGAAGGTTTACGAACTTCCGGAGGGGACGAGAACATCCAAGGGGCGTGCCGTTCAGAATCTGCTTGCCATCAGCTCCGAAGACAAGATTCGCACCTATCTCAACATTCCTCTTCCCAAGAATGCCGACCTCTCGGCTTCCAGGTACGTGACCCTCGTCACCAAGAAGGGCGTCGTGAAGAAGACGGACCTGGCCGATTATACCAATTCGCGCAGTTTCAACAAGGGAATCATTGCCATCAATATCCGTGAAGGGGATGAGCTTCTGGATGCTTTGCTGACGGACGGCACGCACGAGATTATGATTGCCGCCCGGGGCGGACGCTGCTGCCGTTTCGACGAAAATGAACTCCGCTCACTCGGAAGGAATTCTTCGGGAGTCAGAGGTATTTCCCTCGCCGGGGGCGACGAAGTGATAGGAGCCATATCCTGCGATCCCAATGCCGACGATGCCGCCGGCCGTACGGTTCTGGTTGTAAGTGAGCACGGATACGGCAAGCGTACCGACGTCCGGGAGTACAGGAAGACCTCACGCGGCGCCAAGGGCGTGAAGACCATAAACATCACGGAGAAAACCGGTGCGCTTGTGGCAATAAAGGGCGTGACGGAGGACAATGACCTTATGATTATCAATAAGTCGGGCCTTACCATCAGGATGGCGGTTTCCGATATCAGACAGGCCGGACGTGCCACCCAGGGTGTGAAACTCATCAATATCCGCGAAGGTGACACCATAGCCGCCGTATCACCCGTGGCGAAGGAGGAGCAGGAAGAGGAAACTGCGGTCCCCGAGGAAACAGCAAAAGAATAACACTAATTTCAATACAGATATGAAAAAGATTTTACTTACTGTCGTTGCTTTGTTGACAGTGTTTGTGGCAAATGCCCAGAATGAAGTCAAGAGCGTCCCGGCCGCAACAAAGTCGCTGGCCAATGCGAAAGAGGCGGTGAACAACCCCAAGAAAAACACAAAAGCGGCTACTTGGATCAAGTATGGCCAGGCTTTGATTGATGCATACAATGCTCCCGCCGGAGACCTGTTCGTCGGAATGGGCGAGCAGGAAATGCAGCTTATCGGTTTCAATGAGAAACCCGTTTCCGAAGAATCTGTCACCATTGAAGGTGCAGCCTACACCAAGAAGGTTTTTGCCGATAAGGATGTGTACTTCAACGCTGGCGGGCAGGTGGCCATTATCGCTGTCACAAAACCCATAGAGGAGAATGCACTGTCGCTTGCAGTCGAAGCTTTTTCCAAGGCGTATGAACTCGACAATGGCGCAAAGACGGTCAAGGATCTGACCGCTGCCATAAAAACAGTCAATGAGAAGTTTAATTCCGAAGCGATTACGCAGTATTCTCTCGGTAATCTCGCCGGTTCTTCCGTATGCTTTGAGAAGGCTGCTGATGCACTTGCCATGGCTCCTGTCTGCGGAGTGGACACCAATGCCGTGTATAATGCAGGTCTTACCGCTTTTATGGCCGGAAACCTCGATCGCGCGAAAGCTTTCTTCAAGAAAAGTCTCAACAACAATTATTACGGAACTGACGGCGAAGTGTACTACAAGCTTTCCGAAATCGCCGACAGACAGAATGATACCCAGGGCTGCAAGGACATCCTTCAGGAGGGTTTTGTGAAATTCCCTCAGAGCCAGAGCATCCTCATAGGCCTCATCAATTATTACGTGAAGAGCGGTCAGGGCGCTGACGAACTTTTCTCTCTTCTTGACAAGGCGAAGAAGAACGATCCCAAGAACGCATCCCTCTACTATGTGGAAGGGAATGCCCACAAGAATCTCGGCAACCTTGAGGCCGCTTCCGCCGCCTATGACAAGTGCTTCGAAATAGACCCTTCATACAACTGGGGTTATATCGGCAAGGGCATAATGTTCTACGAGAAGGCCATCGAGTATCAGGATCTCGCTTCCAAGGAAATGGATGATACAAAGTGGAACGAACTTTCAAAGAAGTTCGAAGAAACTCTCAAGGCCTGCATAGAGCCGTTCGAGAAAGCTTTCGAACTTTCAACAGAGCCCGAGATAAAGAGAACTGTGAGTGAATATCTCAAGAATGCCTGCTTCCGTTTCCGTACGGAGAGCGAGGAGTTCCAGCAGAAATACGAAAAATACGCAGCGGTCGTTGCGGAATAGATAATCAGGCTCCGAAAGCCTTGACAATCTTTGATACCAGAGGGTGTCGCACGATGTCTTCTTCGCTGAAGAAAACGGTTGCGACACCTTTTATGTTGTCCAGCAGCCTGATGCCGGCCAACAGCCCCGAATCCTCCTTGCGCGGCAGGTCAATCTGTGTGGCGTCGCCGGTGACGATGAACTTGGCATTCGAGCCCATTCTTGTCAGGAACATCTTCAGTTGTCCGCGGTTGGTGTTCTGTGCTTCGTCGAGAATGACGCAGGCTCTGTCGAGGGTGCGGCCCCTCATATATGCCAGGGGCGCTATCTGGATGGTCCCGTTTTCTATGAACTCCTGAAGTTTTCTGGAGGGAATCATATCACCAAGGGCATCGTAAAGTGGCTGGAGGTAAGGATCAAGCTTGTCTTTCAGGTCACCTGGAAGGAAACCCAGCCTTTCTCCGGCTTCGACAGCCGGCCTGGTGAGAATTATCCTTTTTATCTCCCTGTTTTTCAATGCCCGTACCGCAAGTGCGATGGCGATATATGTCTTGCCCGTGCCGGCCGGACCGACGGCAAATACGAGATCGTTGTTGAAGTATGCCTTCACCATTTCCTCCTGGTTGTGGTTGCGCGCGCGGATGGGCTTTCCCTCGGTGGTATGTACGATAACAGCATTGCCGCTCTGTTTGAAGGTCTCCGGAGACGTTTCCGCGTCGAAGAGGTTCTGCACGTCATAGACCGTAAGGTTCATCTTGCTGTGCCTTACCTCAATCAGGCGGGCGAATCTGACCTGGAAATCTTCTATCTGGTCTGCGTCGCCTTCAAGGACTATGTCCAGTCCTTTGTCGGTAATTTTGAGCCCGGGATAATAAGAACAGAACTCGTTCAGGATACGGTTCCCGGGTCCGAGAATTTCGACCGGGTCCTTGGTGTTCAATTTGATGGTTTTTCTAATCTGCATTTCTGCAAATATATGCCTATTTTTTTGTAAATTTGCCGATTGTATGAAAAAGTATAGAATTGCACTTAAAACCATCCTGCTCGTTTCGCTTGTTGCGGCAGTGAGCGGGTGCGATTTTTTCCGGTCGCTGGTCGGGCGTCCCACGTCCGCCGAAATTGCGGAGAAGAAGATTCTGATGGAGATGGAAAACAACATCAGGAGGGCAAAGCAGGATTCTGCCGCCCTTGCGCAGAAGCCGGAAGCGCCGGCTTATGCCGATTCAATCAAAAGATGCGGTGTGAGCATTGTGCCTGCCGGGGTAATCTCCCATCGTCTGGCATTGGAACTCAAGTTCGGGTATTGCATCGTGATTGGTACTTTCGAGGTGCCGGAGAATGCGGAGAACCTGACCGTGAGAGCTAAAAACGCCGGATATGACGTGCTGAAATACACGTACAGAAACGGGAAAGCCAGCGTTTTTGTGAATCCGTCGGATGATGTTTCCGCCGTTTACAAGGCATTGAAGAAGGTCCTGAAGGAAGATTTCTGCCCGCCGGATGTCTGGGTTCTTTCCAAAGAATAGGTCCCTCGCAGTTGTTCTTGCATTGCTCCCCGTTACCGTCTTCGGACAATTCAGGGAGTATTCCGAGTTGTACGACAGCGACACCGTGACATCTGTCAAGGAACAGGTGGGGTATCTTTCTTCGGCGGCTCTCGAAGGAAGGGAAGCCGGTTCGGAAGGGGAGAAGGCCGCTGCGGAATACATAACCGCAGTGCTCGAGTCCTACGGGCTGGACATTTTGTCCGGAAAGGACGGAGATTTGTTCGGCATCAGGAAGGAGGAAGGGGACACCCTCACTTCCAGAAACGTTACAGCTGTCGTGCCCGGGTATGACAAGGAACTGAAAGACAAATACATAGTTATAGGAGCAAGAATGGATAACCTTGGCTCCAAAATCATCAATGTGGACGGAGAGCCCGTCAACAGGATTTTCTATGGGGCGAACGGCAATGCTTCCGGCCTGGCTATGATGATGCAGTTGGCGGAGATGTTCAGCACAAACCGTGTGCTCCTCCGTCGTACCGTCATATTCGTGGCATTCGGTGCTTCTCAGTGGGAAAACGCCGGGTCCTGGTATTTTCTTAACAGAAGTTTCGGATATGTGAAGGATATCGATGCAATGGTCAATCTGGATATGCTCGGTACCGGAAGCCGTGGCTTCTATGCCTACACGGCATCCAATCCGGATCTTAACAACATTCTTTCGGCTGTTGGAGGTACGCTGCAGCCGGTAATACCGGAAATCGTGTCTATGGAACCTGTCCGTTCGGATCACAGATCGTTCTATCAGAAGGAGATTCCGGCCGTGTTTTTCACAACGGGGACTTATCCCGAATACAATACGGACAAGGACGTTCCAACCGTTGTGGAATATGACTGGATGGAAAGAATCAGGGAATACCTGTATAATTTCTGTCTGGCTCTTGCGAATGGTCCGAAACCGGATTTCGAGGTGACTGCTGACAAAAAGAATCAAACGCACTCCAATGATGTATATGCATACGGTGACTGTGACATCCCTCCCAGTTTCCTTGGCAGTTCGGATCCGACGGTTTTTCTGAAGAAATGGGTGTATGTATATCTCAAATATCCACAGGAAGCCATTGAGAACGGGATACAGGGTAAAGTTCTTGTGAACTTTGTGATTGACGAGAAAGGAAAAGTCTGCAATGTCAGGGTTGCCAGAGGGGTGGATCCGCTTCTTGATGCGGAGGCAGTGAAGGTGGTCAGCGCCTCGCCGGACTGGAAACCCGCCAGAAGAATGGGGAAAAAGGTCAAATCGTCGGTATCGATGTACGTGGAATTCAGATTGAAAAGAAACAGATAGTACCTATGGAATACGATTTTCGTTCTATTGAGAGGAAATGGCAGGAGTATTGGGCGGCCAACAAGACATTCAAGGCAGTTGAGGATGCTTCGAAGCCCAAATATTATGTTTTGGATATGTTTCCCTATCCATCGGGAGCAGGCCTTCACGTGGGCCATCCTCTCGGGTATATCGCCAGTGACATATTTTCGCGCTACAAGAGACTGAAGGGCTTCAATGTGCTCCATCCTATGGGGTATGACGCTTTCGGCCTTCCCGCTGAACAATACGCCATACAGACAGGGCAGCATCCCGAGAAGACAACCACGGAGAATGTGGCCAGATATCGTCAGCAACTCGACAGAATCGGTTTTTCATACG
Source organism: Candidatus Cryptobacteroides sp. (assembly GCA_045641985.1). Taxonomy (GTDB): domain Bacteria; phylum Bacteroidota; class Bacteroidia; order Bacteroidales; family UBA932; genus Cryptobacteroides. The sequence continues at coordinate 29,099 of JAZUHY010000116.1, forward strand.
ATTGGGACAGGGAAGTGAGAACCTGCGATCCGGAATTCTACAAATGGACCCAGTGGGCGTTTCTCAAGATGTTCTCCAGTTGGTATGATCCGGAGCAGGACAAGGCGAGGCCAATCGGGGATCTTGTCGCCCGCATCGAGAAGGAAGGTTATGAAGATGTGACTCCCGAAATGTGGAAGACCGCATCGGAGAAGGAGAAATCCGATATACTGATGCGATACCGCATTGCTTATCAGGGGGAAACTTCTGTCAATTGGTGTGAGGGCCTTGGAACCGTGCTGGCCAATGACGAGGTAAAGGACGGCTTGAGCGTGCGCGGCGGCTTCCCCGTTGAGCAGAAAAAAATGACCCAGTGGCAACTTCGTGTCTCAGCCTATGCGGAACGGCTTCTGGATTCTCTGGAAAAGTTGGATTGGACGGATTCCCTGAAGGAGATGCAGCGGAACTGGATTGGCAAGTCAGAGGGAACGGAGGTTGTCTTCAATACCGAATGTGACGGCAGGGTGAAGCCTGTCACCATCTTCACCACGCGTGTGGATACCATATTCGGGGTGACGTTTATGGTTGTTGCCCCTGAAAGCGAACTTGCGCTTGAACTGACTTCATCTTCTCAGAAGGATGCTGTCGAGGCATATATCCGTGAGGTGAAGAAAAAGACGGAGAGAGAGAGAATAGCCGAGACAAAAACGGTTACCGGAGTGTTCTCGGGGGCATACGGCATCAATCCTCTCACCGGGAAAAGAATACCCGTGTGGATATCCGAATATGTGCTTGCGGGTTATGGAACCGGTGCTATAATGGCCGTTCCTGCCCACGACAGCCGCGACTATGCCTTTGCAAGGAAATTCAATCTTCCCATTATTCCCATCATTGAGGGCTGCGACGTCAGCGAACGGAGTTTTGATGCCAAGGAAGGCCTTATGTGCAACTCCGGATTTTTGGACGGAATGGACGTGAAGGAAGCCATTGAGGCCGCGAAGAATTACGTTGAGGAAAAGGGCCTTGGAAGACGCAGGACTAATTACCGTCTTCGCGATGCCATCTTCTCACGTCAAAGATATTGGGGAGAACCGTTCCCCATTTATTACAAGGACGGTATCCCGTATCCGGTTCCGGAAGAGGAATTACCTTTGAGGCTCCCCGAAATCAGTTCCTACCAACCCACCGGGGAGGCTCCTCTGGCCCGAGCAAAGGACTGGACCTACAAGGGGTATCCCCTCGAAACCAGCACAATGCCGGGCTTCGCCGGATCCAGTGCCTATTATCTGCGCTATATGGATCCCCACAACGGGAAGGCCCTTGTGTCAGGAGAGGCTGACGCCTACTGGAGAAACGTTGATCTCTACATAGGTGGAACGGAACACGCTACGGGGCATTTGATTTATTCGCGTTTCTGGAACAAGTTCCTTTTCGATCTCGGCTATGTGTGTGAGGACGAGCCGTTCCGAAAACTCATAAATCAGGGGATGATTCAGGGCCGTTCCAATTTTGTTTACCGTGTTGTCGGCACCAACACTTTTGTGTCCTCAGGGCTGAAAAATCAGTATGAGACAACGGAGATTCACGTGGACATCAATATGGTCCGTAATGACAGGCTCGACCTTGATGCCTTCAAAAGCTGGAGGCCGGAGTTCGCCGATGCGGAGTTCATCCTCGAAAACGGGGAGTATATATGCGGCTGGGCGGTTGAGAAGATGAGCAAGAGTATGTTCAATGTGGTCAATCCCGATATGGTCTGTGACAGCTATGGAGCCGATACCCTCAGACTGTATGAGATGTTCCTCGGCCCCATCGAGCAGAGCAAGCCCTGGGATACCAAGGGAATAGACGGAGTGAACCGTTTCCTGAAGAAATTCTGGAGGTTGTTCTATGACCGTGATCAGTTCCTGGTATTGGACAGAAAAGCTTCTGCCGAGGAGCTGAAGTCTCTTCACAAACTGATATGCAAGGAACAGGAGGACATCGAGGTGTTCTCGTTCAATACCACAATCAGCGCGTTTATGATTGCAGTCAATGAACTGACTGCCCTGAAGTGTTGTACAAGGGAGATTCTCGAACCGCTGGTAGTCCTGCTGAGTCCGTTCGCTCCACATATTTCCGAGGAGCTGTGGAGCCGTCTGGGGCATCAGGACAGTGTGGCATATGCAAGTTTCCCCAAGTTCGAGAAATCATATGTGGCGGAGGACAATTGCACATACCCGGTATCGTTCAACGGCAAGACCCGGTTCAGCATCGATATGCCCAAGAGCGCGACCCCCGCTGAGGTGGAGGCTTATGTCCGCGGCCTTGAACAGACAGACAGATACGTCGGCTCCCAGACAATCGCCAAGGTGATAGTCGTGCCTGGGAGAATCATAAACATTGTAGTGAAATGACGCTGAAAACAAGAAGAACCACTGCTGTTGTCCGGGATTATCTGATTCTCACCCTGGCCTGTTTTTCTTTTGCAGTCTGTTGGGAGTGCTTTATGATTCCTAACGGGATGTCGGCCGGAGGAATGATGGGCCTTTGCACCATAATCCAGTTCGCTACAGGCGGGCTGATACAGGCGCAATATTCCTATTTCGTCATCAATGCCCTGTTGATAATATTGGCGGTGGTTGCTTTCGGCATCGGGTTCGGTTTCAAGACCATATACTGCATAATAATGTCTTCGGCGGCGATGCAGATGCTGGGCGGGATTACAGCCCTTCACTGTGTCCCGGGAGAATTCTTCTTCGTGCAGGAGAGAGTCCTGATTCCCATAATCGCAGGTTTTTTCGAAGCCTTGGGTATCGGACTGGTCATCAGATACGGAGGCAGCACCGGAGGTACCGATATCATAGCCTTGATAATCAATAAATACTGGCCGATATCCCTTGGCAGTGTCTTCCTTGTATCGGATTTTGTGGTATGCTCACTGCTCCTCCTGCTCCCGGACAAGAATTTCTCGGATATGTGTTATGGCATCGAGGAATTGATAACCTTCTCGATGATGATAGATTTCATTGTGGGCGGAAAACGTTCCTCTTATCAGTTGATGGTGTTTTCGGACAAATACGAAGAGATAGCCGATTACATAATCAATGCTCTGGATCGCGGCGTCACTGTACTCAAGGCCAGAGGCTGGTACACCCGTAAGGACAAGAACGTGCTTCTTATACTCATAAACAGGAAACAGCTGCCTTTGCTGTCAAAGGCCATAAAGGAGATTGACCCCAGGGCATTTATGTCGGTATCCACGACCAACAATGTGTATGGTGAGGGATTCGAGGAAATAAAGACCGGAATAAAGAAATCAAAGAAAAACTGAAATGGAACCCAAGAGGAAATCATTGCTCGTAGAAATAAAGGAATACATAGTGATATTGATAGGTATCGCAATGTACGTCCTTGGGTGGAGTATATTTCTTGTGCCCAATAATCTGATTGGCGGCGGGGTCACCGGTATTGCATCCATAGTCCAGTATGCTACCGGCGGGGCCGTTAAAATAGGAAGTACGTATTTTGCGTTGAATGCGATTCTGCTTGTTCTGGCATTTTTCATTCTCGGCAAGTCTTTCGGCGGCAAGACGGTTTACGCCATTGTCCTGGCGTCCATAGGCCTCAATATCGGCCAGTCACTGATTCCTGTTGACATAATCCAGAAACTCGCCATTGAAAACGGAAAACTGATGAGTACCCTTATGGGAGCAATTCTTGTGGGTATCAGTATGGGAATAACCTTCAGTCAGGGGGGTAGCACCGGGGGTACCGACATCATTGCCTTGATAGTCAACAAATACAGAAACGTATCGCCGGGCAGGATGATACTGTGGATGGATACATTCATCATCACTTCATCTCTGCTTGTCCCGTCATATACCCAGACGGGCGGCCTTGTCCCTTTCACGGAGAAGATAACCACTGTTGTATATGGTTTCATATACGTTGTGCTTGTGAGCACTGTGCTGGATCTTTATCTTTCCGGTTCCAAGCAGTCGGTTCAGCTCTTTATCCTCTCCAAGAAATTCGCGGAGATTGCGGATGTCATTTCAAATGAGATGCATCGCGGAGTTACGGTGCTGGATGGAAAAGGATGGTACACCAAGGAGAATACCGAGGTCCTTATGGTCATTACCCGAAAGACAGATTTGAATATTCTTTTGAGGTATGTGAAGTCCATTGACCCCGAGGCTTTTCTGTCCGTATCGTCAGTTACAGGCGTGTACGGGAAGGGCTTTGACAATATCAAGTCGGGAAGAAAGAAATAATTTATTCCATTTTGGAAATTTTTGAGAACAAACCACTGCCTGAATTTGAATCAGGTGGTGGTTAAGTTTTATCTTCGCCAAATTTACTTAACAATTTATGAAGACAAAAATTTCTTTTCGAAGGATAATGCGGCTCGGAGCCGTGTTGTCCACGCTCCTTTTGTTCCTTGTTCCATCGTTGTGCGTACAGGGGACGCTAACGGTTCAGGTTCTGATTCCGGCTCTTCTCGTCGGGAATTTCATTCTTCTGCTCTATCCTATGTCCGATGAGAAATCGGGGCCGGCACTGGCCTGGTCTGTACTGATGACCGTTCTCGTGATGTTGTCGGAATTTCTGCTGAGGGAAATACCCCCTGTCATTCCCGCATCAGCGGTACTGCTTCTCAATCTGATATGGAGGGTATTGCGAAGGTCCGACAACTTCCGGGTCCTTTTCAGGAATGACGCTCCGATATTCCGTGTGGAGGAAATGACTCTGCTCATCAGAACGGCTGCCGTGACGTTTCTATGTCTTTATTGTATGTTCTGTCCGGGTTGGATTCCGGCCGTATTTGCCGCAGCTTTGCTGGCGGCCCAGTATTATGTCGTATATTCCGGGCGTCTGGTAGTCCTTCGCAGAAGCAGAGAAGAATGCCTGCGGAACATAATCAAGGGGGATCTGAGGACAAATACACTGGCACTCTGCGACGAGGATATGAGGATGAGCGCGATGTATTCGAGGCTGATTGCCTATATGGAGGAGAAGAAGCCTTATCTCGAAGAGGGTTTCGACCTTTCGAAATGTGCGCGGATGATGTTTTCGAACAAAACCTACCTGTCCAAAGTCGTGAATTACTATTCCGGACGGAATTTCAAGCAGTTTGTGAATTACTACAGGGTCAAATATTCTGTCGAACTCATAAAGAAGGATCCGCGTCTCTCCGTTATGGAGCTTGCCCAGATGAGCGGCTTCCATTCCACGGTAACCTATACTGTGGCATTCCGGGCAAATATGAATGACACCCCGGGCTCTTTCAGCAAGAATTGCATCAGGGGGTGACTCCCCTCCAGCTGTCGGGCACGCTTACCGACAGTCGGATTTCCGTTTTCCTGACAGGATGCAGAAATGCGACTGCGTGGGATTGCAGGCAGATTCCTCCGTCCGGATTGGAACGGGGAGCGCCATATTTGAGATCACCCTTGACAGGACATCCGATATGGCTGAGCTGGCAGCGGATCTGGTGATGCCTTCCTGTCAGAAGTTCCACCTCCAGAAGATGGTACCTGTCGGTGCTCTGCAGGAATCTGTATTTAAGCCGGGCCAGTTTTGCACCGCTTCCGTTGCCGCCCGCCTGCTTTACGATGTAGCTCTTGTTCTGCTTCTCGTTCCTGACCATCCAGTCCTCAAGCAAGCCTTCCGGACTGGACGGTTTCCCGCAGCACAGGGCCCAGTATGTCTTGTGGACGTCACCGTTGCGGAACATTCCGCTCATTCTCTCCAGTGCCTTTGATGTTTTTGCAAGAATGACGAGCCCGCACACCGGCCTGTCCAGTCTGTGAGGTATTCCCAGAAAGACCTGCCCCGGCTTTCCGTCCCTCCGGGCAATGAATGCCTTGTAGACCTCGGCCAGACATTCGTCTCCGGTTTTGTCTCCTTGGGTAATCTCACCGCTTTTCTTGTTTACGACCAGCAGGTGGTTGTCTTCATATACAATGCGCCGCTGCAGGTCATTGAACTCTTCCTCCGACAGGTTTCTGTACATCCCGAAATGTTTTTTGTCACTGACAAAAATAACAAAAAAGCCGCGAATCGGGATGCCCGCTGTGCTGATTCTGCCAATTTGTCAGAAAAATGTGAATGGCATAGGATTGGCTGTAGGAGAGTCGTCGCAATGAGTGACAGTGATTGATAAATAATAAAATTCAAAAGCAATATGGGAAAGATTATAGGAATTGACCTCGGAACCACCAACTCTTGTGTTTCCGTTATGGAAGGCAACCAGCCTACCGTTATCATCAATGACGAAGGTGCCCGCACCACTCCGTCAGTAGTGGCATTCACCGATGGCGGTGAGCGCAAAGTCGGCAATCCGGCCAAGCGCCAGGCCATCACCAATCCCGCCAACACCATTTTCTCCATCAAGAGATTTATGGGCGAAACCTATGACCAGGTGAGCAGGGAAGTCAGCCGCGTGCCTTATAAAGTTGCCCGCGGAGAAAACAACACCCCCCGTGTGGACATCAACGGGAAACTCTATTCTCCTCAGGAGATTTCCGCAATCATTCTTCAGAAGATGAAGAAAATCGCCGAGGATTATCTCCGCCAGGATGTCACGGAGGCCGTCATCACGGTGCCCGCATACTTCAGCGACTCTCAGCGTCAGGCTACGAAGGAAGCCGGAAAGATTGCCGGACTCGATGTGAAGCGAATCATCAACGAGCCCACGGCAGCCGCCCTTGCATACGGCCTCGACAAGAAGAACAAGAATATGAAAGTGGCTGTCTATGACCTTGGCGGCGGCACCTTCGATATCTCTATCCTCGAACTCGGGGACGGTGTTTTTGAAGTGAAGTCAACCAACGGCGACACCCATCTCGGTGGTGACGACTTTGATCAGGCCATCATCGACTGGCTTGCAGGCGAATTCTCTTCAGAGAACAGCGGACTTGACCTCAAGAAGGACCCGATGGCACTCCAGAGGCTCAAGGAGGCCGCCGAGAAGGCGAAGATAGAATTGTCAAATGCGGCAAGCGCAGAAATCAACCTGCCCTATATCACTGCGGTTGACGGAATGCCCAAACATCTCGTGAAGACTCTCACACGAGCCAAGTTCGAGGCTCTGTGCGACGATCTCTTCCGCCGCAGCATCGAGCCTTGCCGCAAGGCTCTAGAGGATGCCAAGCTCAGCCCCTCACAGATTGATGAGGTGCTTCTTGTGGGAGGTTCCACACGTATCCCCAAGGTCCAGGAGATGGTGAAGCAGTTCTTCGGCAAGGAGCCCAACAAGAGCGTCAACCCCGACGAGGTGGTTGCCATCGGCGCCGCAATCCAGGGTGGTGTGCTTGCCGGTGACGTGAAGGATGTCCTCCTTCTTGACGTTACTCCTCTTTCTCTCGGAATCGAGACACTCGGCGGAGTGATGACAAAACTCATCGAGTCCAATACCACCATCCCCGTCCACAAGGATCAGGTATTCTCCACGGCCGCTGACAATCAGCCTTCAGTTGAGATCCGCGTGCTTCAGGGAGAGCGCCCTATGGCCAAGGACAACAAGCAGATCGGCGTCTTCCATCTTGACGGCATCGCACCGGCTCCCCGTGGAATACCTCAGATCGAAGTGAGCTTCGATATCGATACCAACGGTATCCTCAGCGTGAGCGCAAAGGACAAGGCTACCGGCAAGGAGCAGCACATCCGCATCGAGGCGTCCAGCGGACTCTCGGACGATGAAATCCAGCGTATGCGCGACGAGGCCAAGGCGAACGAGGAAGCCGACAAGATTGAGAAGGAGCGCGTTGACAAGATCAACAATGCGGACGCTATGGTGTTCCAGAGCGAGAAGAATCTCAAGGATTACGGCGACAAGATTCCTGCAGACAAGAAATCGGCCATCGAAGCCGCTCTGAATCCTCTCAAGGAGGCCGTGAAGAATCAGAATCTCGCCGATATCGAGAAATATACAGCGGATCTGGAAGCCGCATGGCACGCCGCATCCGAAGATATGGCAAAGGCTGCACAGGGTGGCGCAGGCCAGCCGGGCGGACAGGGATTCGACCCCAATGCCGGTGCCGGATTCAATCCGGGAGCAGGCCAGCAGGGAGGCCCTCAGCCCGACTATGGCGGAGGCAACGACCAGCCTGACGAGCAGTAATGCCTTGAATCCTGACAAATGTCATAAAGAAATTTGATGAAGAGGTCCGGCCGGATGGTTTCGTTCGCCGGGCCTCTTTTTTTGAAAATTTCATACAACGTAAGCTTTTCCATCCAATACCGATGTACGTTTTGCTCCCAAAATATGCTCGGAAACTGAAATCCGAATATTGCATTTTCGTTCAAAAATCGGTTACTTTGTATGCTGATGGGATTATTCACCTCATATTTCATTAGCGACGTCCTCTCTGCCTTTACGTTAGGGGGGGTACTTGCCTGACAATCAACGATTTAACATATAATAGCAACACTTCCGTCTGAAATCCATTCCGGGAATATCGGGCGGAAGTCTCTTATTGTATCCAGACAAAAACAAAACAATCATACAGAATGAAACAAGACATCAAAAACAAAGAACCACAGGAGCGTAAGGCTTACGTTCCTGCGAGCGTGAAGGTCATAGAGACCTCGGTGCAGAGGGTCATCTGCGTCAGCGGAAATGGAACTCAACAGTATGAGAATGAAACCCCTGACTGGTTTTAAACTTTGGAGGACAAGGAAATGAAAAAGAACATCATCATCGCGGCTATAGCCGCTGCATCAGCGCTCCTTCTCTCTGTATCCTGCCAGAAGGAAAGCCTTCCCGAGTTACAGAACGGAATCAATGGCGGAGCCAATACCTTCACTGCTACCATCGAACAGAGCCTCACAAAGACCACTCTTACCGATGGGGTTAAGGTAAACTGGACGTCAGCAGACAAAATCAGCATCAACGGAAAGACTTACACTGCAACTCCTAAGGACGATGCCACAAAGGCGAGCTTTACGGCAGAGGACGGGGAAGCAACTGCCGTGGGCGGCAAATTCAAGGCAATT